>CAYLTY010000207.1:0-15506 GCA_964386705.1 uncultured Planctomycetaceae bacterium
AAGCGCCAATAAAACTCGGCGAGCACCACGGACTAAGATGAATACTCTCCCGGATCTTTCTCCACACCAACTGCCCGATACCAGAAGGCTGAACGTCCATAGTCCTCGATCAGGTTGTGGTACATGTGGGCCATCGTGAGCATGATCTTTTCACGCTTCACCGGATCCTTCTGGTGCATCGTCAGCAGATGATGCATCAGCTTCACACCCTCGCGCCAACGTCCGGGGTTCGGATTGATCACGTCCCAGATAAATTGCCCGACGTTCTTCTGGTTGTTCCAGCCACCTTCGGGTTTCTCAGGCCAACTGAGGTCCAGCGACTGCGGATAGTTCAGCTTCGTGGCTTGAAACCAGTCCGGCGGTGCTTTGCCAAGTTTATTGATGAGCTGATCCAGATCCGCTTTCGTGCCGGCCTGCTTGGCCGCTCCACCAGTTTGAGCTGCAGCGGTACTGATGAGCAGAACAGGTAACAGCAGCAGGAGCGCAATGTATTTCATGAGGAAGTCTCGCTCGAACGTTGATCTGCGGAATGAAGAGCGGCTTAAGTCTTCGCTGGGCTGACAACACCGTCGCTTTTGGAGTTCTCAGTCTAGGTAACTGGATCTCAAGCGTTGCCGGCAAAGCCGCTCGTTTGCAGCGTGCGGCCGTTCTTCAGAATCAGCAACGCGTCTACATCCGGAAGCTGAGTGATCAACTCCAGACTTCGATCGGGACCAAGCACCATCGCGGTGGTGCTCAGCAAATCCGCCTGCATGGCAGTCGGAGCGGCAATGCTCACACTGGCAAGTTCACTCGGCGATTGGCCGGTGCGTGGATCAAAGATGTGATTCTTTGAGAAGTCTGCCGAGAACGTGGTCTCATAGTCCCCGCTGGTTGAGAGGCACCGACTGCTCAGAGCAGCCAGCGCCGCGAAGGCTTCTCGTTGCCGAGGATGCTGCACTCCGACCTTCCAGGGATCACCATTTGGCTTGGCCCCAAGCGAGCCGATTTCGCCCGCGTTGACGAGTGCATGCTCGATGCCGTGAGCTCGCAGTGCCGCCACAGCACGATCAGCGGCAAAGCCCTGAGCGACTCCATTCAACGTGACCGCCTGAACTGGAGAGAGCAGCCGCACTCGCTCTTTCGTGACTTCCACAGCACGCCAGTCAACGGCCTGACGTGCCTTGCCAACTTCATCATCTGAGGGAAGTCGGCCTTGCTTCTGAGCTATCGCGAATGCGTCCCACAAAGCCTGCACGGTGATATCAAACGCTCCGTCGGATAGCCGTGACGCCTCAGCAGATGCCGTCAGCACTTCAACGAGATACGGGTGTGGCTGATGCAGAACACGCTCTCGATTGAGCACGCTGATCTGGCTATCCGGTCGATACAGGCTCATCACCCGTTCGACCGTTTCCAGTTCAGCAAAGGCAGCGTCGAGTGCTCGATTCGCGTGTGTGGCATCGGTTCCCAACGCCGTCATGGTGACGTCGGAACCTAACGCCCAGGATTTCCGGGAGTGCTCGGTGAGAGCTTGATTGGTGCTCTTCAGAAGGCGGTCGGCAGCGGCCAATCCACCAACAGCTGCAGCTCCTCCACCGAGGGACAGCAGCAAAAACTTACGCCGATTCAGCGACATGGCGAGTAACCTCACGCGAGGGCAGTTCAAGTTCCGGCAGGTATCGAACGTCTCCAAGCATCCATTGCGGGTCAAACCATTTCATCCGAAATCAGCCCGCGAGGACAAGTGTGCCACTCCGGAGAATGCCGACAAAACGCCGATTAGAAGGGATCAAACTAATCCGAACGCGAATATCAAATGGCAACTCAGCCACCTGAGCTAACAAACCTGCATGTCGGGTGATCTCGCATGGCCCACTTGGAATCACAGTGGTGTCGAGACAGTATCAGAGACCAACACTCGTGCGTTGAGCAATGATCTGCACAACCGCGGCACGGCCGGTGTGGTAACGACCTTCGTAGACGTCGCGTTCGATCTCTACAGCATGCAAGAATTTCAAGCCGGTAAGTTCGGTACGCAATCCAGCTAAAGTGGGCAACATATCGACGTCTCGAGGCCCGCCAGTGCCGAAGCCGAGTTGCGCTGGCGTGTAGGCTTCCAGAATGAACATGCCGCCGGGCTGTAAGCCGCTGACAACCGACCGGTGCAACGGAACTCGAATCGAAGTCGGCAGGTGACAGGAGATCGAAACGATACCTGCCCACGCTGCTGGCTCGATGACGAACGTGGCGAGGTCTGCCTGGAAAGTCTCGATCTTCAGCCCGCGACTTTCAGCCAGCTCTCGAGCCTTCGCCAGTCCCACCGCCGACTGGTCGACAGCCACGACCCGGTGACCGAGCCCCGTCAGAAACGCCGCGTTCCGACCTTCCCCTTCGCCAAGGCACAGAACCGGCCCCGGCGGAATCTGCCCCGCCACCGCCGCGAGAAACTCGTTCGGCTGATCCCCGTAAGCAAACCCCGGCTCGGAATAACGCTCATCCCACATCGATGCACCTCTAAAAGTAGCATGGACGCCCTCGTCCGTGCGTCATCGATCCAGCACGGACGGAGCGTCCATGCTACTTACTTGTGGTCGGCACACGGAGAGTGCCGACCACAAGTGAGTAACAGGATCACGCTAAACGTCGAGATCCTTGACGTCCAAAGCGTGCTTTTCGATGAACTCGCGGCGGGGTTCGACGGCGTCGCCCATCAGCAGGCGGAACATTTCGTCGGCGGCGGCGGCGTCTTCCATGGTGACTCGCAGCAGCATCCGGGCTTCCGGGTCCATGCTGGTTTCCCAGAGTTCTTCCGGGTCCATTTCACCGAGACCCTTGAACCGGGTAATCCGCAAGCCCTTCTCACCCATCTTTCGCAGCGTCGGAGCCAGCTCACGCAGACTGGACAGCTTGTGGCTGCCGTCTTCGTTGACGACTTCGAACGGGTAGTAAGGTTCGCCGTTGCGATTGCCGGCGGGGACCAGGTTCTGCAACTTGATACCGTAGCCCTTGAGCTGCTTCAGCACTTCGTTGATGGTGCGAACTTCGTGCAGCTCGATGACCTGCAGATTGTCTTCGTGAGTTGCCGGCTGCCCTTCCGTTTTCGCGGCGGCATCAGCCTCTGTGTGAGTCGGCGTGCCTTCTGCGGCGACGACCAGTTCGCGGCCACGCTTGGCTTCTTCGGCAGTGATGAACGCATCAACTTCGTCCTTGGACGCGAACCAGTGTTGCTCGCGACTGAGGAAGACTCGATATCGCGGCACCAATCCATCGGCCGTCTGATGCTTGGCAGCGATCAGACGCAGATCCAGGCCGCGGCGGTCTAATGCTTCCAGTGGTTCTTCCAACTGACGAATCAGTGTCACCACCTTGCCCATGTTGTCGCCGTCGAACGTCGTGCCGTCGTCCACCTTCAGGATAGCACCGTCCAGACCCAGTCCCAGCAGTTGGGTCATCATGCTTTCGTGCGTATCGACGTAACGCACTTTGGCCTTCTGCTGCACGCGATAGAGCGGCGGTTGAGCCACATACACACAATTATTCTCGACCAGCTTGCGCATATGCCGGAATAAAAATGTGAGTAGCAAGGTGCGAATATGACTGCCGTCCACGTCGGCGTCGGTCATCAGGATGACTTTGCCGTAACGTCGCTTGTTGACGTCTTCCAGTTCGGCGCCCGGCGGAATGCCGATCGCCTTGAAGATGTTGGATACTTCCGCGTTGTCCAGCACCTTGACGAGCTGCGCTTTCTCGACGTTCAGGATCTTGCCGCGCAACGGCATGATCGCCTGCGTGTTCGAATCGCGGCCGGTGTCGGCCGAACCACCGGCCGAATCACCTTCGACGAGGTATAGCTCGGTGATATCCAATTCACGGCTGCGGCAATCGCGCAATTTATCAGGCAGTCCGGACGAAGTGAGCGCACCCTTGCGACGCACCATTTCGCGGGCTTTGCGAGCAGCTTCACGAGCTTCCGCAGCCAGCACGGCCTTCTGGCACATGATCTTCGCGATCTGCGGATTCTCTTCAAAGAACTTATTCAGTCCCTCGAACACGATCGACGTCACGATACCGTCGACTTCGCTGTTACCGAGTTTGGTCTTCGTCTGACCTTCGAACTGTGGATGAGGAATTCGACACGCGATGACAACCGTCAGACCTTCCTTCAGGTCGTCGCCGGTCGGCACATAATCTTTGAAGAGTTCCGCTTTCTTGCCGTAGTTGTTGACCGCTCGAGTCAACGCACTGCGGAAACCGCTGAGGTGCGTACCACCTTCGATATTATGAATATTATTCGCAAAGCAGCGAACGCTTTCTTCCGCACCGTCGGTGTACTGCAGCGCCACGTCAACTTCGACGATACCTTCGTTATCCGCCTGCTGACCCTGAATGCGGATCACCTGCGGGAACAATGCAGTATCAGCCCGGTTGATATGCTTTACGAACTCGGTCAGGCCTTCCGTATAACAATACTCATCGGACTGACCGGTGAGATCGTCAATCAGCTTGATCCGCACTCCGGCATTCAAGAACGCGAGGTCCTGCACACGCTTCGCCAGGGTATCGTAGACGAACTTCGTGTCCGGGAAGATCTGCGAATCCGGCTTGAAGGTGATCTTCGTGCCGGTCGTTTCGCTCGCGCCCAGCCGCTGCAGACCGTGAGTGACTTCACCGCGAGCGAAGTCCATCGTCCACACGTGACCTTCGCGACGGATCTCGGCTTCGAGCCATTCACTCAAGGCATTCACAGCGGTAATACCCACGCCGTGCAGACCGCCGGTGCCCGTTTTGTAACCGCCCTTGCGGTCGAACTTGCCGCCGGCGTGAATCTCGGTGAGCACCACTTCCAGGGCGGAACGATCATCCTGATCCTTCATCGCACCGACTGGAATGCCGCGGCCGTCGTCGATGACGCTCACGCTGCCGTCGCCGTTGATCTTCACGGTGATGATCTTCGCATGCCCGTTCACGGCCTCGTCGATGCTGTTATCGACAACTTCATACACCAGGTGATGCAGACCACGCAGAGTGGTATCACCGATATACATCGCCGGGCGCGTGCGGATACCTTCAATACCCTTCAAAGCCCGAATTGAGCCAGCACCGTAATCGGCTTCCTGACTGCTCTGTTCCTGCTGGCCGTCGTTACTCATGAGCGTTCCATCCGTAGTATTTAGGTGTCACTGGTTTCGCCAGTGATCGCATTGTGCAGCATCGCTGCCGACTCAACGTAACATTGTGTATTAATCTCCCCTCTCCCCAGATTACTGGGGCGAGGGGAGCTACTTGTATTTGGGAGGGCGAGGCTCCTGCCGAGCCGGATTCGCGATCCACCACGGCTCGGCAGGAGCCTCGCCCTCCCAGGTGATTGTACAGCGTCTTTGTTAGTTTATTGGCCTCTTAGGTTTTAATGTCACTGCGTAAGCGAAACTTGATATCGCGAATCTTCTGTTGCGGAAATTCTGTCTTGAGCTTCAGTAACAACGCGGGCTTCTTGAAGGTCGCTAGTTCACTCAGCAATGCCGAAGTCGCCACGCCGATCTCTAATACTCCGCGTGATAATCCAGTGACCTTGGTTGCCGCGGCGACATCTTCACCCGCGACCTGCTTCCAGATAGAAACCAGTTGAGCGTTCCCCTGCACCCGAGCCAGTCCCTTGCGGGCAAACAGCTCGGCCAATGCCGCGGAAAGGGGAGTCGGTTCACTCATTCGGTTGCATCCATTGCAGTATCAAGACCGTTTACTGGTCGCGCGACAGCGGCATCACCACGTAGCGATAACCGTCTTCCGTTGATAATACCGCCGGGCTTTCACCGTCGATCAGGTTGAGCTTCACCGACGTGCCGCCGTCCAGAATTCGCAGGAAATCCGCGACGAACTTCGGATCGAAGGTGATTGTGATGGATTCGCCTTCGTAGGCAATCGGCAGTTCGATGGTTGATTGACCAACATCTGCCGCGCGGCTGGACAGCGTCAGCTTGCCGTTGCCAAACGTGAAATCGACGCCGCGGCTTTCTTCATTCGTCACGATCTGAGCCTGTCGCACGGCCGCGTAGAACGGGCTGACGACGAAGTCGATCGCAGCATTGAAGTCCTGCGGAATCACGGCCGCGTAGCTGGGGAAGCGACCTTCCACCAGGCGGCTGTAAATGGTGGATCCGCCACTCTTCACCAGCACGTTGTTGGCGTGAATGGCGATCAGAGCCTGGTCATCGTTGTCGGGCAAAGAACGCTCGATGAGGTTCATTGCCTTGGACGGCACAACCGGCATCGTGTTCTCAACCGCGACTTCGCCAATGGCCTGACACCCGCCGGTAGCAACTGCCAGACGACGGCTGTCGGTCGCGGCCAACGTGGCTTTCTCGGGACTCAATTCCAGCAGCACGCCGCCGAGTGCATACCGCGTGCTTTCCACGTCGGTAGCAAAAATGGTACGGCGAATCATTTCGCGTAATTGCTTGGCGGGAATTGTGTAATAAGTCTGATCTTCAAACGCCTGTACCGGTGGAAATTCAGCCGGGTCTTCCGTAGCCAGTTTAAATTCCGCATGCCCGCCCTTGATCGTCAGCGAACGCTCGGTGGCATGCAGTTCGACGGTCTCATCCTGCAATTCACGCAGAATGGAAATCACGCGTGTCGTCGGTAGTAACACTTCGCCCGTCGAGTCCGTTTCGACTCCATTGACTTCGTGACGGATGCCGATTTCCTGGTCCGTTCCGATCAGAACGGTTTTACCAGCACCAACCTGGAGTTTCACGTTCTTGAGGATCTCTTTGGGCGTCCGTGTGGGCACAACGCCAGCTACGGTTTGCAGAGCCGCAGTCAGACTCGGACGGTGGCACTTGAGCAACATAGATGATCCTGTCGATGCTGAAGTCTCGCGGAACGAGCCCTCGGAACTTAAGCGAGAAGATATAAAACAGTAGCAGTAGTAAGGCTCCCGCGAATTGTGTGGAGAACCTCAGCAGCGTCGCGGGAAGCGAATGATAGATCACACTTTACGAGCGAACAAACGACCGGAAGCACTGTGCAAAACTTGTGGGCTGCGTGGTGACGGACGGTGCGTCGATTGTGGAGGAATGTGGGCTCATTTTGCGGTTCCCCGAAGCCTGTGGATATCCGCAGTCCAACGCCGACATTTCTTCACCGACCGCCAACAAGTTATGAACAGATACAGCTCGGTCGCCGGAGCAGATTCTACCCGAAATCAGGCGATTTAGGCAGCCTGTGCCGCCCCAAAACCATCGGTCCCGCCGCTTGTGGTCGGCACTCTCCGTGTGCCGACGGACCCAAGAAACCCGCACACGGAGAGTGCGGGCCACAAGGCAGAGCCACCGGCATCGGTCCCGTGAGTCCCAGGGGTCCCATTCCCACCGCCCCACGGCATGCTCTACCGAGGTGCCGCCAGTTTCAGCTTCAGCACCAGTTCCTTGCCTTCGCGGATGACGGTGAAGTCGACCACTTCGCCGGCCGAATAGTTCCGCAGGCCGGAATCGAAGTCGTTGAGATCACTGACGTTATGTGATCCGACCTTGACGATCCGGTCGCCGCCCTTGAGGCCCGCGACATCCGCCGGGCTGCCCGGAGCGGCTCCGCTGATGGCGTAGCCTTTCTCCTCGCTGCCGAAGTTCGGAATCGTGCCCACGTAGGGACGATTGCCGCCGCGATTGATCTGGGCGGTACCCTTCACTTCGACGTAAGCCGGACGCTTCTCCGTGACTGCCGTCTGAACGACGAGGTCTTCCACCATGCCGGTGATGCGATCCATGCCGGGCACGTTGATCTTCTCCCAGTCGTCGCTGGGGCGGTGGTAGTCGCTGTGCGTGCCGGTGAAGAAGTGCAGCACCGGGATCTTCTTCATGTAGAAGCTGGTCTGATCGCTGGGGCCCTGCCCTTCCGGCTTCAGGACCAGCTTGAAGTTGCGGCTTTCGTTGAGCTTCGTCAGCTCGTCCTTGAACGTGGGCGAAGTGCCGACGCCGTAAACGGTTAGAGCGTCGTCGGTGAGCCGTCCCACCATGTCCATGTTGAACATGGCGATCGTCTTGTCGAGCGGAATGGCCGGGTTCTCAACGTACTTGGCCGAGCCGATCAGCCCCAGCTCTTCCGCCGTGAACGCGATGAAGACGACTCGCCGCGGCAGCTTTTCCTTGCGGGCGGCTAGGCGGCGGGCCACTTCGAGCAGCGCCACCGAGCCGGAAGCATTGTCGTCCGCACCGTTGTGAATCTCCTTGGAACCCGGAGCCAGCGAGCCTTCGCCGCCGCGTCCCACGTGATCGTAGTGAGCACCGACCACGATGGATTCGTCAGCCAGCGGGCCTTCGCCTTCGAGAACCGCCAGCACGTTCTTAACTTCGGAACGCACGCGTTCGACGTTCGTCTCGCCGGTCGCCGTCCAGCCCTTCAGTTCGATCGATTGCGGCTTCAGACGGGAATCGATCTCGGCCTCAATGTCCTTCAGCGATTTCTTGATCGCCGCCTGCAGCAGTTCATTGCACTTCGCGGCCGTGATGTGCACGACGGGAATCGAACCGTCCTTGCCGTAACCGGCATAGGGCAGTTTGAGTAGAACATCTTCGCCGCCCGCGTGAGCGACCTTGCCGGCTTCGTCGAGTTTTTTGAGTGCGTCCGCCAGTTGCTCGCGTGATTTTTTATAGGCGTCTGAATTCGCATCCGCAGCCAGTAATTCCTTGGAGAATTTGGCAATTAAATTATTTGCAGTATCAAACTTCTTCTCGCCTTCCTGGGCGATTGAATAAGGCTCGTTAACCAGCACCATCGCGGCAGCTCCGCCATTCACGCAGGCGTTGAGTTTCGCTGTCACCGCAGCGTGCATCGCGTTAGGGCCGCGGAACGGACCTTTGGGATTTTCCTGCTGCGGATTGCGACGCATGACGATGACAATCTTGCCTTTGATATCAATGCCGTCGAAGTCGTTATACGGTGATTCTTTCGGCTCTTTGGAGTTGATACCGTAGCCCGCGAACACAATTCCGCCGCTGAATTTGCCCTGTCCGCCGAAGGACATCACGCTGAAGTCCTTGTCGAGTTCAAAGCTGAGTTCCTTACCTTCCGGGCCGGTCAGCTTGAGGACGTTCACGTCCTTGAGCCGCGCGCCAGTCGTCATTTCAAACTTGTGAAACGCCCCGCCGTTGACGGCATTCACTTTCAAACCGGCATCGGAAAACGACTTCAGGATGTAGTCCGCAGCCAGGTCGAGCCCCTTGGTACCGACGCCGCGACCTTCGAGTTCATCCGAGGACAGATACTGGATGTCCTTCAGCAGGCGTTCTTGAGGTGTCCCCACCAGTTCGGCGGCCGAGACCGCGAAGTTCGAACCAAGGAACCCGACCGCCACCACACACCACGCTCGCAAGTCGCGCATGACCAGAAACCCTTCAATCGGGAAGAGTGAACAACAAACGGACGCCGCTGAACGGCGAAGAGCGAATCAAGCCGTCCGTACCGCGGAGAAACCGGCCGAGAGCGTAGTGTGCGGCTGGCCTCAGTTCGAGCAGTAATGTGAGAGCGTCGACGGAGAGTCCGTGTTCCGGATCTCACCGACACATCTACAGCATCTGACCAACGACGTAGTCCGCAATGAAGCGGCCTTCGCGGGTGAGTCCGATGCGGGTTTGATCGTCCCAAACCAGACCGCGGCGCAGCATGCGGGGGAGCTCGCTTTCGATCAAAGATTCGACTGTAAAGCCAGTGCGGACAGCGAATTCCGAGCGATCAACGCCTTCGTTGCGGCGCAACCCGAGCACCAATGCTTCGCGCGCCTGATCTTCGGGAGACAGCGTTTCGCTTTCGTAGAGCGCGGGTTCACCAGCCAGCACCTTCTGCATCCAGGCGGTCACGCTGCGGTGGTTCAAGCTGCGCGTATGGTCGAGATACCTCGCGGCGCCAGGACCGAAAGCCCAGTACGGCTTGCCCGTCCAATAAACTTGGTTGTGGAGGCAACGGTAGCCGGGTTTCGCGAAGTTGGAGATTTCATATTGCTCGAACCCGGCGGCCTGCAGATCGTCCATCGCAGCGGCGTACATGCTGCGTTCGAGCTCATCGTTGGCTTGTTCCAATTGACCTTTCAGGCGACGCGTCCAGAACGCAGTGCCCTTCTCAAACGTCAGGCCGTAGGTCGAAATGTGCTGCGGCTGCAGGTCGATCGCCGTTTGCAGCGTCTGCCGCCACAGGTCGAGCGTCAGGCCGGGCACGGCGAAAATCAGGTCGAAAGCAAAATTCGTGAAACGCCGCCGCAGTCGGGCGACGCAATCCAGAATGTGGGGCTGCCGATGATCGCGTTCGAGTGTCTCCAGGATCGTCGCATCAAACGACTGCAAGCCGAGGCTCAACCGATTCACGCCCGCATCGGCCAGGATGTCGAGCTTTTCGTCCGTCAGGCCCCAAGGGTTCGCTTCAACGCTGAATTCGCAGTTCGCGCTCAAGTGAAACCGCTGATGAATGAGCTCCATCAACCGCGCAAGTTCCAACGGCGCCAGATGCGTGGGTGTGCCTCCACCAAGGAAAATCGTTTCCAGTTCCGGTCTCTGCCCCACGGACGACATCTCACGTTCGAGTGCTTCCAGATAGCTCCCGGCGAGGTGATCTTTCCCGGCAATGACCGTGAAGTCGCAGTAACCGCAGCGATGGGCACAGAACGGAACGTGAATGTAAACGGACTTTGGTTGCATGTTGATGACGAGTGCGGGAGCTGTTTGATCTCACGCAAAGGAAGTTACCAAGCACCGGCAGGCAGGTCAGTATCGCGAGATCACGCAAGCATCAAACGCCCGGTTCGCAAGCCGCGCGCAGAAGCGCTTCGAAATCAGGGTGCTGAGCCAACTGCTTCGAGACGTCTTTGCGGGCGAAGATGCGGACTCGTTTGACGTAGTCGTCGAACTGAGTGCGAGCGAGTGCTTCGACGACGGGGCTGACGGAGCCCAGCGGGCGGTAGGCGTCTTCTTTCGGGTAGTAGATTGAGACTCGGAACTCGATTTCGCGGTGCACGGGCGGAGCGTCGATCACGATGTCGGTCGGGCTGAGTTGCTCGGTACCCAGCAGGCCGCGGCGATTGATCTCTTCGACCAGTCTGCGGCAGCATTCGACTAGTTCGGCATACGGACGTCGTGCGATCAGGTTATAGAGTTCCTGTGATTCATAATGGCTGTACTCAGCCACTCGCTTATAGAGACTGCGGCGCGGGCCGAGCAGGCTTTCGAGAATGGACTCAGCCGATGTGCCCTTCGCCGTCTGACGCAGCAGGCGAATCATGTCCGGTTCACTGAGGCGGAAGAGCGAGCTCAGGTCCAGATGCGGGTGCAGTTCAAAGAAGCCGCGCTGGAACATGCTGGTCGCCGCACGAACCGCATGATGCCAGTAGACTTCCGAGAACATCACGTACCGGGCGAAGACCATCAGTTCGGCGGCGGTCTTGCCCTTCTGATTGATCGCCAGCCCGTCGCCAGCTTCGTTGAGCACCAGCGACTGAATCAGCCGATGCTTGTCAAAGTGACGTCCGTAAGGCACGCCGCAGTGCAGGCTGTCGCGTTCCAGATAGTCGAGCTTGTCGATGTCGATCGGGCCGGACAGGATCGAACGGAGCACTCGCAGTTCCGGCCGATCAGTCCGTGCGACGAGCACATCCAGGACCTCCGCCGGGTCGATGTGCCATTCCTCGCGCAGGGCCTGAGCGAGCTCTGTTTCGGGCTTGAGGAACTCGGCCGCATGTGACTCGTGCGCCGACATGCCGGGCAGCGACAGATCCTCAATCGGATGGCAGAACGGCCAATGTCCGATGTCGTGCAGCAACGCCGAGGCGAGTAGCAACTCGGCATGATGCGTATCAATCAGGGCACAGAAACGCGGATCGCGACCCAGTTGCCAGAGGTAGCGAATGGCGTTGTGAAAGACGCCCAGCGCGTGCTCAAAGCGAGTATGCGTCGCACCGGGATAGACGTGCGACACGACACCCAGTTGCGACACATGCCGCAGTCGCTGGAACTCAGCCGAGTCGATCAGCGCACGGACGCGCGGCGTGAATGGAACGTCCTGCTCCATCGGGATGCGCACGATCCCGCGATCTGCCGCAAGGCTGGCGAACTCCGGCAGATCGCTGAATGGGTGCTGCATCGAAGGTGTCCCCCAATCCTTAGGTCCTTGTGGTCCCTTTCGTCCCTTGATTCACACCGGGCCTGCGATGAATAGGCCGCTTGCCACCCTACAGAATCTCCAATGAAGGCAATTCCGGGGTCTCCAGCAGGCTCTTGGCGACCTGCATGGCAATCGTCTGGCAGACTTGCAGCATGGGCTCGCGCACCGGGCTATCTTCTTTGAAGAGGTCCGCAATGCGACCTTCGTCGCCGAGCACGCGGACGCTGGCGTTGATCGGAATCTCTCCGAGAAACGGGATGTTCGACTTCACGGCCTGATCCTTCGCGCCGCCGCGACCGAAGATTTCGCCGGTCATGTTCTCGACGATGCCCAGTACCGGGATCTTCACCTGGTTGAACATGCTGATGGCCTTCACGGCGTCCAGCAGTGCGACCTTCTGCGGCGTGCAGACGATGACGGCACCAGCCAAGCCCAGCAATTGCGACAGCGTCAGCGACACGTCACCGGTTCCCGGCGGCAAGTCGATGATGAGATAATCCAGATCGCCCCAGTCGGTCTGAGCGAGGAACTGCGTCAGCAGCTTGTGCAGCATCGGGCCACGCCAGATGACTGCCTGATCTTCTTTCACGAGGAAGCCCATCGACAGCAGCTTCACGCCGTTCTTTTCGATCGGCTGAATGCGCGGCACGACCTGACCATCGGGACCGCGATGCTCGACCATCTCCGGCTGTCCCGACGCGCCGCACAAGTGCGGAATGCTGGGCCCGTAGACGTCGGCATCCATCAAGCCAACCTTGGCTCCGAACGACTTCAGCCCATACGCCAGCATGGCCGAAGTGGTGCTCTTGCCGACACCGCCCTTGCCGCTGCCGACGGCAATCACGTTCTTGATTCGCAGGCCGATTTTGCCGCCTGAGTCCTTGCCGCGCACCATCCAGGTGAAGCTCACCTGAGCTGCTGGCGAGCCCGGCCACTTCTGGCTGACGAGCGACTGAATGGCCTGCGAAATGCGTTCGCGGCCGGGATAGGCGGGCGTCGGTAGCTCGACTTCAACGACGGGCGTTCCGTTCGCCTGAACTTCGGCTTTCGAGATCATCCCGAGTTCACCAAAGGTGCGATTGATCTCGGGGTCGTACAGGGCGGAAACGCTGCTCTTCAGATCGGTGGAGTTCATGAGTCTCTAAGCAAACAACGAAGAAAAGTGAGGAGCGCAACCCGCGCCGCGCGACATGCCGCTCCGTGCGGACGAATCTTAGGCGCTGGCCGGTTACCGGAACACTGTGGCGGATACGCCGTAGTCGCCGCCGAAATGTATGACGGACAATCCTGTCCGTCTTTTCTTCGGTTCTCTGTCTGGCGGAATGGATTGTCCGCCCTACGCGCGGCATCCAGCTCCGTTCGGGAGGGCGAGGCTCCTGCTGAGCCGCCTGCGGATGGGTGCGAGGGCCAGCAACGACGTAACGCTGGCTCAGCGGAAGCCTCGCCCTGCCATTCCAGCCCACAGAATCAGGCGGATTCGGGCACTCACTGTAGCCAGTTGACCAGTCCGACCGACTATAGTGGCACTCCCCTGCCTGTTTTCCGCGAGGACCTGCCGATGCTGCCTACCTCTCGCCGCCAGTTTCTGTCCGATAACGCGATGGGTGTTGGAGCTGTCGCACTCGCCTGGCTGCTGCAACAAGAGCAGTTGCTGGCTGTGCCGCCGCTGCTGGCCAAGCAGAAGCAGGTGATGGACCTGAAGCCCAAGCAGCCGCAGTTTCCGGCTCAGGCGACGGCCATGATCTCGCTGTTCCAGCATGGAGGTCCATCGCACATGGACCTCACGGACCATAAGCCAGAACTGACCAAATTCAGCGGGACGGACTACTCGGGCGATGTGCACTTTAGTTTCGTGAATCAGGCGAGCAAGAAGCTGCTGGGTTCGCCGTGGCGATTCAGCAAACACGGCGACTGCGGGACGGAACTCTCTGAGCTGCTGCCGCACTTGGCCAGCATCGTGGACGACATCTGCCTGATCCGCAGCATGCACACCGGAGCGAACGGGCACGAGGTTTCCATTCGGTACTTCCACGGTGGCATTCCCGGAGTGGTCGGGCGTCCGACGTTTGGCTCCTGGCTGGTGTATGGGCTGGGCAGCGAATCTCAGAACCTGCCCGCGTACATGGTGTTGAGCGATCCGGGCGGACATCCCGTTGACGGCGTGACCAACTGGTCCAACGGCTTTCTGCCCGCGATGTTTCAGGGCACGGTGCTGCGGGCCAAAGAGCCGCGCATCCTGAACCTCGAACCACCGGCGCATTTGAAGGGTGAGCCCCAGCAACAAAACCTGGCGCTGCTGCAGACGTTGAACCGTCAGCATCTGGAGCGACATCCCGGCGAAGCGGACCTCGAAGCCCGCATCGCGAGCTATGAACTCGCCGCCCGCATGCAGACCTCAGCCCGCGAGGCACTGGATCTTTCGCAGGAAACGAAGGCGACTCAGGAGATGTACGGCCTCGACCGCAACGAAACGCGCGAGTACGGCACCCGCTGCCTCATCGCCCGGCGTCTGGTCGAACGCGGCGTGCGCTTTGTGCAACTCTTCCACTCCGGCCAGCCGTGGGATAATCACGAGAATATCCAATCGAATTTACCAAATATCGTCCGCCGCACCGATCAACCGGCCGCAGCTCTAGTAAAAGACCTGAAGCAGCGTGGCATGCTGCAAAATACTCTGGTGCATTGGGGCGGTGAGATCGGTCGCCTGCCCGTCGTACAAGGCGACCCCGCCAAAGCCGGTCGCGACCATAACGGTCAGGGATTTAGTATCTGGCTGGCGGGTGGAGGTATCAAACCGGGTATGACCTTCGGACAGACAGACGAAGTCGGCCACCGCGCCGTCGAGAACATCGTCACCCCGAACGATTATCAGGCGACCCTGCTAAAACTCTTCGGCCTGGATCATCAGCATCTGATCTACCTGCACAACGGCCAGGAGCAAGTCATCACCAACAGCCGCCCCGCCCGAGTGGTCAACGAAGTGCTGGTATAATACGGATCACAGAAATAAACTGCGCTTCATGAGCGGCAAGGCGCTAGCCGCCGGTTCTGGTCATGTCCGTTCCCACCGCATCAATCACCCGCCGCTAGCGCGTTGCGGCTCATCAAGTAGTGAGGTTACGGGCGCCGTTAATTTCAGGGACACGTATAACCTGGAGTGCTCCGGCCCGTCGGAGCACTCCATCGCTCAAATCTGAGCTTGGTATGAGCATGCAGCGGCACCGATTATTGAATGTAGCCTGGACGCCCTCGTCCGGGCCGTATCACGCGTGGCTCCCGCTCGGACGAGGGCGTCCCAGCTACGAAGCAATTACGTCGCGTGAACGTAGGGCGGACAATCCAGGCCGCCCCTGAGTGAGCTAAAGCCAAAGCGGCCAGGC
>CAYLTY010000208.1:0-15460 GCA_964386705.1 uncultured Planctomycetaceae bacterium
GTCGTCCCGCGACCAACGTCGGTATCTATGTCGATCGAGCCGCCCAGTTTCTCGATGTTCTTCCTCACCACATCCATGCCGACGCCGCGTCCACTGACCGATGTGATCTGATCGGCGGTTGAGAAGCCCGGCAGGAAGATGAGCTTCAATGCTTCGGCATCGCTCATCGCGTCAACTTTCTCCTGAGTCAGCAGGCCTTTCTCGACGGCCTTGCGACGCAACTTGCGAGCGTCAATTCCGGCTCCGTCGTCTTCGATGGAAATGTTGACTTTGCCATCTTCGTGGAACGCTCGCAGATGCACCGTGCCTTGCGCCGGTTTGCGGTTCGCAGTTCGTACTTCCGGCTTCTCAATGCCGTGATCGACGGAGTTGCGGATCAGATGCGTCAGCGGATCGCCGATCGCTTCGATGATCGTTTTGTCGAGTTCAACTTCCTGACCTTCGATGTTCAGCTGGATCTGCTTGCCAAGAGTATTGCTGAGATCGCGAACGACTCGCGTGAACCGATTGAAGACATTGCCAACCGGCTGCATGCGCGTCTGCATGATGGTGTCTTGCAGTTCGCTGGTGACCTGATCGATGCGTGCGCCGACGGACTCCAGCATCCGCGACTCATGCTGTTCGAGCACCTGCAACAACTGATTGCGGCTAAGCACCAGTTCGCCCGCCAGGTTCATCAGACGATCCAGCACGGCTACCGCCACGCGGATATTGTTATCGTTCTTGGACGATTCAGCCGGTGCCGCTGAGGGCTTGGCCACCATCTTGGATTCTTGAGGTTTCGTCTCTTCCACCGGGGTCACCATTGGTTTTACAGGAGCCGGTGCGTGAGCAACCGGAGTAGGTACTTGAGGAACGGGAGCGCTGACAGGCGCTACGGGCGCTGCCGCGGCAACGACTTCGTAACGAGGAGTCGGGACGATGGGTGCGGCTACTGGCGCAGGCACCGGAGTCGATACGACCGCAGGTGCTGGAACAGCTGCAGCAACCGCGGGCGTTGCCGCAGCCGGAGCAGATGTCTTGGCTGGTGAATCAGGCGTTGTGCGACGGCGGAACTGTCCGGCCGGAGCCGAGTCCGACAAGATGTAGAGGCTGTTGGCTGGCAGGCGCCAGAAGCGAGCGAACGGTTCTGGCTTCAGGACTGTCGAAATCACGACGAGGCACGGCAATGACGCCGGCGCCGGTGCCGAATCGGACAGTTCTCCCAGAGCTTCTCGTGAGACCTGCGTGGCCAGAATGTCGCCAATGTCGGCCAGACGCTCACCCAACTCGGACACATTCAAGGACAGGTTGTGGTCCTTGATCATGTCGAAGTCCATCACGAAGACCGAACGATCTGCCGCCCAGGCTTCCTGCAGTTGCTGACGATCGACGGCAATCGGCAATTCTTCGACGCGGCACGGAATGATGACTGCGTTACCGGCGGAGGCTGTTGGTGCGGGTGTCGCGGCAACGGGCTTCTGCTCGCTGGACGGTGCGTTGGTTTCGGCAGCTGCATCATCCCCGGTCGCGACCTTTGCGAGGTCTTGCAGGCAGATGTCGATGTTCGCCGATTCAGAGTTGTGCACGTCGTCAACAAGTGACTTCAGCTGATCGGCGGCCCGCAGCAGCACATTGATGCGCTGTTGTGTCGGCTTAAGTTCCGATGCACGCATCAAGTTCAGAATGTTTTCGAGAGAGTGCGAGAGTTCGCTAATGCGAGACAGTCCCAGAAAACCCGCGGCGCCTTTGATGGAATGGATCGCGCGAAAGACCTTGTTGACCCGATCGATATCAACGCAAGCCGCGCTGGCTTCAATGGCTAGCAAGTCGCTTTCGATCTCGGCCATTCCTTCGCAGGCTTCGATGACGAACTCGTTGATGATTTCTACATTGTCTTCAAACATGGATTCGTCCTGTGAAGATTTCGGGAGCAAATTGCTTCCAGAGTTGGTCCGACTCTGCTTCCACGGGTATGTCGCGACGTCCGGATTCAGTCCGGGGTCGCGAAGTCTCAAACACAAATGCGGTCAAACTCCGTCACATAACATTCCGATGGGTTCATCAACGAGCATGGAGTCGATTCCGGTGATCTTCGCAAACCCCATCTGACGGACCCGCCCCAGCCTTACTTTTAACGTCCGGCCAGTAACCTCCGCGGAGTTGCGAGCCATCAGAATGGCTGCCGCCCCATGACCGTTGATGACTTGCGAACGGCTTAAATCGATGACGATCTCGTTGAGGTTGCTCTGCATCGCTTCCAGTAATTGGCTCTTGAAGCGCACGCTGGCCTCTCCGACCAGATCGCCGTCCGCTTTCACTAGCACGCTGGAATGAGTCATGAGCACTTCCCCGCTGAGACTTGAGCCACGGGCATCGCGCTGCCGGTGAAATCAACACAACCGTTGTGACACCGTGCGCCATCCCCGCTTCTCGACAGCTCACAAAGACCCTATCCCGCAATGTCGCGTGTGGCAGGAATGTCAGTTGAGATGGCGGTTCATTTACTCAATTCCGCCAAAAGGGAGGCCGGTTGTGACGGGTCAATTACCTCCCGACAGGAGGCACAGACGCTCGAAAACGGATTCTGACGCGGCCACCCGCAAGCCGATCGCCAGACGTACCCTACGCCAGGGAGGTGTTTCGTAACTGTGCCGTCAGGTCTCTGAGCACGGCTGTGGCTGCCCGCTTCATACGACTTGCCCATGCAGATCAACCGGCCTGACAAACCTCTCCGGTCGTTCCATGCGTAGCTATCAGCTTGGCAGTCAGTGGCCAGAATCCAGTGAAACTTCTTGACGGTTGCTCGGTTGGTGAGGATCTTGGGGCAGAATTCAATAGAGTTGTAGGTTCAGTTCCTCTGACTCGGTCTCATCACCTGACAATTCATGACTGTCGGATTCACCCGACACCGGCAACACGCCGGCGTCACCCCGGGAGAAACGCGATGCTGTGGTCCCTGCGACGCACTTTAGGGTCAAGGAAGTCCGTGAGTTTGATGGCATTCTGGCTGACGGTCGCTGCTGGAGCTTCGTCAGTCAGCGCCGCTGTGCCTGCGAATTCCGAGGAACGTCATGTCGCCGTGGCGAAGCACCTGGAGTTCGGCGAGTTCGGCCGCGCCCTGAAGCTGGCCAAGCTGGCTGCTGACCCTGCCGAGAAATCAACGCTGCTGGCGATGGTCGCGGACGCTCAAGTCCGAGCCGGTGATGTCAGCTCGGCCTCGGGCTCCATTCGCCAGATGACGGATGAAACCCAGCAGCAGCAGGCGCGCCGCAACGTGGCTGGCCAGCGAGGCCTGGCCGGTGGTGCTCAGGCGGACTTCGGCCCCCTGATGCAGTTGATTCAGGAAGAAACTAGCGGCGGCTGGGAAGCGGCTGGCGACGGTACAGGCACAATCTCGTCGTTCGATCAGGGTGTTCGCGTCGACCCTACGGGCGTGATGCTGAAAGTGTCGAAGGAAGAGCAGACTGGTCGTCTGAAGGACTTGGGAGCGAAGGCTCGTGCCGCGCTTCTGAACGAAGAACTCGCCCAGTCAACGGATATGCGAGTCATCTCGCTCAAACGTCTGGAACATGCGGTCGCCGCTCGTCTATCTGAAGGCAAGCCGATTCCGGAATCCATGCAGCTGATGGGTGGCCTGACACAGATCACTCACATGTTCCTGTATCCGCAGGACGGCGACATTGTGCTCGCTGGCAAGGCCGAAGCCTGGAAGTACAACGATGCGGGCGTTCCAGTCGGCACCGAAACCGGCAAGCCAGTCGCTCGCCTGGATGATTTTGTCGACGTGCTGCGAGCATTCACGACCAACGAGCAACGTCACTTCTCATGCTCGATCAATCCGCGTCAGGAAGGCCTGAAGAAGCTGAAGGATTTCGTGGAGCGCAGCTCGAAGTCGCCGCTCGCGGCTGGCAGCGGCGTTCGCAACTTTGCGACGCATGCTCAGCAGCAACTCGGCCGCCAGGACATCGTCTACAGCGGCATTAATCCGGAATCGCGCGTCGCTCGCGTGATCATCGAAGCCGACTACCGCATGAAGCTCGTGGGCATTGGCCGTTATCCAGAAGCCAAGATTCCGAGCGTCTTCGATCTCTTCACCGCCGAAGAGCAGAAATCCGGCAAGCTGGACGCCCTGCGTTGGTGGCTGACAATGAAGTACGATTCCGTGCTGCATTCGAAAGACGGCAACGGCTTCGAATTCGTTGGCTCGTCAGTGCTCTGCCAGTCCGAAAATCAATTGCTGAACGATCTGGGTCAACAAGTTCAGACCGGACAGTCGGAAGGTGCGAACCGCTTGTTTGCCGAGAAGTTCACCGAGAAGTACGACGAACTGGCCAAGTACGATCTGGTGTTCGCCGACCTGAAGAACGTCTTCGATCTCTCGCTGGTGGCTTCGTTGATTCACAATCAGGGCGCTGCTCGCAAAGTTGGCTTCAACTACGGTGTCTTTGCTGCGGACGGTGCTTATCAGACCGCCCGGTTCGAAGTGCCGCGTGAAGTGGAATCCGTGGTCAATCACCGCGTCTACCGTGGTCGTGACGTGGTCGTGCAGGTGGCAGGCGGTGTGCGAGCCGACTTGGGAGCGGTCATTAACGATCAGAACGTTTTCAAGAACGCAGCCAAAGTCGAAACTACCGCCGATCAGGCTCACGCCAAGTCGGAACTTCCCGCTCGTCGCTGGTGGTGGGATGCCAAGTAGGCCAGGCCGCTGACTGATAAACTAATAAGACCTCAACAATCCGAAGCCTCGCCTGCGAAATCAGACGAGGCTTTTTTCGTGTACCGGCTGCAGAAAACCAATCGACAGACCTGTTGAGTTCGTATGATCTCCTTGTCGAGAACGACCGCGAACTCGGAACTGAACGAGAGTGTCTGCTGCCTACGATTTGGCAGCGTCCGGGAAACTCGTTACATGTTTGCGGTCGCAACCCGCGACGCATGCCAGCCTTCCAATCCCTGCGGCAATCCACCTGCGTGACCGCTGGTGAACTGCCGCTTCCTGAGGAACCCCAGTTTGTCACAAGCGAATCGCGACGAGTTAAAGATCCAGCACCAGCGCGGCTTTCTGGTGGGTGTTATCGAGCAGGACGAAAAGGATCTGTACGAAGACCCGCTCAGCGAAATTCAAGGCTTGGCAGAAACCGCCGGTGTTGAAATTGTGGGGCGGATGACTCAGCGGCGGCAAACTCTTGATACCGCCACCGCGATAGGCAGCGGCAAGCTCGCAGAACTCAAGGAGCTACTCGATTCCACCGACGCGGAAGTTGTCATTTTCGACAACAACCTTTCCCCAAGTCAGGGACGCAATCTTGAGAAGGAACTGAACCGGGTCATTGTGGATCGCAGCGAAGTCATTCTGGATATCTTTGCCAGTCGAGCCCGCACCTACGAAGCGAAGCTGCAGGTCGAACTGGCCCAGTTGCTTTATCTGCGCCCACGACTGAAACGCATGTGGACCCACTTGGAACGTATCGAAGGCGGTATCGGTGCCGGTCGCGGTCCTGGTGAAAAGCAGCTCGAAGTCGACCGCCGTTTGATCGATAAGCGAATCGATGAACTGAAGCGCAAGCTGTCTGAGGTGGAGAAACACCGGCAGCGAATGGTCGCTCAACGTCGTGATCACAAGACGGTGTCACTCGTCGGCTATACGAACGCCGGCAAGAGCACGCTGATGAACGCACTAACCGGCGCGGACGTCTACGCCGCAGATCAGCTCTTTGCGACACTTGATACGCGCACCCGCAAATGGAGGATCACGGGTTGGGGAGACGTGTTGCTGAGCGATACCGTCGGGTTCGTTCGCAAGCTACCCCACCATCTGGTCGCGTCCTTCAAGTCCACATTGGAAGAAGCGCGCCATGCCGACCTGCTGCTGCACGTCGTGGATGCGAGTCATCCCGAAGCTGAACTTCAGATTGATACCGTGCATCAGGTGCTGGATGAGATCGGCGTCGATCACTCCAACATGCTGCTGGTGCTTAACAAGTGCGACGCCTGCGCCGATCGATCGATTGTCGACGTCTTGCGAGTTCGTCATGAACACGCGGTCGTCGTCAGCGCCGCATCTGGCGAAGGCTTAGATCGTTTGGCTCTGGCGGTGGCCAAGCGGCTCGGTGATGGCTTTGCCCATGTGCGGCTGACTGGTAACGTCGCGAACGGCCGTATCGGAGCATTCCTGGCAGAACACGCTCAGATTCAAAGCCAGAAGTACACTGACACCGAAGTCATCTTCGAATGCCTGTTGCCACAAGCTCTGCTGCGGCGAGTGCACGAACTCGGCGCATCAATCGAACCGATCGATGCTCCGGAGTCTGTGCCGGCTCTGGCTGAGTAGCCACTTACTTCTTGTTCTTGTTGTTCGGCTTCTTGTTATCGTTGGCCTTGTCGGCGGCTTTGGCCTGAGCCACATCGCCGGACTCTTTCGCCAGCTTGGTGCGAGTGTTCGCTACCTTGGCGCGTTGCTGAGCAACTCGACGCTGTGCTGCCTCGACAACATCATGAGCCTTGCTGGTCGCGTCACGAGCCGCGCGGACTGTCGAATCCTTGTCCACAGCCGACTTGATCCGACTGCGTAGCTCCTGCACGCGTTGAGCCGCCTCGTCGGCGTTGGTCTTGAGAGCTTTGATGTCGGCGTGACCGTCCAGAGTTTCCTTTTCTAGATTCGCGATAGCCAACGCGTCCGCATTCGCAGCTGCCTCTCGACGACGTCGCTCCTCTGCGGTCAGCTCCGTCTGCGCCGCGATCTGCTTCAGTTCCTGATGCCCCTTCTCGGCTCGAGTCTTTGCAGCCTTGTAAGCTGCTGAATCCTTCAGAGCCGCCAGCACCGGAGCTGCCGCTGCATCAAAACTCTTCTTCGCTTCGGTTTGCTCTCGTATCGCCCGATCAATTCCGATCGTGCGTCCCTGAGCCGTCTCGACACGATCACGCGTCGCCTCCTCCTCACGTCCGGCGTTCTTCAACGCGGCTTGAACTTGAGTGAGATCTTTCTCCGCGTCAGCCAACTCGCGCTCCTCGCTCTGCAGTTCTTTCTGCGCGCGTTGGGCTTCTTCAGTCTGCTGCTTGATCCGCGCGTCGTCCTTCTTCTCCTGAGCCGAATTCTTATTGCTCTTCTTTTGGTCTGCCCACGCGACACAGGGTGACGCCACAACCCCCAGCGTCAGGGGCAAGAGCACGAACCAAACCAGCATTTTTCGAGACATGGAGCACCAACAAACCGTTGCCAATGGATCGATCCACTACGCCGCTTCAGAGTTTGCCGTCATGAGCCTGACGAAACAACGACAAAGTCACTCAACGGCAGCACCGCATTGACTGCGACTCATACCGATAGCGAGTACAGAGGCGGCGCCGTTGATGCCACCCTTCACTCGAGAACTTCAAAAGCCCGTCTCAAGCACTCCTTGATGACTTGGCGAGTTGATTTAGGGCGAGGCAAACAGCGGCTCCCGGTCGGCAAAGTGAAGTCGCCCGCGCTCGAACGCGTTGCCACCGGACAGCGATAACGCGGTGACTGCCCGATAGCGGCGTTGAGCACGGGCGACCCGAGCCAATCCTGCGGTTGACTCTTCTGACTGGTGATCAAGCCAAGCGATATGGGCCGGTCGCCGACTGACACCAGCCAGATGACATTTGTATCGGTTCAGCGGCGGCGGCGATTGAGACTTTGGCTCATAGGTCCACTTGCACGGATTTTATGTCCAGGTACCGCGAGCGTTACCCTTTCGCCAGATCTCTCAACTTGAAACTGCACAAACGTAACGTACACTTGAGAGAGCGCCACTGCTGCACCGGTGGTGTCGAGGATCAGTCTTCTGATCTTCGTCGGACGACCCTCCTCGGGCAGGGTCGTCCGCCTCTTTTCCATCGCGAGCGGCTTTGAGAGCCCCTGCACAAGCTCATCCCTGCTGAGCCACTCGCGATAGTTTCGCTCCTGTTTGCGTCGGACGGTCCACCCTCTCCCGTCGGGCCGTCCGACGCCCAGGGGCTGATGCAAGGGCAACTCAGATCATCAACAAGGCAACACCGGGATCGAACCGGCGACACCAGGATTTTCAGTCCTGTGGTCTACCAATTTCCTATACGGAGCCGCTCAGCTTTACTGTGGCACTCCGTGGAACGAACCGAACCGGAACGATGGTTTCGATTGGTTCTTGAACATTCCCTTGCCGGCAATACCGCGCCTACAGCGCATCAATCCACGTCGGTAACTGGGTGAAGATGTTAGAGATGACCTGATCACCGACGTTGGCCACTCGCGCATCGTTGCTGTCGTCGTCGTACAGGTCGTTTCCAGCTACGCCTGACAGACTATCAACGCCGGAGGCTGAGGACGCTCGATTGCCGCCGATCAGCACGTCAGCACGCGAACCACCAATCAGCGTGTCATTGCCGCCGCTTCCCAGGAGCGTCACCGGCACACTCGAACCACTGGCGTTGAGTGTGTTGTTGCCAGCCCCACCAAGCAGGACGAGACCTTCCATATTCGAAACGGTATCGACGGCGGCACCACCAATCGAAACCTGCTGGCCAGTCACTAAGAAGTCTGCATTCGCCGATTCGTACAGGATGTCTGTGCCGAGTCCGCCATCAATGACGTCGACGTTCAGACCGCCCGAGATGACGTCGTTGCCTTCACCACCTTGCAACTGGTCGCGGCCTCTGGAGCCCAGCAACGTGTCATTACCCGCGTTGCCAATCAGTTGCACGGACACACTGGAGAGTCGCGCGTCGAAGAGGTTGTTACCGACACCACCCCGCAGGCTGATCGCGCTCACATTCTGAACGACATCATTGCTGCCCAGCGCGCTAGAGATGAGTTGCAGTCCAACAATGACAACATCCGCATCGACAGTTTCCACGAGCCGATTCGCACCTGCTCCACCGTCGATCAGGTCCGTGCCATCGCCACCACCAACGAGATCATCTCCTGCGTCACCCAGGACGGTGTCGTTACCCCCCTGGCCGTTGAGGCTGTCGCTGCCGTCACCTCCGTGGATGGAATCTACTCCATCGCCGGACAGAATAGTGTCGTCCCCGCCTCGGCCGTCGACCACATCGGAGCCAGACGCGGTGGTGATCAAATCGCGTCCGTCGGAGCCAAGGATCGTATCGTTGCCGCCGCCGCCCTGAATCGTCGCGACGTTCGAACTGGAGTAACCAGTCAGGTCAATGCTGTTGCCCGAAACGCCGCCGGAGATTGAGACGTTCTCAATGCTGTTGAACGTATCCGAGCCGACGACAAGCTCATTCAGCAGTTCAAAGATGCCCGTGTTATCGACGCGGAAATCGACATCGTTCTTGCGACGCGCGGTATCAAGACCGTCCGACCCCATCAGTGAGTCGAAGTTCGAGCCACCATCGAGCATGTCGTTGCCGAGTGAACCGAACAGCACGTCTTGTCCGCCGAGGCCAAACAGGACGTCGTCACCTGCTCCGCCGTTGAGAGTATCCGCCACTGCAGAACCGGTGAGTGTGTCGGCTCCCAACCCGCCCGTCATGATGACGCTGATGGTGGACGCCGAGGCATCCATCACATTGGCTCCAACACCACCAATAAGTTCCGCTACTTCGATGGCCGAAAGCTGATCGACCCCGACGCCGATCAGCGAAGTGTTCGTCAACACGAAGTTGACGTCGCCAGATTCCAGCAACACGTCCAGGCCGATGCCGCCGCCAAGCGTGTCATTGCCTTCACCGCCGGTCAGCGAGTCATTGCCACTGCTGCCGAAGAGGAAGTCGTTACCGGAACCGCCGATAATCGAGTCGGCGCCGCCTTCGCCATCAACACTGTCGTTACCTGCGCCGCCCTGGATGACGTCATTGCCATCGCCGGAAGTGATTGTGTCATTACCACCTCGCCCATCAATGACATCCGCTCCGGAGTCGGTTCGAATGGCATCATTACCATTACTACCGAGCACCGTATCTTGACCGCCGCCACCTTCAATCTGCACGACGCTTGTATTGGTGAATCCGGTAAGATCGAAGCGATTCGCCGACACGCCGCCCGTGAGTGATACGGTCTCGACACCAATCAAAGAGTCTGACGAGAGCAGAGTCGTACCGGTCAATTCCTGCAATTCCGTATCTGTAACGACGAAGCTGACGTCACTACGACGGCGAGCCCGGTCAATTCCCTCACCGCCATCCAAAGTGTCAGCGCCGGCACCGCCATCCAGTACGTCGTTGCCTGCACCGCCCGCCAGCAAGTCAGAGCCGGACAGACCGAAGAGCAGATCGTTGCCATTGCCACCAGACAGTGAGTCTTTGAATGCGGTCCCCGTAATCGTGTCATTACCGCCACCGCCTTCGACCAAGACGGGGATGGAAGCTTGTGAGGCGTCAATAACGTTGTTGCCGTCGCTGCCGATCAGGTACCCAATCTCAAACCCACTGATCGTATCCGTGCCTCGGCCGATTAGAGTCGACGCTGTCAGGGTCAAACTGGTTTCCACGAGTTCCGCAATCACGTCTGAACCGGCACCACCAATTAAAGTGTCATTTCCCAACTGGCCGGCGATGAAGTCGTCACCAGCACCGCCGTCCAGAAGGTCATTATACCTGTCTCCCACCAGGTAGTCGCGGCCCCCGCCGCCGAAGACTTCAAAGGTCTTGGTAAAGGCCGCACCATCGCCTTCTGTGCCGAGAACTACATAGTCGCTGCCTGACCCCACGCTGATACTAATCTTGGAGCTGGTGATCGCCGTGAACGGGATTTCGATTTCATAACAGTCGACGCGCGTCGCCCCCGGCACGTTCACCGCAATTGCGTAATCGTCGTCGGTAATCACCAACACTTGGCGAGTGAGATCCACATAAGCCGTCACATAGTTCTCGACTCCAGTATCCGTAGTTTCAGTCAACACCAGATTGCCGCCGCTGAGCGTGAGGCTCAAAGCTGCGATCCTCACCTCAATTTCCTGAGCTCGAGTTCCACCCGCACCGTCGTCCGCAGTGATCGTCACCTCATAGAGATTGTCTGAGCCCACATCTTCTGGGTTTTCAAAGTTGGGAGCGGAGATGAAACTCAGCTTGCCAGCGGAAGTAATTTGAAACTTAGCAGCATCCGCACCGCCCGTGATTGAGTACGTCACGGTTTCGCCGAGATCAGCATCCGTCACCGTGGCAGCCACAACGCTGGTTGTCTTTTCTCCGATGATAAAGCTGGCATCCGAGGTGAAGACCGGTGTGCTTTCGCTGACCGGAGTGACACTGACGGCGATGCTATGAGTGCTGGTATTACCCAGAGTGTCGGTCGTCGTGAGAATCAAGTTGTAGACGTTGTTCGCTCCGACGTCTGTGGGAGCTTCGAAGTCAGGAGCGGCCTTAAACGTCAATATCCCCTCGATGAAATCGAACACTCCGGCATCGTCACCACCGGTGATCGCCACGCTTGCGATTCCAGACGCATCGGTTCCCGCGAACGTGACTACGCCCGTCGAGTTCTCAGCCGTGGACGGCGTAGCCGATGACGTCATTACGGGCCCGCTGCGATCCGACAGGATTGAACCGCTGCCGCTTGTGTTGCCGTTGCCAGACCCATCATCTGTAGAGTCCGCCGCTACGCTGGCGGAAACAGAGCCGTCAGCGGTTGGCGTCACTTCCAAGGTATATGTATCACCGTCGATGATGGTAAACGCGCCCTTGGTTCCGTTGCTCACCGTGATGTCACTGGCAGCAAAATCAATTGCCGTTTCACTGAACTGGAAGGTGAAAGTGATAGCAGCATCTTTGGTGGCGCCGCCGTTGGGAGTGACGGTCAGCGTCGGCCTAGTCGTATCGAGTGTAATGGTCTGCTCCACTGACGCGGAGCCGCTATCCTCATCGCTCACAGTCAACACGAAGCGGTAGCTACCATCTTCGCCGGGCGTAAAGGAGTAACTCGCGCCACTGCCAGTTTCGAACGGCGTTACGCTGCCGTTATAGAAGCCTTGCCAAGCGTAACTGAGCGTATCATTTCCGCCTGCGGCATCCGTTGCAGTGCCGGTGGCCACGATGCTCGTACCGCTGACTCGCACCACATTGATGCTGGTAACTGAAGGGCTCGGCGCCGCGTTGGACACGCTGATATTCTGCTCCGTCGAAGCTGATCCGCTATCTTCATCGCTGACGGTCAGGACGATTCGATAGCTGCCATCATCGTCCGGTGTGAATGAGTAGTCGGAGCCGCTGCCCGTGGCGAAGGGAGTGACGCTTCCGTTCCTATGGATCGCCCACGAGTAACTTAGCGTGTCGTTGTTGCCTGCCGGATCAGTGGCACTGCCGCTGACACTGATGCTGGTGCCCTCCACTCTGACAGAGCCAATACTCACGATGCTCGGCGTCGGATCGACATTGCTGACAGTAATGGTCTGCTCGGCGGTATCGCTCAAGTTCGCGCTGTCGGTCACGGTCAGCACGATGCGATAGCTACCATCGTCATCCGGAGTGAATGAGTAGCTCGCACCGGCCCCCGTCGCGAACGCCGTTACGCCGCCGTTCTTGAAGACTTGCCAGGCGTACGACTGAATGTCGTTCAGACCATCAGCATCCGTCGCGCTGCCGCTGACGGCGATGCTGGTTCCCTCGACGCGCACAGCACCGATGCTATCCACTGACGCAACCGGTCTACTCACCACTAGCAGTGTCACATCGTTGCCGTCACCGCCAACGTAGCTGATCTGAAACGTCGTCTGGCCAACAACTATGATCGCACCTTCAGCGAGTCCGTTAAACGTGCCAGAGACAGAGTCGCTTCCGTCGTTGTTGATGATCTTAAAGCTCGTGCCTGAGCTGAAAGTCGATCCCACCGTGATCGACAGCGTGGATCCAGCGAGAGTGATCGAGCCTGTCACATTGGTCTGGTCGTACTCGGTACCGACCGTCGCGCCGTCGAGTTCAACGCTGTAAGTCGAACCGATGCTCTGAAATGCGAGGTCACCCGTGTTGAGGATGCCGGGCGAGCTGCCCGGGGCCAGCTTGCCAATGCTTGAAATCGTGACCTCGGACACCGTGCCTGAACCGCCCAACGTGCCATCGACAAACACGAGGCTGCTTGTCGCCACGCTGCCGTTCACCAGCAAGACGCCGTCCTGCACGTTAACCTGACCTGTATGGACGCTTGCGCCCGTAAGAATCAGCGTGCCCGGGCCATTCTGGTCGAGATCCACGGTGCCGCTGATCACACCAGACAAGGTCAGCGTTGTATTTGCGGCCACAGCCACAGACTGGTTGTTGCTCTCCAGCAGGATCGTTCCGGAGTATGTGTTGTTCCCGGCACTGCTGATCAACTTGCTCCGACCGCTGCTGGGCAAACCATTGAGCCTGAGTGGGTTCGCAACGGTGATTCCAGCCTGGAGCTCGAGCGAAGCCCCGTTAAGGGCTGCTACCGCCCCTGTTCCGATGGCACCTGCGTTCACCAACACGAGCAGGCCGTCAGAAACAGCCGTGCCGCCGCTGTAGTTATTGCTGCCATACAGTAGCAGGGTTCCTCCACCGCTCTTGATAAGCCCGTACGTACTTCCTCCGTCGCTAAAGTTCGACCAGTAGCTCAGTGTTGCCCCGGACGCAACCTGCATCGTGGTAGATGATAGCAGCCGAATTGTGACATAGATATTCGTAGCCCCCGTGCCGGTGACATAGATATCCCCGTCGAGATCGGTCGTATTGCCCTGAAACGTGTAGGCTCCGGCAAATGAAATATTATTAAAGCGAGAGTGATTCCCGAGGGTATTGATCGTTGTCAGTCGCGCCGCATCACTTGGGAACACCAAATTGGCTCCCGTTGTCGGGACAACATCTCCAACCCAGTTTGCTGCCGTACTCCAATTGTTATTGTTGCCGCCTCCGTCCCAGACATAAGTCACATCCGAGACGGTCAGGACAACGTCGTTACCGTCGCCACCGACGTAGCTGATCTGGAAGGTTGCGGCACCGAAGATCAGCATCGCGCCCTCAGCCAGCCCGTTGAAGGTACCGGTGACCGCATCGGCATCATCGTTGTTGATCAACGTGAAGGCGGTGCCGATGGCAGGCACATATCCCGCAGAGATTGAAAGCGTTGAGCCTCCGAGGTCGACCGTACCCGTCACGTTCGTCTGATCGTATTGAGTCCCCACGGTCGCGCCGTTCAACTCGACGCTGTAGGTAGAGCCGCTGGCCAGAGCGAGGTTGCTGGTGTTCAGAATGCCCGGCGAGTTTCCGGGGGCCAAAGTGCCGCCAGCGTTGACAGTCACTCCAGAGACCGTGCCGCTGCCGCCCAAAGTCGCCCCCGTGGCCACAGTCACGTCACTTGTTACGCCCCCGTTAACCAGCAGCGTGCCACCGCTCACGGTTGTCGCACCGGTGTAAGAGTTGGCTCCAGAGAGGGTGACGGTTCCAGAGGTCGTTTTGGTGAGGCCGCCGGTGCCCAGCAAGACAGCACTGATCGAGCCGTCCCGAACGTCGTATGTCGTCAAGCTGAACAAGATGCTCAGGCTGGTCCCGGTGACGGACCCTGATACGAGGGTCAACCCGCTGACGATGTCGTCGAAATCTTCAAGGGCATAGACGGCGTCGGCACCGTTCACTGTGACAGTCGTCGAATTGGGAATCACGCTGTTTGCGCCGCTAGACAATGTTCCGCCCAGCACGGTCAAGTTACCCGCGAAGTTGTTAGCGCCGTTGGATAGTCTCAATTCACCGGCGCCGCTCTTATCAAAGCCGACCGTTCCGCTGATCGCGCCGGAGACAAGTAGCGTTGTGCCGCTGGCCACATCAAAGGATTGAGTGTTGCCCGTCAGTAAGACCGTCCCCTGGATGGTGTTGCTGCCAGAGACGCTGTTGACCTTGCCCAGAGTGCTGACGGACGTACCAGCCAGGGTGAGGGAGTTCGCCAGTGTGATTCCGCCGCTCAACTCCAGCGAAGCACCGCTGCCAATTGTCGCTGCAGCAGTGCCCAGAGCCGAACTGTGGCTGACCGCGAGGATACCTGCGTTGGCGGTCGTGACTCCGTCGTAGGAATTCGAACTCGAAAGCACCAGCGTTCCCGCACCGCTCTTGGTGAGCCCGAAAGTGCTCGACCCGTCGCTGATTCCGCCACTGATCAACAATGTTCCGCCCGCAACATCGATCGCCTCGTTGTCTGCCAAGGTCGTATCCAGAGCAATCGTCGAGGTGCCAGACCCGTAAGTCGCAGTCACACCCTGGGTGAGTTGGATCGAGTTGCCGGATAATGAATATCCAGCGGCCCCAATCGTGATTGCGTAGAAAGCGGTGCCACTAGCCAAGTCGTTGACGTTCGTTTGACGCTGGGAGCCGTCTGGGAAGACCAGATTTGAGCCAGTCGTCGGGGTAACATCGCCCACCCAGTTATCGGGCGACGACCAGAGGCCGTCGTCGGCGTCACCACCATCCCACGTATAGCTGATATCGGTGGCAGTCAGCACCACATCATTACCATCGCCGCCGACATAGCTGATCTGGAAGACTGCCGCGCCGATCGTGATCGTCGAGCCTTCCGCCA
>CAYLTY010000209.1:0-15307 GCA_964386705.1 uncultured Planctomycetaceae bacterium
ACGGGCTGTGGAAACTCTCATACCGCCTGGCTCAGGAAATGGGGAGCAGGTCACCTTGGCGCCGCCTCGAAAGTGCTTCGTGCCACAACGTGGCTCGCCACCGTCGGGGCCAATCAGGCATGGGTTTTTAATATTGCCGACGGCAGCCCAAATTGCCGATGCCTCGGATTGTTCGCTGTCTTTCGTCATGGCAATAAAACTAGCCTTGTCTTCGGGTGCTCCTGGTTACCCGGATTGGGGCTACCGCGCCGGCGTAGCCACAGCAGGTTCGGTCATTCTAGCCACCGAGTCCGCGCCGCTGATGCGATCCTGCGGGGTAGCACTTTTGACGCCCTTCCTCACGCCGGAGACGCAAGCGGGGTCGCTGGGTGTTCACAGATTGTAGCGATTCAAGGGAATGGTGTTGTACCGCACGCCAGTCAAGCGCTCTAACTCATCGAGCACTTCGCGGTCGTTGGTGCGCGAAATACTACTGCGAAGTACGATTTTTCCGTTATCTTCATCGAAGCTTGCCGGGTCGTAGACCGCTGCGCCGATCTTGGCGGCAAGTTGCGACTTTCGCAGCACGTCGCATGTACGCGAAAACTCATTGAGGCAGAGCTGAAGTCCATTATTTTCAATCAACAACAAGCCATCGACTCTCGGGGATGAAAACGAGAAACTGTTGTAAAAATAAACGCAGTTCATGCCGCCACCTCGGCCTGAAAGGGGGATCACATCTTGAACTCCATAAAACGTATAAAGCGACCGACGCACGAACATATCTGCGTTAGGCCCAGTAAACATCAGGAATATCAATCGCAGCGCATCATCATTGGCTGGGGTGGCATCAAGCTGCTTGCGGCCGTCCTTGAGAATGCCGTCGAGTCGGTTTGACGCAGCATGGGGTTCACGAGTGATCTTGCGGTCGGAATCTGGATATGAATTCTCAAGGACCGTCAATTGAGAGCCGGTGTCTAGCTTCTCTTTAACCTCAACAATGTATTGTTGGTGGCCATCGTTAACCTCGAGATCAGCTCGCTTCTCCTCTGTTTCGGGGATGTCATTAACGTGAAAGCCGAGTCCCTCGAAGAAATTGCGAGCGATCTGTTTCGCGCGTTCCATCGTAATTGCTCCGTTTGGGTGTAAGCAGGACACACACGCCCGACCTGAGTTCGTTTTGAGGAGTAACTAATCCTATTCGCGATAATCGCAGACATTCCAAAAGCTGTGAGGTTTATCTGTAGTGCGCCGGCGGTCGGTAATCGATGGAGTGCTTCGGTGATTGGAGTCGTCTAATTTGCATTCAACTCAGCAACTCGTGCAGGACGTGGCCGTGGACGTCGGTGAGACGGAAGTCGCGGCCGGCGACTCGGTAGGTGAGGCGTTCGTGGTCGAAGCCGAGCAGGTGCAGCATCGTGGCGTGCAGGTCGTGGACGGGGACTGGTTTCTCGACGGCGCGATAACCGAAATCGTCCGTGGCGCCGTGGACGTGGCCGCCGCGCACTCCGCCGCCGGCTAGCCAGCAGGTGAAGCCGTAGTGGTTGTGGTCTCGACCGTTCAACGCGGGTAATTCAGCGGCGGGCGTGCGACCGAACTCGCCGCCCCAGAGGACGAGGGTTGAATCAAACAAGCCGCGTTGCTTGAGGTCCTTCAAGAAGGCTGCGATCGGCTGGTCCCAGTCGGCGGCCAGTTTCTTGTGGTTCGCTTCCAGGCTGTCGTGATTGTCCCAAGGCTGGCCGCCGCTGCTCCAGACTTGAATGAACCTCACACCGCGTTCAATCAGCCGCCGAGTCATCAGCAGTTGCCGACCATGCGTGCCCGAGCCGTACATCTCCTGAATGTGCTGCGGTTCCTTGGTGATGTCGAAGGCGTCCGTCGCTTCGGACTGCATGCGATAAGCGAGTTCGAAGGACTGAATCCGAGCTTCCAACCGGGCATCGCCGCTGCGCTGCTGTTTGTGCTGATCGTTGAAGGCGCGCACGAGGTCCAGTTGCCGGCGCTGTTCGTCGAGCGGCAGCGACGCGTTGCGGATGTTCTCAATCAGCTTGCTGGCGTCGGTGTGCTGCGTGTCGAGATACGTGCCCTGATAGGCGCCGGGCAGGAAGGCCGACTGCCAGTTGCGCGTGGAAACAATCGGGTAGCCACCGGGGCACATCGCAATGAAGCCCGGCAGGTTTTGGTTTGCCGAGCCGAGGCCATACGTCACCCAAGAACCGAAGCTGGGACGCGGCAGGCGCCCATCGCCGCAGTTCATCAGCATCAGCGACGGTTCGTGATTGGGAACTTCCGCGACCATCGAACGGATGATGCACATGTCATCGATGTGCTGAGCGGTCTTCGCAAACAAGTCGCTGACTGATGTCCCGGATTGCCCATACCGACGAAACGCAAAAGGCGATTTCATCGCGGCGCCGGTGAGACGCTCGGTGCGCAAGTTCGAAGCAGGCAACGGCTGGCCGTGATACTTCGTCAGCGCCGGCTTTTCATCGAACGTGTCCACTTGCGACGGACCACCGTTCATGAAGAGGTGCACAATGTGCTGCGCCTTGGCCGGGAAATGCGGCTGCTTCGGCGCCATCGCATTCGCGGACGAATCCACCGCACCGGCCTCTTGCTGCAAAACACCAGCCAGGCCGAGCATCCCGAATCCGCAACCGGATCGTCGTAGCAGTTCGCGGCGACTCAGAGAATTCAGCATGTTGTTCGCAGCGTGCATCGATTGCTTTCTGATGACATCTCAGCCGAGGTACTCCTCGTAGAGGAACCCAATGACGAACGGCCCCAGAATGATGATGACCGTCGCAGCCATCACCAGAATGGCGGGCAGCAACATCTTAACGCCAGCCTCACCCGCGATCGTTTCCGCGCGCTGAGTCCGCTTGATGCGCAGGACATCGGCCTGAGTGCGGAATACAGTCGCCAGCGGCGTACCGAGTTGCTCACCCTGAATGATGGAACCCAGGATCGACGTGATCTCATCATCCGAGAGTCGATCGCGCATGCCTTCGAGCGCCGTCGTGCGGCTCTTGCCCATGCTGATCTCGGCGAGCACCCGACCGAATTCAACGCCCACAGGCTGCTCGCGAAACTCGGCGACGGATTCTTTCAGAGCCTGCAGGAAGGTAGCTCCGGCTTCCATCAGCAGCGTCAACAGGTCGAGCAGATACGGCAGCTTCTTCTTGATCTGGAACAATCGATAGTAAGCCTGCATCGACAGCCTGCGGCGCAGGCCGAATGCCGTCAGTGCGGCCAGGCCAATTCCGGTGACGATGCCCAACTCATCAAAGAAGTCGACGCACACGGCGATATAAATCGGAGTCAGCAGGAGTGCATACAACTGCTGTCGCGCGAGAAACTCTTCGGGCGTCCAGAACCGCGAGAACCCCGCCGCTTGAACCTCACGAGCCACCTTTGGCAGGGAGTCTCGAAACAGCCGCCGGTTGAACGCGGCCAGCACCACGATGATCGGATAGAAGATGCGGTAGACCGGACTGTGCGCCCGCAGTTCGTTGATGCGGTTAACGTCGTAGCGCCATTCCTGGCCCTGCTCGAGATCTTGGGAATACAGGGTGTTACGCACGGTTCGAACGAGTACGAACGCCGCGCCCGCCATCAGCCCGCAGCCCAAAACCAGTAGTTCGAGACCTCGCATCCGGAATTTCCGCAGAAGTGTGCCCGAAAACTCGCCGGATGTTTCCAGCGTTGTGCCCACGCACTACCGAAATTACTGGCGTTTCCTGACGATCGGAAGTCGGTCCGTCTCCGTTTGTGAAACATCCGCTTGATTCTCTTGCCAACGAACCGGCAGGCTGGGACAAGCGTCAAGATGCAGGCGGCATTGGTGTTACGTTGAGGTGGCTCATATCCTGTGCCGCAGAGGAGTTCGCTGATTCATCAGCCAACCGCTTCGTCTACATTACGGCCTGCTTCAACCCCGGTCCTCGCGATTGAGAACCGATTACTGAAAGACCGTTCGAAGAAACCAAATGCCTACCGAAACTGCCTACCAGATCTGCATCAATCCCGCCTGCCGCAAGACCTACTCTGTCGATGAAGTGCTTTCGGGATGTACGCAGTGCGGCAACCTGCTCGACATTGCTTACGACTGGAACAAGCTGCCCGTCCCGAAGTCGTTGCGCGAGTTCGAAGCACGCTGGTCGTCTCGCAACAACCCGCTGGACTACAGCGGCGTCTGGCGGTTTCGCGAGCTGTTGAGATTCGCCTCAGACGACCAGATCGTGACGATTGGAGAAGGCCAGACTCAGCTGCGACCGACCGCGTCCGTCGCGAAGTATGTCGGAGTCAAAGATCAGAACCTGCTGCTGCAGTACGAGGGATTAAATCCGTCAGGCAGCTTCAAAGACAACGGCATGACCGCCGCGTCGACTCACGCCCGCATGGTCGGCGCGAATATGACGGCCTGTGCGTCGACAGGTAATACCAGTGCGTCGCTGGCGATCTATGGTTCCGCGACGGGGTTGTTTGATGTCGTGGTGTTCGTCGGTAGTGGCAAGATTGCTTTCGGCAAGCTGTCGCAGGCACTCGACTACGGTTCGAAGACTCTGCAGATTCAAGGCGACTTTGACGACGCGTTGAAGCAGGTTCGCGACGTCTGCAAGGCCGAGAAGATCTACCTTTGCAACAGCGTGAACCCGTTCCGCCTGGAAGGCCAGAAGTCGATCATGTTCCGCGTGCTGGAAGGTCTTGGCTGGGATGTTCCGGACTGGGTCGTGGTACCGGGCGGCAACCTTGGAAACTCGAGCGCGTTCGGAAAAGCCTTTACTGAATTGAAGGAACTGGGCCTGATCTCGCGCATTCCGCGACTGGCTGTCATTAATGCGGCAGGCGCGAACACGCTCAATCAGCTTTACGGTCAGCAGGGTGTTCGCTGGAACGGCGGCCACACGGACGATGCGAAGATCGATGGCTTCTTTGATGTCATGGACCGCGAAAACCGCCGGGCTTCAACTCTGGCCACCGCCATTGAGATCAATCGACCGGTGAATCTGAAGAAGTGCTTGCGGGCGCTCGACGTCTGTAACGGCGTCGTCCGTGAAGTCTCTGATCAAGCGATTCTCGATGCGAAGGCTAAGATCGGCGCGGGTGGTTTCGGTTGCGAGCCTGCCAGTGCGGCCAGCGTCGCCGGTGCCAAGCTGTTGCGAGAAGAAGGTATCATCGCGCCGAGTGATCGCGTGGTCTGCATTCTCACTGGTCATCAACTCAAGGACCCGAATGCGACGGTGGGTTATCACTCGTCGCTGCCGAACCAGATCGATCCGAAGCTCGCCGCGATGGGCATTCAATCGGCATCTTTCGCGAATGGTCCCGTACCCGTGCCGAACAATCTGGAGAAGATCCTCGGCGTGTTGCGCGAGTTGGGTTAGTCGTCCGTTGCGATCTTCGTCCGAGGGCTGCATGCCGACGCTGCCGATTTATCTCGACAATCACGCGACGACGCGCGTTGATCCGCGCGTCGTGGTGGCGATGTCGCCTTTCTGGTCTGAGAACTACGGCAACGCCGCGAGCATCAATCATGCGTTCGGCTGGGCTGCACGCGACGCCGCTCAGACCGCACGACAACAGGTAGCAGACTGTTTGAACTGTGACTCGCGCGGAGTCGTGTTCACGAGCGGAGCGACGGAAGCCAACAACCTCGCGATTAAGGGTGTGGTGGCTGCGGTACGAAAACTCGGTCAACAACCGCATGTCATCACAACTGCGGCCGAGCATCGTTCGGTGCTGGAGCCGATTCGGAAGCTCGAACGCAACGGCACCGCGGTGACTATGTTGCCGGTCAATGAGTTCGCTCGCATCGACGTCAAATCGATCGAAGCAGCGATCAAACCCGAGACCGTGCTGGTGTCGGTGATGTGGGCGAATAACGAAGTTGGCACGCTGAACCCGGTTGCCGAGATCGGTCAGCTCTGTCGGCAGCGCAGGGTCTTGTTTCACTGCGATGCGGTGCAGGCCGTCGGCAAGGTGCCGGTTGATTTCACCGCGAGTCACATCGACCTGCTGAGTCTCTCGGCTCACAAGTTCTATGGACCGAAAGGCGTTGGTTGCCTGCTCGTCCGGCGGGGAAGCAGCGCCGCGCGGCTCGAACCGTTGTTCGATGGTGGCGGGCATGAGGCCCACCTCCGCAGCGGTACTCTGGCTGTCCCATTGATTGTTGGCTGTGGTCTGGCTTGTGAACTCGCTCATTCAGAGTTGAATACCGAGCCTGCGCGGCTCAAGTCGTTGCGCGATCGCTTGTGGACAGAGCTCAACAGCCGTCTGCCAGGACTCACGTTGAACGGCCATCTACTGGAAAGGTTGCCAGGCAATCTCAACATCAGCGTGGATGGTGTCGATGGTGATGTGCTGATGAATGCCATGACGCAAATCGCGGTGAGCTCCGGCTCTGCGTGCACATCGGCCGATCCGGAACCGAGTCACGTTCTACGGGCGATGGGCCGATCCGATCGACTGACCCGTGCGAGCCTGCGCTTCGGGCTGGGGCGCTTCACCATCGCTGACGAAATCGATTTTGCCATCGACTACGTCACGCAACAGATCACTCGGCTGCGAGCGGGGTGAGGGGAGATAGTGGTCCGCTCCAACAGGCGCGAATGCTTATCTCGAACTCAAATTGGAGACTCCGGCGAGTCTGCTCAAAGCAACGTTCAGATGGAATGCGTATCGGCTTCTAAGACGCGCGGCGGATGGCTCGGCGGCCGGCGGCCTGCAGGGTGCGCTCGATGATGACTTCGCAGAGCTGGCCCATATCCAGTCCCATGCGCGCGGCGGCTTTGGGGACGAGACTGTGATCCGTCATGCCGGGGATTGTGTTGACTTCCAGCACGAACGGGCGGCCGGCTTCACTGATGATGATGTCTGTGCGCGAAACGCCGCTGGTTCCCAATGCGCGACACGCGGCGACTCCAGTCTGAGTCAGCAGTTGCAGAGTGGCTTCGTCAACGCCGTAATCAAACAGGTACTGCGTCGCGTCGTCTTCGTACTTGGCGTGATAGTCGAAGAACCCGCGATTGGTTTCGATGCGAATCAGCGGTAACGGGTCCAGGTCGATGACGCCCAGCGTGAACTCTTTGCCTTCGATCATCTTCTCCAGCAGGCCGAACGATTCGAAGTAGAAGCACTGTGACAGGGCTGCCTCAAGCTCCGCTTCCGAACGTACGATCGTCACGCCGATGCTGGAGCCTTGCGCGTCCGGCTTCACGACAATCGGATAACCGATGCGGCGAGCGTGTTCGGCGACTCGTTCATACGGGTCGGATTCGTGGATCAGCATGTAGCCGGGAGTCGGCACGCCCTGCTGGATGAACCGTTCCTTCGCGGCTGACTTCGTGAAGGCCAGGCGCGAGGCTTCTGAGTTGCTGCCGGTGAAGACAACTCCCAGCTTCTGCAGCGCTTCCTGGGCGCCGCCGTCTTCGCCGTAGGTGCCGTGCAGGGCGAGGAACGCGAGATCCACTCGGCTCCAGTCGAAAGCTTCCAGCGGTTGAATAGCGGGATCGACCATCGTGATCGCATGGCCGCGCTGCCGCAGCGAATTGGCGACGGCCTCACCGCTTTGCAAGCTGATCTTCCGCTCGGCGGACTGACCACCGGCCAGAACCGCAATCTTCAATGGAGCCAACGGTGTATGCTGAATGCCGTCCATGGCATGTCTCCCGACTGGGTGCGCGACATCAAGTCCGCGGCACCGACGTATGAAATCAAGCTACGAATGTCTTTGTCTGGCGTCTAAACCGCGTTACCAGACCTGAATTTCGAGGTCCAGGTCAACACCAAACTGCTCAGCGACCTTCGAACGGGCGAGGTCGATCACGCGCATCACGTCGGCGGAGGTCGCGCCTTCGTGAGTCACGATGAAGTTTGCGTGTCGATCACTGATCTCCGCACCACCGATCCGTGTACCCTTCAGCCCAGCCTGATCGATCAACGAACCGGCGCTCATGCCACGCGGGTTCTTGAACACGCAACCGGCCGACTGCGACGCCAGCGGCTGAGTGGCCTTCTTCATGATCCACAGCTTGCGAGTGCGGCGCGTGATCTCGTCAGGCGAATCCGGATACAGCTTGAACTCAGCTTCCAGAATTGCGAGGTCGTTGATGCTGCTGAAGCGATACGCAAACGACAGCTCATCTTCCTTGCGGACGACTCGCTCACCGGAAGCCGTCAGCACTGTGACGCTGGCCACCAGTTGGCCAATGTCACCGCTGCGTCCACCGGCGTTGCCACGCAGGGCACCGCCGACGGTGCCAGGGATGCCGACCAGCGTTTCCATGCCCGCCAGCCCGGCCTTGATGGTTTCCGTAATAAGGTGCGACAGCGAAACGCCAGCACCGGCTCGCGCCTTCGTGCCGTCGATCGCAACCTGAGCGAACGAGGGATCGGTCAGTTGCACGACCACACCGCTGACACCTTCATCGCGAACCAGCAGGTTGGAGCCACCACCGAGAAGGCGAACCGGGATATCTTCCGCGTGGCAGTGCGCCACGACCTTCTGCAATTCATCGGCATTGCGGGGCGTCACGAGGAATTGGGCCAGACCACCGGTTTTCATCCACGTGAGTGGAGCCAGCGGCTGATCGGCCTTTGTGATCTCAGGAAACTGTTCGAGCAAGGTCATACCCAATTCGATTGATGTCACCGGCGCCCATGACGAGCAAGACGTCGTCGGGCTGGAGAACATCGTCCACGCAAGCCAAAAGGTGGTCAAGCGAGGTCATTTGCCGGGACGCCACGCCGGACGCATTCACGCGGAACGTGAGTTCTCTTAGGGTGGATTCCGCCAACTCGGTCGATTCACGAGCCGCGTAGATGGGGGCGAAGAAAACTGCGTCTGCACCGCTGAAACAACTGGAAAATTCGGGCATCAGCCCCACCGTGCGAGAGATCTGGTGCGGTTGATAGACACAGATCAGCCGACGTGTCCCGAAACACTGCCGGGCTGACTGAATCGTCGCCGCGACGGCAGTCGGGTGATGGGCGTAGTCGTCGATGATCGTTGCTCCGCGACATTCGCCCACAATCTCAAAGCGGCGGCGGACGCCTCGGAACGTGCTCAGTCCGTGCAGGGCGGTCTCGGTCGGGACTCCCGCTGCGCGAGCCAGTGCCAGCGCCGCGAGTGCGTTCAGGACGTTGTGGCGCCCCGGCACCTGCAATTCGGCACGGCCCAGTCGAGCACCACGATAGTGGACATCAAAAGAAGTATGGCGACCGACGGTCAGAATGTTCGCAGCCTGCCAGTCGACGCGCGGCTGACTGTTCAATGAAAAGGTTTCAATACGCGCCGCGCTTTGACGCGCGGCTTCGCGAGCCGGCTCTGATTCGTGCGGCACCACCAGAAATCCACCTGCGGGAATCAGGGCCGCGAAAGCTCCAAAGGCGTCGCTGGCATCGCCCACCGTGGCGAAGCAGTCGAAGTGATCGGGTTCGATGTTCAGAATCGCCGCCAGTTGCGGAGTAAACTCCAGAAAGTGGCGGCGGTATTCACAGCTCTCGGCAATCAGATGCTGGCCGGTACCCCACCAGCCGCTGCGGTGATATTGCACCAGTCCGCCGCCGACGATAGCCGACGCGTTTGTACCTGCCTCGCGCATGATCGTAGAAACCATCGCAGTCGTGGTGGTCTTGCCATGAGTGCCCGCCACACAGACGCCGACCTTGTCGCGCATCAGTTCGGCCAGCATCTCGACATAGGAAACTTCGCGGACGCCGAGTTCCCGCGCCTGCTGCCGTTCTGGATTGTCGAAGGGAACGGCCGGGCTGTAGACGAGCACCGCAGTCGCACCCGGAACGTGTGACGCCGCATGACCAACTTGAACCTCGAAAGGCAACTCTGTTTCAAATGCTCGGGACTCGGTCGCATCAGAGCCGCTCAATGACCAGCCGCGATCATGCAGCAGTTCAGCCAGAGCCTTCATCCCCGCGCCGCGCACGCCGACAAGATGGGCATGCGTCTGCGAAAGACCGATAGCGGCCGATGAAATGACAGAACGAGCGTTACTCAAGACGGAGTCCCTTCCGTGAGAGTTACGAGCGGCGACGGAAATCCGTGAACTGATCCCGGCGAGTCGACTGGAATGCCGCTCGGTAGTGGCTCACGTGCGGTCTCTGACGTTCTCACTCCGGATGGCTATCCTCTTTCGCTCCATGAAAGAGATCGCAAGCCGGGTTAAACCCGTGAGAACATCAAAGCGCCTGGCGTTAAGTAGCCGATTTCGCGTCGGGCGCGAATGCCGTCCTGTCTTCAGCCCCGGCTACTTCTTCATCGCAAATTTTCCGATCAAACCGCCAATCCCGATCACGACCCAGATGCCCAGTTTGAACAGGCTGCCCCATCGTCGGACATTGCCGCCTGACGTGTAGGTACGCTGGCCGTTTTCATTCTCCACGTAGTCGAATCGGGTTTTGCAATGTGGACACGATGTGGCCCCTGCACCCACTTCCTTATTGCAATTTGAGCAACTGTAGTAGGCCACCATGTCGTTACCGCCAGTTGCCGGAGATGGCGCCATCGCCGGGGGTGCAGTCACCGGCGGGGGCGCGGTCCGAGAATTCGTGGTCGTAGGCAGCGCTGGTGGAGCGGCCGCGTGCATCTGCTGGCCGGGTGGAGCGGAAGTCACAGGTGAAGTCATCGGTGATGTGGCCGCAGCGTGTTGCTGTGGCGGGGGCGAATACGCGGGCATCGGGGTCGTTGCTGACGGAGCGGCCGCATGCATCGCTTGACCGTTCGTCGGCCCACCAGCGACGGGTGGAATCTGCGGCGTCGTAGTTGGAACCTGTGGAGTTACCGCCGGAATGTTGCCGGGCATCGGCGACTGCGGAGCGGCAGGATCCTGCTTCACTTCAGCCGGTAAAAAACTCTCGCTTGGAGTCCCTCGGACCTGATCCCTAATGTAATCCTGATCGACTTTTGAGAAGTTTTCGTAGGCGAACTCGACCTTTTTGGCGTCAATGACCAGCACCACGGTGCCTCCGGTTTTCACTTCCAGAAACCGGGCGGAAGTCTTGTTACTGCGAGAATCTGTCCACTGCCGAGGATCTTCAGCAGCCTTCAGCGTCGAGGCCACCAACGGATCCGCCTTGACCTGGCTCAGCACATACAACTGGTCTTCTTTCGTCAGCGACCAGAACGACAGACTTGAGGTCTTGTTGCGAACCCTGACTTGAACCTTGTCGCCCTGCACTTTGAGGAACGTTCCAATGTGCGTGCGACCGCCAACTTCATGGAAGGTGTGGACTTCTGCGAGTGCCACAGCGGGAGCCAACAGCCCCAATACACACACAGCGACACAGAGAATAGTTCTCACCACCAAGCTCCTCGGTTACGTGGTGCTGTCAGGCAGCTGCGAAAGTCCGTTGTTAGCGAACCCATGTTTGCAAGGCAGCTTACGCGGAGAACTAGAACTGTTCAAGATTGAGCTACTACGAGGCCATCCAGAAGCGGGTCCGTGCACCTTGCAGGTTTATGATGTCTCAACGCGGCTGATAGTTCCGTGATGAAAACATTTTTATCCCGCACGCAACATCCGGGGGCAGACCTCTCTAACCGCGGCGTTTCACGACCACTGCACCTTTGGCTGCAATGCCAGACGGGCAATCTAAGGGACTGCAGCGCTAGGACCGCGTTCCTCTGGATGTGCTTAGTGTCCGGGCCATCGCCTCGCGTGAAGGGGGCTGTTTCAGCCAGTTGACGCGGAACTCGCCTGTAGTGCTGCTGTAGGCCCAGCCATAGACGCCCTGACCGTCGAACTGGTGCGGTTTCAGCGGTCCGGGAACGACCAGCACCTTGTTCGAATGATTGAACGGGTTCGCGGGAATCTCACCGATCAGATACGGACCGTATTTACCGTCTTCATGCACGATGCCAGTTGAGGTCGTGCGGCTGCGCAGCTGCTTGATGAGCTGTGCTTCGGAATTAGTCCCTTCGGCCGGCCAGTGACCGTGCTGATTGCGGTAGAGATCGAGCTGCCGACGGAAGCGGTCCAGATCTTCGGACACGGCGGCCTGTCGCGCGTCTTCATGCGCGGCGGTGAATTGCGGCACCAGCGTGGCCCCCAGAATGGCCAGCAACGTGACGACAATCAGCAATTCTAAAAACGAAAAACGATTGGCAGTTTTTGCCCGTTGAGTCATCGATTTGTCTCCTCAGCCGGTGCGAAAACGAGACTCTTTCCCGCTCGCTACCTCTGCAGCACAACCTACGTTGGATGCTCAGAAGGTCAACTGGGGCAAACCCATTCTTTGTAAAAGTTACAAGCCCGGAGCCATACGCAGCGTTCATGCCAATCGGGCAAAGTGACGAAACCCTGCCGCCCTGACACTTGGTGCCAGTTGTGCCGGACGAAGTGGCTCAAAACGACTCAAGAGATGCTTGAGATCAGCCGCGCGGATGGCACCGTGAGTGAATTGCCTTCAGGCGGCTGTGATCCACGTGAGTATAAATCTGAGTCGTCTGAATGCTGGCATGTCCGAGCATTTCCTGGAGGGCTCGGATCTCGGCACCGCCGGCCAGCATGTGAGTGGCGAAGCTGTGCCGCAGCGTGTGCGGACTGACCTCGGCCCCGCAGCCGGCTCGTTGAGCGTACTTCTTCACGATGCCCCAGACCCCGATGCGATCCATCTGACGGCCGCGTGTGTTGAGCAGCAGCCAAGGCGAATCAGCATCGTTCACGAGTTTGGAGCGTTCATGCTCGATGTAGTGTTCCACGGCCGAGACCGCGACGGGGTTCAGCCCGACGATGCGTTCTTTGTCACCCTTACCGATGACGCGCGCATAACGCTGTTCAAGATACAGACCCGCCATGCGGATGTTCGTGATCTCGGAAGCACGGCAACCGGTCGCATAGAGCAAACACAAGACGGATCTGTCACGCAGAGGGAAGCGATCTTCATTGCCGGGCGCGGCGAGCAGCCGATCGACGGCATCGGGGCTCAGTACCTTCGGCAGATACTGCCAGAGCTTCGGCGAGTTCATCGAATCAACGACCGATTGCTCGATAACCGCTTCGAGTACCAGATAGCGGAACAGCATCTTGATGGCGACCAGATGCCGCGCGATGGTCGTCGCGGCGAGCTTTCGCCCATGCAGATGTTGCAGGTAATCCGTGATGACTCCGAGCGTCACCTGATTGGGATTGCCGGGTCCGTAGCCCTGATACCAGATCGCGAACTGCTCGATGTCCGAGCCATACGCCGAGATCGTGTTCTTGGCCAAGCCGCATTCGGCTTCGAGGTAATGCAGGAAGGGCACCATGTGCAGCGCCACCCAGTTCTTCGCGGGCTGTTTGCTGCCGCGTGACGGTGCTGGTGGTCGCTTGCGCTGAGGCATGAAAACTCTTCCGTGAGCTAACTCTTGTAGCTTGGACGCCCTCGTCCGAGCTGCTTCCGGCGCCGCAGCAGTGAGTTAACAACCGGTTGAATGTGGGGCACGTTCTCAACTTGCCGTGATGAGCACGATGAAATCGTACTCCACGTGCTTGCCAAAAGGCTGCTTAGAGCGACTCACCGCGCTCGTGGTAACAACGCAGACCACAGAAGCCCGGACGAGGGCGTCCAGGCTACATGTGATCGGATCGATAATTTTCTCTAAGTGGGTACTTTCTTCGCTTCTTCGGTTCGCTGGGCGGCGAGGCGATCGAGCACGGTTTGCACGGCTTGGGCGACCGGAGCCTTCTCGGCTTCGGTTTGCCAGCGCCATTTGATTTCGACGTTGCCTTCCTTCAAGCCCTTGCCGCCGATGACCAGTCGCAGCGGGATGCCGATCAGGTCCGCATCCTTGAACTTGAAGCCTGGGCGTTGATCGCGATCGTCCATCAGGACATCCACGCCAGCCGCCTTCAGTTCGTTGTAGCACTTGTCGGCGAGGCCTTTGACTTCGGCATCTTCCACATTGAGCGGAATCACCAGCACTTCGTAGGGAGCGATCGACAGCGGCCAGATGATGCCGTTGGCGTCGTAGCGCGTCTCGCAGATCGAGGCGATGATGCGGTTCACGCCGATGCCGTAGCAACCCATGATGATCGGGTGCTTCTGCTCCTTCTCGTCGATGTAGTTGGCATCGAGTGACACCGAGTACTTCGTGCCCAGTTTGAAGACGTGACCAATCTCAATGCCGTGGACCATCTCCAGAGTGCCTTCGCCACGTGGACTCGGGTCTCCAGCGACCGCGTTGCGCAGATCGAACGTCTTGTCGAGCGCATAGTCGCGACCGACATTCACGTTGATGACGTGATGATCGCCTTCGTTGGCTCCCGTGATCGCGTTCGCAATCACGGGCACGTCATGGTCCGCGATGATCGGGCACTTGATGCCGACCGGTCCCGCAAAGCCGACGGGAGCACCTGTTACTTGCAGAATGACTTCCGGTGACGCGAGTTCCACCTTCTTTGCTCCGACGGCGCGACGGATCTTGCCTTCATTTGCTTCGTGGTCACCGCGCACCAGCACTGCAATCGGCTTCTCGTCAGCAGAATAGATCAGCGTCTTCACCAGTTGCTGCGGCTGGCACTTGAGGAACTTGCAGACGGCCTCAATCGAACCCACGTTTGGCGTATGCACCTTCTCCAGCGGCTTGGCATCAGCAGCAGGCGTTGCGATCTTCGGCGGCGTGCGACCGGTTTCCGCGCGTTCGAGATTCGCAGCATAACCCGTCTTGCGGCAATGGACGATGGAGTCCTCGCCGTTGCCGGCTGGGCACATGAACTCGTGCGAGGCGTCGCCGCCGATCGGCCCGCTCTCAGCTTCGACCGGCAGATACTCAATGCCACACCGCGCGAAGATGCGGCAGTAGGCGTGATACATCGAGTCATACGCCTTGTTCAGATCGTCGACGTTGGTCGCGAAGCTGTAAGCGTCCTTCATCAGGAACTCGCTCGTTCGCAACACGCCGAAACGCGGTCGTTCTTCGTTCCGGAACTTGGTTTGGATCTGATAGAGCGTGAAGGGCAGTTGCCGGTACGTCGAAACCAGCTTGGCAACGAGGTCCGTCACCACTTCCTCGTGAGTCGGTCCCAGCGCGCAATGGATCTTCTTGTCGCCGCGCTTCACTTCGAAGTTGATCAGCACATTGCCGAACGCTTCTTTACGACCCGTGCGATTGAAGAGATCAATCGGCTGCAGCGCGGGCATGTGGATTTCAAGCGCGCCCGCCGCATCCATTTCTTGGCGGACGATCTCTTCCGCCTTGCGTAGCGCACGATAACCCAGCGGCAGATAGGTATAAGCTCCGGCCATCAACTGACGAATCAGACCGGCACGCAGCATGAGTTGATGACTTGGCACCTCGGCATCCGCCGGGACTTCCTTCATGGTCGGGATC
>CAYLTY010000210.1:0-15209 GCA_964386705.1 uncultured Planctomycetaceae bacterium
GGCCAAAGAGTTGCGGACTCCAGCGGCCATCGACAGGAGGCTGTGGTGCGGCGAGATGCGGGCAAGGCCGCGTCTGCATCCGCTGGCCCCATTCATGCTGGTTTCGAGCCGAGAACGCTCTCATTGTCATGGGATGATGATAAGGGACGGCTGCGGTTCAAGATTCCGAAGGGCACTGAGCCGTTGAAATTCACCGTCTGGACGAGTTCCAGTTCCAAGCTGAAAAGTGAGGACGTTGTCGTCCCGGATGCCGACCGCGACTTGGCGCTCCTGGCGAAAGGAGGCCCTGCACGGTGGCCACAGGTGATTGAAACCGTCGTGGCGACCGGATTGGACAGCGGGCCATTCGCTGTCGATGTATTGACTGCCCCAGAGTCCAATCCTTGGCTGGCTCAAACGCGGTTCACGGGACTCGACTTCTTTGATGATGGTCGTATGGCCGTGTGCTCTTGGGACGGGGACGTCTGGATTGTTACTCCGAAGGTTGAGGATGCTGCCGCTTCAGCCTCACCGGGAACGAAATTGCTCTGGCGGCGAGTGGCGTCAGGAATGTTTCAGCCGCTCGGACTGCGTGTGATCGACGGTCGCATTTATTTGACATGCCGCGATCAACTCACTGTCCTGCATGATCTCAACGGAGATGGCGAGACAGACTTCTATGAATGCCTCAACAACGACCATCAAGTCACCGAGCACTTCCATGAGTTTGCGATGGGACTGCAAACCGATGCGGAGGGAAACTTTTACTATGCGAAGTCGGCTCGGCATGCCTTGCCAGCCGTGGTGCCGCATCATGGGACGCTGTTGAAAGTCTCGAAAGATGGTGCGCAGACTTCGATTCTGGCCAACGGGTTTCGAGCGGCGAATGGCGTGTGTCTGAATCCGGATGGTTCGTTCGTCGTGACTGATCAGGAAGGTCACTGGAATCCGAAGAACCGCATCAACTGGGTGACGCTCGATCCTTCGGGCAAGCCGAAGTTCTATGGCAACATGTTTGGCTATCACGACGTCACGGACTCGTCCAACAGCGCCATGCAGCCGCCGTTGTGCTGGATTACGAACACTTTTGATCGTTCGCCGGCAGAACTGCTGTGGGTCAAGAGTCCCAAGTGGGGGCCGCTGAATGGCTCACTACTCAACTTGTCTTATGGCTACGGCAAGGTCTTTGTTGTTCCGCATGAGCGCGTCAGGTCTGCGAGCGGATCATCTGGAACGAACGACGTGGTCATGCAAGGCGGCATGTGTGAACTCCCACTGCCGACCTTTCCGACGGGAATCATGCGTGGCCGCTTCAATCCGTTCGATGGGCAACTCTACGCCTGCGGAATGTTTGCCTGGGCGGGTAATGCGACTCAGCCCGGCGGGCTGTATCGCATTCGAGCGACCGGTAAGCCGATGCACCTGCCAGCGGGATTGAAGGCAACAACTTCGGGATTGCAGATCACCTTCACGAAACCGTTGGATGCCGCATCTGTAAAGCAGACCGATGCATTCGCGGTGAAGACCTGGTCGCTGAAACGGACGGCGAACTACGGCTCCACCCATCATGACGAACGTCCTCGAGAGATCCGGTCGGCAACACTTTCTCAAGATGGCCGCACGGTGACGCTGGACGTCGCTGGCCTGGAGCCCACCTGGGGCATGGAAATCAAGTTCGCGTTGCGTGCGGCGAATCAAGCTCCAGTGCGCGGAGTGATTCACAACACGATTCATCAGCTCAATCCGTGAACGTTCTGGCGACAACGCTCCCTCTTCGAGATCCACCACGATCGCAGTCAGCGAGGCCTTGATGACGGAACTGCCAAAGACCTGTTTGCCGGATTGGGAACTCGCGGAACTTCCCGAACCGGCACCGCTGTCGTGGCGGCATTGGACCAAGTTCATTGGTCCAGGCATCGTCATGATGGGTATCCAGATTGGTGGCGGAGAATGGTTGCTCGGACCTGAAATCACAGCCAAATACGGTGGCGGCTTAATGTGGATTGCCACCATCGCGATCGTGCTGCAGGTCTTCTACAACATTGAATGCGGTCGCTATGCGCTCTACTGCGGCGAGCCCATCTTCACCGGATTCATGCGCACGAAACCCGGTCCCGGATTCTGGATGAGCGCCGTTCTGACGCTCAATCTCGCGGCCCTGATTCCCGGACTGTCGACTCACGGTGCCGCGATGCTGACGGCGCTGTGGCTGGATCGACCGCCCACCGAAAGCGACCGCGGGATGGTCACGGTGCTGGCTTACGTCTTGTTGTTCGCAGTGGCACTGCCGGTGCTGGTTGGTGGCAAGGTCTACAACATGCTGCAGGCGATTATGACGGCCAAGGTGGCGGTCGTATTGAGCTTCTGCCTGATCGTCGGACTGTTCTGGGTTAGTCCTGCGAACTGGTTCAACGTCTTCAGCGGGTTTCTGAAGTTCGGAACCGTGCCGACAATCGGCCCGGACGGTCACGAAACGACGATCAACGTCTTTCGGCACTTCCACGAGTCCGGTGAGTGGCCCCTGATTGCGCTCGGAAACATTGCCGTCCTGGGAGCCTTCGCGGGCTACGCGGGCGGTGGCGGATTGGCCAACGCGACCTACAGCAACTTTGTTCGCGACAAAGGCTGGGGCATGGGCAGCCAGGTCGGAGCCATCCCGAGCGCGGTTGGCGGTCGCAGCATCTCGTTGAGTCATCTCGGAAAGGTCTTTCTGATCAACGAGGAAAACCTGCGGCGATGGCGTGGCTGGTGGCGGTACATCTTGATGGATCAGGTTGTCGTGTGGGCACCCGGTTGCTTTATGGGCATGGCTCTGCCGGCTCTGCTGTCGCTGCAGTTCGCTGAACATTCCGCATTGGCTGGTCAGAAACTGGACTGGGCTCAAGCACTCATCACCGCCGACGGAATTCGGCATGCGCCACAGCTTGGTGCGTCCCTTTCCCAAGTGCTGTGGGTGGTCACGGTGCTGGTCGGCTTGTGCGTGATGCTGCCCAGTCAGATGTCGATTGTGGACGACTTCAGTCGACGCTGGACCGACATTTTGTGGTCTGGATCGTCTTCGATCCGCGATTCACTCTCAGGCAATCAGGTCAAACGCGTCTACTACCGAATCCTCGGGAGCTTTGTTCTCTGGTCGGTGGCCATGACTTATGTCTTCAGCACCTATGGAACACCAAAACTGATGACTCTGGTGATCGCCAATCTCAACAATCTGGCGATCGGACTGACGGCTCTGCACCTGTGGTGGATCAATCGCACGCTATTGCCGCGCGAACTTCAGCCGCGCTGGTACAGTCAGGTAGGAGTCATCCTGTGCGGGGTGTTCTACCTTGGTCTGGCCAGTCTAGTCTTTATCAACAAGCAACTGCCCGTGCTCCGAGAGCTGCTTGGTGCCTAACTTGCGAAATGCCTGCAGTGTCATTGAAAGCGGACGCGAGGTGCTCGAAACTCCCACCACCTCGGAGTGGCTACGATTGCGTGTTGCCACCTGAGGCTATGCAAACTTGATTGCGAGGAGTGCGTTTGTGAGTGCTGCGGAATCTGCTGACTTGGAGTCGTCGTCGCCTGAGATCCCTGAATCCCTGGACATGCGACCGTGGTTCATCGCCAGTCGCGAGATCAAGGGCGTCATCAGTTGGTCCGAGTTCTGGGGCAACGATCAGCCTGTGGAGATCGACGTCGGCTGCGGTCGCGGACTCTTCCTGTTCAACGCGAGCCAAGAGCATCCCGAGCGGAACTACGTGGGAATTGAACTCGACTTCAAAGAAGGCCGACGCGGTGCGATGCGATTGCTGAAACGCAACACCCCGAACGCCCGCGTGATCGGCGGCGATGCGACGATCCTGCTCGGCAAGCAGATCAAGCCCCACTCCGTGCGTGCGGTGCATGTGTACTTTCCCGACCCGTGGTGGAAGCGTCGGCATCACAAACGCCGGATCTTCACAGACGAGTTCGTGAACTGGTGCGCGAACATCATCGAGTTCGGTGGCGAACTCCATCATTGGACGGACGTCAAAGAGTACTTTGAAGTCTCATCGGCGCTGATGAACCACCATGCGCTGTTTGACCCGCTGCCAACGCCCGAGGAACGTGAGCCCACTCACAACATGGACTACCAGACCAGCTTCGAACGCAAGAAACGCCGCATCGGCAGCACCATCCACCGCGGCGTGTGGCGGCGAAAAGACGCACCGAGCAGTTAGCCTCTGGTGCAGAATACGCTGGCAACACGCAGGTACTAAACGAAGTTCCCGCAGAGGTGTGGAGCACGCAAAGAGCTGCCGCCGGAGACAACATGGTGTGAACCGGCTTTGCCTCTGCGATCTTCACTCCCCTGCGGGAACTAAGAACGCTTCGTTGAGAACCTGCCTCAGGATTTCGCGTAATCGAACAGCGGTGTCGACAGGTAGCGTTCGCCGGAGTCCGGCAGGATCACGACGATATTCTTGCCAGCAGCCTCAGGGCGGCGAGCGATGTTCAGAGCGGCCTGCATCGCAGCACCACAACTGATACCGGCGATAATGCCCTCTTCCTTTGCCAAGCGAGGAACCATCGCGTAGGCCTCGTCGCTGCTGACGGTGAGGATCTCATCAATCACCGAACGGTCGAGAATGTCAGGCACGAAGCCGGCGCCGATGCCTTGAATCTTGTGCCGACCTGGCGCTCCACCAGACAGAACCGGGCTTTCAACAGGCTCCACGGCGACGCACTTCACCGCCAGACCTTTGTCCTTCTTCAGGAAGCGTCCGACACCTGTGATCGTGCCGCCGGTACCGACGCCAGAGACGAAGTAGTCCACCTTGCCGCCGGTGTCTTCGAAGATTTCCGGGCCAGTGGTCTTCACGTGAATCGCGGGGTTGGCCGGATTCTTGAACTGCTGTGGCATAAAGAATCCGGGTTGAGCGGCAAGCTCTTCGGCCTTCGCAATGGCACCCTTCATGCCTTGAGCACCGTCGGTGAGAATCAGATCCGCACCAAATGCCTTGAGCATCATGCGGCGTTCGAGCGACATGGTCTCAGGCATTGTCAGGGTGAGCTTGTACCCGCGAGCGGCACAAACGAAGGCGAGCGCAATACCCGTGTTGCCGCTGGTGGGCTCGACGACGTGCATGCCGGGCTTCAGTTTGCCGGATTGCTCGGCGTCCCAGATCATCGCGGCACCGATACGACACTTGACGCTGTAAGCTGGATTGCGGCCTTCAATCTTGGCCAGCACGGTCGCGCCCAAACCTTGAGTAATGCGGTTGATTCGAACCAGCGGGGTACGGCCAATCGAAAGCGAGTTGTCGTTGAAAGTCGGCATTCTTCTGCTCCTGATACGACTGGGTGTGTGAGTCGCACGTGCCCGGCGGTCTCAGTCCGTGAGCCACGCGACAAAATCAAAGTTGGCAGGCCGGGAGAGTGGCGAATTACGACGCGGCAACCAAGGCCAAAACCGGGTCTATCAACAAAACAACCGTGGGCAATCAGGTGATTGACCACGGTTATTGAAATGTCGCAGCGATAGGCTAATCGCGGACTCGAACAGTCGTTCTCAAACAGCTTATGGGCTGTTCGGAGTCTGGTTCGCGGCGTCCTGGGCGTCTTGAGCTTCGTTGATGGCGATGATGCCCGTCGTCAAAGCACCGGCACTCAGGCCGAGCAGAGCGGCATCGTAGATACCGAGGCTGCCCAGGAATGTTCCGCCACCGGCAACTCCCACGGGACCACCCGCTCCGATTGGAGCCAGGCCACCTTGATCGACAACTCGCACCTGGCCGTAGGCCACGCCGTTGTTGTCGTACAGGATCCGTCCCTCATCCGGGTTCTGAGCACGGACCACGCCGCGATCAGAGATCACCTTCACCTTGGCCAGAGTCTTGTTAGGAGCCTTGTTAGCACCCCAGACTCGGTAAACACCGTGGCCAGTGCCAGCCACAATGTAATACACGCCAGCCTTCAGGCCTTCGACGGCGAACTGGCCGTTCTCGTCCGAGCGGACTTGAGCGACTTCATTCCGTCCCTGGCGGACCGAGATCACCGCGTTTTTCACGGGATCGCGTTTGCTGTTGAAAACTTCACCCTTCAGCGCACCTTCGTTCGTCAACGAAACGTCGAGAACTGAAACCGATGGCTTGGTGGGTGATTTTGTCCCAGGCTCAGCAGCCTGGACCATCTGGAGCGGAATCAGTTGACCGACAGTCGCCAGTCCAACAGCCGCGGCCGTGAAGAATTGGTGCAGTTTCATGTTCTCCGTACCTATTCCTATGCGTCAAACCTTCCGTGGTCTGTGAACTGGGCCCGAGAACTCGTCCCTGAGTTTCTCGAGTTAGCCGCTGCACGGCTTCCAGTTGTGATTCAGCGAAGTTTCGGTCTTCTGCCGTCACTTTGCTGTTTGAGGAATCCTTTCCTCACGAGAAGTAATCGTCACAACCGTTGCAATCGCTACAGTCACTTGGCCTCAAATCCGGCAGAATCGTCAAAGTCGCCGCAGGCTGGCCTTGATTCGTCTTTTGGGCGAAATCTGAGGGACCCCGCCGAGATTCCCTCAAGTGGCGGAAAGCCCGACTGGGAGCTCCGTTCGCGGCATCCGGGACGGGTTCTGCTTGTCGGGACGTCTCGCGTCGGTAACAACATGAGGCGTCTAAATCGGTGCGGCGGGCTTTGAATCCTGCCGCCTGTTCACTTCATTTCGAGGCTGATTCGTCTCATGAGCCGTTCGGCAACGCTTGATCGTTTACGCAGCCGGGTGCCGGTCATCGCCCCGTCCATGCTGAAATGCGACTTTGGAAACCTGCATCGCGAACTGGAGCTGCTGGATACGGCAGGTTCGGAAGTACTGCACTGGGATGTGATGGATGGCCATTTCGTGCCCAATCTGTCCTACGGAGCGATGGTCATTGAACGAACCCGGGGGATGACCCGGGCGATATTCGACGCCCATCTGATGATTTCCGATCCGGCCAAGTACCTGAACGACTACCTGAAGGCCGGTTGCGACTGCATCACTTTTCATATTGAAGCAGTGCCCGAACCTCGGGCTCTGTTGAAACGCATTCGCGAGAGCGACGTTGTCGCCGGGTTGGCGATCAATCCCGGCACGCCCGTCGAGCGGATTCAGCCATACCTGGCCGACTGCGACATGGTGCTTGTCATGAGCGTCGAGCCCGGTTTTGGCGGGCAGAAGTTCATTCCGGGAGCCCTGGAAAAACTCAGGCAAGTGCGAAAACTGGCGGCTCCGGATCTGGTGCTCTCTGTGGATGGTGGAGTGGGACACTCCACCGTTGCGGATTGCGCTCAGGCGGGAGCCGATCTGTTTGTCGTCGGCAGCGCCATCTTTGATCAGCCAGACTTCAACGTCGCGATGCAGGATTTGACGCGGTTGGGGACTCGGCCCGTTCGTTCGTAAGGTAGTGCCGTCTGGTTGATCAGCCGGATCGCGCGTGGCGATCAAGTGCGAAGTCTCCTTGCGGCGCACAGTGAGAAATTTATGTCTACGGTCGTCTTGGTTCGGCCAGGGTGTACCGACTTTGATACCCAGAAACGGATTCAGGGTTCGCTGGATTTGCCACTCAATGAACAGGGCCAATCGCAACTTTCACAGATCGTCGACTTGCTGAGGCCGCTGCCGATTGAGGTCGTGTTCACGGGGCCGTGCGATCCCTGCGTGACGACAGCTCGCACGGTCGCCGAAGCACTGGACGTTCCTGTCAAGGAAATTGAAGACCTCGGCAATCTGGATCAGGGTTTGTGGCAAGGCATGAGCGTCGACGAGGTGCGACGCAAGTTCCCCAAAGTCTTCAAACAGTGGGAAGATGCGCCGGAGACCGTTTGTCCGCCTGAAGGCGAAACGATCTCCGAATGCCAGGAACGCCTGTTGGCCGCGCTGAAAAAGCCCTTCAAGAAGTATGAGACGTTTGCAATCGTGGCTTCCGAGCCTTTGGCAAGTCTTTTAAGCTTCATTTTGCGAGGAGATGCTCCGGAAGATTTGGGCGAGTCGATGTTCCGCGACTCGAACGAACCTCAATTGGAGTTCATCGATTCCAACGGGCTGAGTCAGTCCGGTTTGAGTCACGACGAATGAAGAGCCCGGCCGTGGAGTTTGATGGCCGGGCGATGAGCGCTGAAAACTGTCTGAAACGAGTCTATACAAATGAGTTCGCCCAGCATGGTCGACGAATCTTCGCAGGGTAAGCGTCCGAAACGAGGCGTCCCCGAAGGACTTTGGATTCGCTGCGAAGGTTGTGGAGCAACGGTCTATCGCAAGCAGATCGAACAGAACCAGTACGTCTGCATGGAGTGCCACTATCACTTCACCGTGCCGGCCCGCGTTCGCATTGAACAACTATTGGATGCCGACAGCTTCGAAGAGTGGTTCCCCGATCTCTCCTCACTCGATCCGCTCGGCTTCGTGGACAAGAAAGCTTACGCGGACCGCATCAAGGGCGAGCAGAAACGTACCGGCCTGAAAGACGCCTGCATCGCGGGTCGTGGTTACATGCGCGGCCGTCCGCTGGTGTTTGCGCTGACGGACTCCAGTTTCATTATGGGCAGCATGGGCTCTGCCGTTGGTGAGAAGCTCACGCGCGCGATTGAAGCGGCGACAGAAAAGAAACTACCGCTCATCATCCTGTCTGGGTCGGGTGGTGGCGCTCGCATGCACGAGGGTATCTACTCGCTGATGCAGATGGGTAAAGTCTCGGCGGCGCTTGGTCGGTTCCATGAAGCCGGTGGATTGTTCATCTCGGTGCTGACGAACCCGACTATGGGCGGCGTCGCTGCGAGCTTTGCTTCGCTGGGCGACATCATGCTGGCTGAACCGAAAGCATTGATCGGCTTCGCCGGTCCGCGCGTCGTCGCAGCCACCGTAAACGAAAAACTGCCCGAGGGCTTTCAGACCAGCGAGTTCCTGCTGGAGCACGGCTTCCTCGATCGCATCGTGCATCGTCACGACCTGCGTTCCGAGATTGCCCGCATCATCGACTACTGTTGCGGCTAGTGAACCGTCCGACCACGACCGCTTCGAGGACACCTTCGCCTGAAATCGCATGGTCTATCTGAACCGCATCTACACGCGTGGCGGCGACGCTGGTGAAACGTCACTCGGCGATATGTCGCGCGTGCCGAAGACGCATGCTCGAATCGTGGCGTACGGCGGCGTCGACGAACTCAACTCAGTGCTGGGCCTGGTTCGCTCTGTGCAACTTCCGGAAAAGCTGCACAGCTGGTTGAGCCACATCCAGAACGACCTCTTCGATTTGGGCGCAGATCTCTGCGTTCCCGAAACTGAGGGTTCGGACGTTCCCGCATTGCGAGTCACCGCCGAGCAAACGACGCGGCTCGAACACTGGATCGACGAAATCAATGATTCGCTGCAACCGTTGACGAGTTTCATCCTGCCCGGTGGATCACAGGCGTCCGCAGGGCTGCATCTCGCACGGACAGTGTGCCGCCGAGTCGAGATCTCGGTCTGGCAGTTAATCGCTGAAGAGCAGGTCGTTAGCGCCGAGGTTCCGAAGTACCTCAATAGACTATCGGACCTGCTGTTCGTTCTGGCTCGCCACTGCAACGCTGACGGCCATGACGATGTTCTGTGGGTGCCGGGTAAGAATCGCAGCCAGCAGACTCAGTGATCAGTGAGACCGCCGTCACGCATCAGCGTGAGTCCCCTGCTCTGCGAATTGTTGGACAGATATCGCCTGTTTACATTCAGACTGCCTGTTACGCGTCGATTGCGGGCCAGCAGTCAACGGATCTCGGCGTCTACTTCAGGAGTAAAGTCCCATGGTCTTTCCGGTGCAGTGTCCGCACTGTTTCGAAGTTCTGAAACTCAAGGACGCCGCAGCGGATTCCGTCGGCAAACGGATGCGTTGTTCCAAATGCTCGGAACCGTTCGTCATCAAACCCTACGAAGAGGATGCGGACGAATACGCTGAAGCCGAGGAGTATGTCGACGAGGAGGAAGAAAAGCCCCGTCGAACGGCTCGCTCAAGCCGCTCCGGCAGTCGCAAGAAGGCTTCTCCTCAAGCCGCTCAAACGGTTAACTGGAAGGCAATCTTGTCGGGGCTAGGGTCAGCCCTCTTTGTCGTGTTAATCATTGTTAGAGCCGTCTTACGCGCTCGAAACAACTTTGCTCAAGAGGCGCCGCAAGCTCCGATAGTGAATCCGCCGGGCATCGTTGCTCCAGCAGCAGCGTCGAACGGTGCGCCGCTGACGGATGCCGAATACGAGGCCTTCGCTAAACAGTTCGAAACTCTGGTCAACGCTCGCGACGCGACCGCATTTCAAGCGAAAGCAAACTGGGACCAACTGCTTAACAGGTCCATGACCGGCCTGTCGCTTTCTCCGCAATTCACCCTGGGATTTAAACGAGGTGCTCTCAGTGCGATGGGCGCCAACTTCAGCGGCGAAGTGATGAAGAGCATGGGAGAATCGGGTCATTACCGTTTCTTGCGTCTGCATGATGCCGGTGGAGAAAAGCGACTGTTGTTTCGACTGGCTCCAAGCGAAGGTGGTTTGAACTATCACGATCTCGTTCTTAGTCGCGGCGCGAGCGGACAACCGGAGATTGTTGACTTCCACATCGCGATCTCCGGCGAACTCATGTCCGAAACGCTGCGAGGACTCATCGTTGTTGCTGCAGCTGGCCAGAAGGGCTCGTTCCTGCAGAAGCTCACCGGGCAATACAGCGACTTCGAAGCAAATCTGCCGACCTTGAATCAGTTTCAGGCTCAGAAGAACGCAGGACAATTCGCGGAGGCGCTGGCGACTTTCAAACGCTTGCCGCAATCGCTCCAGAAGGTGAAAGCCTTTGCGTTACAACGCACGATTATCGCTGGCAATGTGAATGAAGCGGAATATCTGGCTGCCATGACTGACTTCCGGCAAGCGTTTCCAAACGACGCCTGCATCGATTTTGTGTCGATCGACTTTCATTTGCTGCGCAAAGAGTTCGATAAGGCGTTGCAGGCAATCGACAGTGTCGATCGCAGCGTGGGAGGTGATCCTTACTTGAACCTTTCCCGAGTTGATCCACTGTTGGAGCAGGGCAAGTTCGCGGAGGCGCGCCGGGCTGCGGATCTGGGCGTTCAAACAGAACCGGGCATGGTCTTTCCTGTCTACACGTTGATCGGAGTAGGTCTCAAGGCGCGTGACTTTCAAGTAGTGCTCGATGGCTTGAAGCTGGCGCAGGACAAACACAACGCCACGTTCGGTGATCTCCGCACCGTTCCCGAGTACGCGGAGTTCGTAAAGTCCCCGCAGTTCCAGGAGTGGCTCAAAGTCGCGAAGCCTTAAAAAGGTAGGGAAACTCTAGGCGATGATGTCGTGAGCGACTTCGCCGTGGACGTCGGTCAGGCGGAAGTCGCGGCCGGAGTAGCGGAACGTCAGCTTCGTGTGATCGATGCCTAGCAGATGCAGCATCGTGGCATGGAGGTCGTGGACGCTCATGCGTTTGTCGACGGCTTTGACGCCAAGGTCATCGGTCGCGCCGTAGGCCATGCCGCCCTTCGTGCCGCCCCCGGCCAGCCAGACGCTGAAGCCGGTGGCGTGGTGATCGCGGCCTTTGGAACCTTGAGCGGTGGGCGTGCGACCGAACTCACCGCCCCACAGGATCAATGTGTCATCAAACAGGCCGCGTGACTTCAGATCGCGGATGAATGCGGCGATGGCTTGGTCGCTCTGCTTAGCATCGCGCACGTGGTCCTGAATGTCGCCGTGAGCGTCCCATGGCTGACCGCCGCCGTAGAAGACCTGGACAATCCGCACACCACGTTCGATAAGACGCCGCGCGATCAAGCAACCATCAGCAAACTGGCCGGGGCCATACTGCTTGCGAGTGGTTTCAGTCTCACGGCTGATGTCGAATGCTTCCTGAGCTTCAAACTGCATCCGATACGCCATCTCCAGCGACTGAATTCGTGCCTCGAGCTGAGCATCCTGCGGACGATCATTGAGGTGCTCGCGGTTCATCCGCTGCATCAGGTCGAGCAACCGTCGCTGGCCGTTCGGTGAGAGGTTGGCGTTGTTGATGTGGCTGATGACCTTCTTGGGATCCAGTTGCCCGTTGTTGATGTGCGTGCCCTGATAGATGCCGGGCAGGAAGCTGTTGGACCACAGAGCCGGCCCCACGGTCGGCTTGCCGGGACACAGCACCACGAAGCCGGGCAGGTTCTGGTTCTCTGTGCCGAGTCCGTACGTCAGCCACGAACCCAGGCACGGCCGCGTTGGCTGCTGAGTGCCCGAGTTCATCATCAGCAGGCCGGGTTCATGGTTCGGCGTGCTCGTGTACATGGAGCGGATCACACACAGGTCGTCCGCGCATTCGCCGAGATGCGGATAGAGATCGCTCATCTCCAGCCCGCTGTCACCGCGTTTGTGGAACTTGAACGGCGACGGCATGTACTTACCACCGGGACCTGATTTCCCGGCCTGTTTCTCCAGTTCAGGTTTTGGATCGAACGTGTCGACGTGCGATGGCCCGCCATTCATAAACAGGAAGACCAAGTGCTTCGCCTTCGGTGCGAAGTGCGATGGCTTCGGCGTCAGGGGTTGATCGCTGAGGGCTGACTCGGCCTGCGCAAGCTGTTCTTGCGACAGCATCGACGACAGCCCGACCATGCCGAATCCCGCCGCCGAGCGACTCAACCATTCACGGCGTGACAATGGCCAGTTCACGGGTTGTTCGGGCATTCGATGGCTCCGGTGGGGCGAGTAACGTGTGGGCTGAAGGCGGGACGTATCGGGGACTGCTCATGCTAGAGTGATCGCTACACTCTCGGCAAAGCGCGTCTGCAAAATCGAGACAGAGTTCTCCCCGTGCTGTTGATCATCCAGATCGTAGACGCAGCAGACGTCACGAGATGTCGCGGCCGTTCTTCGGCATGAGGTTGATCAGCCAGTTGAGCATCTCGCGGTCAGAGAGTGATGTTGGCGCCACAAGTGGAGCGTCGCCCTGCTCGTACCTCGGCAAGCCTCCGACGGTCTCTTCGCTTTCCGCCCATGCTCCGGCTTGAGTCGCAACGTCTTTCACGACCTGCCGGTCCCAGCGGTCACGGAAGATCGTGCCAGCGCGGTTTAGCAGCCTCGACATCTGCTGCGCGTTGTTCGGGTTCAACCAGCCAGCGTGATCCTCCAGATGGCGAAAGGGTGACTCTTTGAGTTGCTCAACGGTGACATCACCAGAGGTCTGGTTGCCAAAGATGTCCCAGTCCGCTCCTTCGGGCTGCTTGAACCGGGAGGTGACTCGTCGATTTCCGTTAAGGTAGATCTTCGCAGTTCCCGTGAATCCCGGCTGGCACGAAATCGGATCGTGCAGCGGAGGCTTCGTGCGTGTGTTCGGGCCAGGGATGAACGAGTTGTCGCGAACATCGAAGCTGCCGGGCATTAGTGCGATGCCACTGCTGCCGTAGTTGTAGATGAGGTTCCCCAACAGCATTGCCGTGCCCAGCACCTGCGGAGAACGCCGATTCGCATGCGCGAAGATGCAGTTCTTCACAACGGCAGCTTCGGCGTGAGTAAACATCAGGTTGAAGTTGTGAGGACCGCGATCCTTCATCCAGCAGTAGGCGAACAGGCAGTTCTCGAACCGCACATCTTCCGAACTGGTATGTTTTACCTTGGGGCTAAGCGTTGCAGGGCCAATGTCGATCTCGTCATTGCCGCCGCGAAACGAACAATGCATGAACCTCACATTGCGGCTGCAACCCTTATCGGTCGAGTTCACTTTGATCGGGTCCCACCAGATCGTGTCCTTCGGGGTCGGAGCCGACTGCAACGAAAACGCGATGTGCCGCAGTTCAACATTGGTGCAATCAACGAAAGCCAGCGGATAGCTCGTGATCTGCACGCCCAGCGGCGACGTGTTGCCAAACACACGTACGTTGCTGGCTTTCTCAACAACAAACCCCTGCTGGTTGTTAACGATGGTGCCACTGACATGAAACACGATCCAGCGTTCATCGCTGCCCGAGTAACGCATGCCCTCAATCAAGCTGCCGGGGCCGATCGGCTCTAATGTCGTAACTCGATACAAGTGCATTCCGTTGACCTCGCCTGCAGAGATTGCAGTCCTTCAGGGAACCCAGATCGCTGATCCCAGCTTAAACTCCAGGCGCTCAAGAATCCTGCGCAGCCGCTCGAAGATGCGGTCCTCTGATTCCAGGTTCAGATTTTGAATGTAACGGCGTTTGAGCCACGTCAGACCGCTCAACAACAGATTCGATTGATCGAGGATCGGAATCAGCCGGCGTTCGGCGTCAGACAGCCGGCGAACTTCTTCGTATGCGTTGAGTCCACAGCGCCAACCTTCAGCGGATGAACCAATCAAGCTGCCCAACAGGCGAGACAGGTCTGCGGCGACGGTATCCGTTTGAGCGGCGTTGAAGTCGATCAATCCGGTGACCTCGTTACCCGTGAAGAGCACATGGTCGTGCCAGATATCTCGCATGACCGGCTGAAGCGGAACTTCCCAGCATGCGGCAGACATCAGTTCCCCGAGCACAGTGGGCGCGAGTCGCCGCACGTGAGTCGTCAACGGGATACCAAGATCGCGCCACGTCGCAGACGGCTCCCGGATCAACGCGCGTTCGATCTGGCCGAGGGTTCCGTCAAGGTACCACTTCAAAGTCTTAATTCGCTCGTGAACAACCGGTGCAGTTGCAGAGGCCTGTGTCGTGAACCAGCCATTACCTTCGGCGCTAGCGACTGCCGCGCGATGCCAGCGAGCCAACATGTGGCACGCCGCAGCCAACCGTTCGTCTGAAGGAGCAGCCCAGTAGTCCGCACGACCGGGCATCCACGGCTCCAACTGCCAGACGCCTTCCTCCGTCGTCACGCTGCTGGAACCGCTTCGGGTTTGGCATGGCACGGGAATGCAGGTCATCCCTAGCTCAAACATCCGCGCGAGCAATCGATGAGTTGCCAGCAATCTACTAACGCTCAGCGACGTTGGCTGACACTTCAGGCAATACGTATTCAGCCCGTCCCGGACCCGATAGACCCGCGTTCCGGAGAAGCCCTGAGCGCCTTCCGGACAGTCAATCTCGTTCGAGCGTAACTGTGGAAAATGCTCGTTGACTACGATTCGTGCGAGATGGATGTTCACACTTCGACTTTCCGTACGACGCGGTCGGTCAAGGACTTCTGGCGACTCATGACGGCTGTGCGCCTGATGCCCAGGTAAGAAAACCGTCATTCCGAGGAAACGCGGGGAAACCTGACTCGCAGATTAGATTTTGACCTATTGGTTTCTG
>CAYLTY010000211.1:0-15185 GCA_964386705.1 uncultured Planctomycetaceae bacterium
ACCCTACAAACCTGACTCTCATTACGACTGGTACAGAAACCACCAGCAGGCCAGTAGGTTGACGACGGAGGTTCGTTCGCAGCGTCAGTCCTTGACGTTGACCTTGCCAGGCTCTTCTGATTCCACGGCTGGGGGCGTCTTGGCCTCAACAGGTACCGGAGTGGGCGCTGGTACTGGGGGCAGTTGGACTTCCATGGGTTCACAGAAGAACTCGGGGAATTCGTCACCGGAGCCCGTCAACAAATAGCCGCCGCCGAGGGCCTGATAGGCATTCACAATGCCCGAGAGTTGTTGCTGCTTGGTTTCCAACAGTGCAGTTCGTGCTTCCAGCAGGTCACGAGTGGCTAACAGCACGTCGACATATTCCACGCGTGCAAACTCTTCATCGAGCGGCGCTTTGAAAAGCTCGCGGGCGACATCCACTGATTTCTCGAGAGCTTTGACCTCTCCCTGTTTGATGGCGACGCTCTCACGGTAGTTATCAACTTTGTTGGTACTGTTAACAACTTCGGCGAAGGCCTTCAGCACAGTCCGTTGATAGGTATAGACCGCCTGCAATTGCTTGGCGTTGGCATTGAGGTATTCCGCTTTGATGGCTGCTCGGTTAATCACAGGTGCGGTCAGCTCACCAGCGACATTAGCCACAAACGCTTCCGGATCGAACAGGTACTTGGGATTAAAGGCTTCGTAGCCAATGCCCGCGGTGATAAAGAGCTTGGGATAGAAGTTCGCCTCAGCGACTTCCACATCGAGTCCGGCAGCGACCAGCTCGCGTTCGGCCGCACGGATATCGCGACGGTTGTGAAGTAGTTGAGCCGGGAACCCGACCCTCAACATGTTTGCGTCGAGATTCACAAAGTCCCACGACGTGCGTCCGATGCGCTGCGGAAATCGACCGGCCAGGACGTTAATTCTGTTCTCTGTTTCAACGATCTTTTGCTTGACGATGAGTCGCTGACTTTCATTCTTGCGAACTTCAGCCAGGAATCGCTGGACCGCCAATTCAGTGCCCCGCCCGGCAATTTTCTGATCCTTAGCAACTTCGAGGCTTTGCTGTTGCAGCTGGATCGTCTGGTCCAGGAACTCCAGCCGCTTGTCGAGTGCGGTCAGCTCGTAGTAATTCTCTGCCGTCTCTGCTACCAGCTTGGTAATCAAGAAATTTCGCGCTTCAGTCGCCTCAATATAACGCTGTTCGGCGGCAGACCTCGCCTTGCGCAATTGGCCCCAGAGGTCAATCTGCCAGAAGAGATTGGCAGAGAGTCCAACATTACCCAGCGGGTCTGAGAACCTTCCACCGCCCGGAAACGTGAGCTGGTCCTCAGCAGCACCCAGTGGAGTAAACTTGCTGGTCTTATCAAAGCCGCCCTTGGTTCCAATGCCTAGGAATGGGAGATAGGCACCGCGACGCGCCATGATCTCGTTACCGGCGATCTGGATCTCCTGATTCCGAATCTTCAGCTCCTGGTTCTGGGAGACCCCTTGGGTCAGTAGCTGAGCCAGTTCTGGATCGGTGAAGAACTCGAAGAGGCCAACGTCGCCGGAGCTGTCCGATGTCGTCGTCCCGTTGAAATGTTCCGGCAGGTCAGGTCCTCGATCCGGGTGGTTCAAGACGGGAATACAGCAACCGGACAAAGTCAGCGACACGATGCAGGCCAGGATGCTTCCCAGCGCGTGCTGCTTTGGAATGGCGCTCAAGAAGCCCCTGAGGCTCTGATGATGACTCGACATGGAACATCCCTGTTACTGTCGGCGGTGAGCCGAAAGGCGGGCACTTGCGGGGTATCACACCGGAGTTGAGGATGATTGATCCTGCTCCAACATCAGTGTTGGCAACTCAGGTGCACCCGGCTCATGGACGGAATCGGAAGAGACTTCGCACGCGGGCGCGAAGTCAAAACCGGCTCAGTTGTTATCGGTAGTGAACTGGATGCAGGACATAAACACTGCAGTTTGGGTCTTCACTTCGCGAAAATGTCGAGCGTAAAGTCCAAAGGATGAAAACATTTGCAGCACACTAAGCTCTAACGAACGAGCGAACTGCCCGGTCAAAAACTGTCCGCGCCACCGAGGGACGCTGTCTTCGCAGGATTTCCCTCTGTGAGTGCCCTTTGTTTCGAAGCATGCGATCGTCAGACGCCTGAGCAGGTGAGAAATTTCAGCTCGCAGGCTGGCTGATTAGTTTCGTTATTCGGAAAAGCTTGCTCAGCTCACCCGTGATTACAGTTCATTACCGCTGCTTGGCGATCGAGATGTCCGTCGCACTTCGTCTCAGCGCCGACCAGCCGCTGGTGCTTGGTCACAGCTCGAACTTCGAGTTGAACGAAATTTGTACGACGGACTTGCAAAACTCACTGTGACGAAGCGCTAGTGGCCCGGATGCTCAATAATTTCGCTGAGCGGTCGATCGTGCTCGTCGTTGATGAGTTTGCGGCCGTCGGAGATCTTCGCGAACAGGTAGTACAGGCCGGGGATCACCAGCACGCCGACCAGCGTTCCCATAAGCATTCCGCCCACGGCCGTGGTACCAATCGTGCGGTTGCCGATTGCACCGGGACCGGTCGCCCGGACCAGCGGAATCAGACCGGCGATGAACGCGAACGACGTCATCGCAATTGGCCGGAAACGCAGCTTGGCACCTTCGATACCCGCGTCCTTGAGGCTTAGGCCCTCCTGATGCCGCTGCACGGCGAACTCGATGATCAGAATCGCGTTCTTGCCCAACAGACCCACCAGCATGACGAGCCCGATCTGACAGTAGACGTCGTTGGACAGACCCATCGACTTAAGCATCAGGAACGAGCCAAATAGTCCAATCGGCAGCGAGACGAGCACCGCCAGCGGCAACAGGAAGCTTTCATATTGCCCCACGAGCACCAGGTACACGAACAGCACCACGATCAAGAAGATGTAGGTCGCTGTATTACCTTTGTTGGCTTCGTCGTATGAGAGACCTTGCCAGCCGACGCCGTAACCATGCGGCAGCATCTCTTTGGCGACTTCATTGATCGCCGCGATGGCCTGACCGCTGCTGTAGCCTGTGTTGGGAGCACCTTGAATGATGGCGGTGGTATAAAGGTTGTAGCGGTTAATTTCGTTCATACCCTGCATCTTCTTGATCTTCATGAAGGCAGAGTATGGAACCATTTCTCCTTCGTCATTCTTGACGAACATGTTCTCCAAGTCTTCGGGGTAACGCCGGAACTCGGGGGAGGACTGCACATAGACCTTGTAGAACTGGCCGAAGCGAACGAAGCCTTGCTCCCACGTGCTGCCCACGACAATCGAAAGATTGTCCATCGCGTCGGAAATCGACACACCCTTCTGCATGGCGACGTCGTTATCGATGACGATCTCATACTGCGGGTAATTGTTAGCAAAGAAAGTGAAGATGCCCTTCAGTTCTTTTCGCTTCTCCAAGGCCGCGAGAAAGTCCTCGGTCACTTTGGAGAATGCGTCGTAGTCACCGCTGTTCGTCTGATCGAGCAAGCACAACGAGAAACCACCGGCAGCACCGAAGCCGGGGACGGCGGGCGGTTCGAAGAACTCCAGCTTCACATTGGAAATCCCGCGCCCCTTCGCTTCGAGTTCCTCAATGATCTCCTTTGAGGTCAGCTTGCGGTCGGCCCAGGGTTTCAGATTGATCAAGCAGGTTCCCGCGTTCGATCCACGACCTTCCGTCAGAATTTCATAACCAGCCAACGAAGTGACGGATGTGATTTCATCAAACTCTTTGCAGATCATCTGCAATTCGTGCGATTTGGCGTTGGTATATTCGAGTGTCGAGCCCGGCGGCGTCTGGATAATTCCATAGATGACGCCTTGATCCTCCAAGGGAATAAATCCGGCTGGCAGCACTTCGTTGACGACCAGAATCCCGTAACTGAAGGCTCCGACGGCGAGCATGGTCAGCAGACGTCGCGCGATGATCAGTCCTACGACGGTGACGAAGCCGCGCGTCACCACATCGACGGCCTTGTTGAAGTAATACAAGAAAATGCCCAGCGGACCGCGTTTCTTTTCTTCACCAGGTTCGTTTCCCGACAAGGCGGAACGAATCGTAAAGATAAACAACACGGCCATGACGCCACCGATCACCATCGTCAGATTCTCGGTGAGATGAACCTGCTCGGAGACCAATTCACGGATGATGTGGACATGAAGTAAAGCATAAACTCCATATCCTGCGGCGAGACCCAGCAACAAGGCCAGAAAGGCGCGGACGGCATTGGCGCCGCCTCTAAAGACCTTTTTAACAGCACGGTTAACGAAACCAATCAGCCCGCGCTGCTCCTCGTAATTAGCATGGGGCTTGAGAATCATCGCACACAGAACCGGCGTGAGCGTCAGGGCCACGACGCCGGAAAGCACGATCGACATCGCCATCGTGAGTGCGAACTGGCGGTAGAACACACCAACCGCACCGGGCACGAACGTCACCGGAATGAACACGGCCGTCATCACTAGGGTAATCGCGATGATGGCGCCGCTGATCTCGCCGACAACTTCCTTCGTCGCCGCATAGGGAGACAGATGCTTGGCGTGCATCTTTTCGTGCACGGCTTCCACCACGACGATTGCGTCGTCAACCACCACGCCGATGGCCAGCACCAGCGCGAAGAGCGTGATCAGGTTGATCGACATCCCGAACAGGCTCATAAAGAAAAATGTTCCGATCAGTGATACCGGAACTGCCAGCGTCGGGATGAGCGTGCTGCGAAAATCTCCGAGGAACAGATACACCACCAGCGATACCAGAATGAACGCTTCAAGCAGGGTGTGCAGCACCTTCTCGATCGATGCGTCGAGGAAGTTCGAAACGTCGTAGCTGATGGCGTAATCCATGCCCGGCGGGAACGTTTCCTTCTTGATCTCGTCCAGCTTCTTTTTCACTTGCGCGATAACTTCGGCGGCATTGGAGCCGGGGCTCTGCTTGAGCACGATCGACGCCGAAGGCAGGCCGTCGATATCCGAGTAGAGATCGTAGAACGATGAACCCAGCGAGACTTTGGCCACGTCCCTGAGGCGCAGGATCTCGCCCTTCGGATTGGCTTTCAGAATGATGTTTTCGTATTGCTCAGGCTTGTTGTACCGACCCACCCAGGTCAATACATACTCAATGGATTGCGACGTAGTACCAGTGGCCTGCCCGAGCCGACCGGGAGAGCCGATGATACTCTGCTCTTTGATGGCTTCCATCACGTCGGCGGACGAAATGCTATAGGCCCGCATGCGTTCAAGGTTTAGCTCAACGCGCATCGCATAAGCGCGATTACCCAGAATCTGAGCGCGGCCGATACCTCGAGTTCGCTGAATCTCCGGAAGCATGTTCACGGAGACGTAGTTATACAGAAAGTTCTGGTCGATCTTGGGATCTTTGCTGAAGACATTCACATACATGAGCATGCTGGGCATGTTCTGCATGATGATAATACCTTCGCGATCCACGATCGGCGGCAGCTGATTCTTAATCATCTGGATGCGGTTTGTGACATTCAAAACCGCGACGTTCGGGTCGGTACCCGGCTCGAACGTGATCGTGATCGCCGCTTCGCCAGCGCTGGTAGCTGCTGACGTCATGTAGCGCATGTCTGGAACGCCGTTGATGGCTCGTTCCATAATCACCAGTGTCGAGTCCACCAGAATCTTGGCGCTGGCACCGGGGAATGAGATCGAAACCACCACACTCGGCGGCGCTACCGACGGGAACTGGGAGATTGGCAGTGAGGTAATTGCCAGTCCGCCCATGAACAGAATAAGCAACGAGATGACGATGGCCAGCGCAGGCCGATGCAGGAATTTTGTGAACACGAATTCGACCTATTCCGCGTGATACTTCAGGCTGCCGAGAACTTCTTCAGGAGCACGGAATTCGAATTCCACCTTGTCGCCATCACGAACCTGTCGAATCCCTTCGAGGACCAGTTGCTCGCCCGCCTTGAGACCGTCTTTGATCACAAAGATGTCGTCTTGCTCGCTGGTGGTGATATCACGCTGGTGGACAACCTTGTCCTCACCGACGACGTAGCAATATTGCTTGGCGAGAATTTCAAAGGTCGCGCGTTGAGGAATTACAACGGCATCCTTCACGGTGCGGTGAATTAAGATTGTGCCTGTCTGACCATTGCGCAGCAGGCCGTTGGGATTGGGGAAGTCAGCTCGGAACGCGATGTTACCGGTCGTATTATTGAAGTCGGCTTCGATCGCTCCAATTTTGCCCGGTTGTGAGAAGATGCTGCCGTTGGCCAGCTTCAATTCGATCTGCAGATGATCGGCGTGGTTGTCGTCCTTATCCAGTTCGGCCTTGTATTCGAGATACCGGGCTTCGGGGACGTTGAAGTAAACCCACATCGTGCTGTTGTCGGAGAACGTCGTCAGGACGTCGCCTTCTTCAATCAGACTGCCCAGCTGGTTGTGCTGCCGGTCAACGATCCCGTCGAAGGGCGCCGCGACGCTGGTGAAGTCCAGTTCCGCCTTGGCCAGTTCCGCCTTCGCCTTCGCCTTGGCGAGATCCGCCTTCTTCAGAGCAAGCTCCGCCGGCGAGATAATCTCTTTCCTCAACAACACTCCTGCGTTGTCGACCCCGATCTGCATGCGCTGGACTTCAGCGACTTCAGAATCCAGCTTGGCCTGGTAGAGGGTCGGCAGGATCTGGAACATCAGATCCCCCTTCTTCACCGACTGCCCCTCTTTTACTTCGATCTTCTGGAGATAGCCTCCCTCCAGGGCGCGGACCTCAATGTGCTTGCACGAATGGATCTGGCAGACGTACTGCTGAGTGCTGATTACGTCCTTCTGGACGGCACTGGTGACCAGAACCTTGTGGTCATGATGTTCTGACTCAGCGTGCTCCTCAGAGTGAGAGGTCTCGTGCGAACTGGCCTGGGTGTTACAACCGGACAGGCACAGGCAGGCCAGTCCCAGCATGATGGATGCGAAAACAGTGATTTTCATAGTGCTGATGCGTACTTGTCTGTTAGGGAAGCCCTGGCCCAGACAGATGGACGCGAGACCGAGTAAAGATCGTTAGTGCGCAAAAACTTTCGTTTGATTATTCGGGAAAGATGCGGTGGCCAGAGGATCAACTGCGATGCATCCGATGTCCTGAAGACCTTATTTTGTTGGCTGATTTGCCGCAGTTCTGTGGGTCGAGCGGCAGCGGCACCGTTGTTTTCTCTATCCGAGGATGTCACGGAAACCGTTGTTCCCACAGCAGTCGCTCGGGGTTCACTGGAGGGAAACAAATCGCGAAGTGTCAGTAGCAGCATATGCTTGCGGGTGGCACGCTCTGGGCCACGGGCGAAGAGCGTGGCATGGTTGCTTGGTGTTCGCTCGCCACGTCCTTCCCGTTGCTCAGGGTGTGCCACCCTCAGCAGAGACTTATGGAGTCTTCCGTTGCCCGAGCCAGGAATGCTGGCTCTGCGCGGGGTCGGCTCGGTAACCTGTGCTCAGCCTGTGTGGGCGGAAGTGCTCCCGAAGACGCTGGAGAGCCGGTTGTGATGCCACTGCTTGAGCAACATCGACGTGACTTTCTGCGAGTTGGCTCGCTGGGAGCACTCGGGCTGACGCTGCCGCGTTTGCTCAAGGCCGACGAGTCCGCCGCGCCGCGTCAGGGTCGCGCGAAGGCTTGTGTGCTGTGCTTTCTGGAAGGAGGACCGGCGACTCAAGACCTGTGGGATTTGAAGCCGAACGCCCCGCTCGAGTATCGCGGTGAGTTCACTCCCATCGCGTCAACGTTGCCGGGGACTCCGGTGTGCGATCATCTGCCGCTGCTCGCGCGGCAGATGCATCATGTGACGCTGGTTAATGCGGTGCATCATTCGATCGTGGATCACAATGCCAGCAGCTATTACGCCCTGACGGGTCGCACGCCCGTTGCGGGAGGGCGGCTGATCATTCGCGATGAACCGGAGAATTTTCCGCCGTTCGGTGCGGTGCTGGCGAAGCGGCGACCGCATGGGCGGGTGCCCGTGTTCGTGCATCTGCCGGATATTATGTCGAATAATAATTACGACATTCCCGGCCAGCGAGCGGGCTTTCTGGGAGCGGCATTTGATCCGTTCGTCGCTGGCGATCCGAGCGATCCGAAGTATCAACTGCCCGGATTGACGTTTCCGCAACAAAGCTCGCGCAGTCGCCTGGGCCAGCGTCGTGCCTTGCTCGAAACATTGGATGATTCCCGTCGCAGCGCGGCTGTGGGTGATATGCAAATTCACTACGAAAAAGCCTTCACGCTGCTGCAATCGGATGAAACGCGACGCGCGTTTGATCTCAGTCTCGAACCAGACTCGGTGCGCGAACGTTATGGGTTGCCGGATCGCGTTGATCGGTCGGTGGAAGCTCGCAAGTTCGGAGGTCTGCCGCATTTCGGGCAATGTTTGCTGACCGCGCGGCGATTGATCGAATCTGGAGTGCGGCTGGTCACGGTCTGCACAGGACGCAGCATTGATCAAACCTGGGATACCCACCGTCAGCACTTTGCTTTGATGCGTGAATCGTTGCTGCCTTACTTCGATCGCGGGTTCTCAGCGCTGTTGGAGGACCTGGCTCAACGCGGCTTGCTGGAAGACACGCTGGTCGTGGCGATGGGCGAATTCGGGCGCACGCCGAAGATGGGACAGATCACGTCGGGAGCCGGAGCAACCCCCGCTGGACGCGATCATTGGCCGCATTGCTACAGCGCGCTGTTCGCTGGCGGCGGTTTGAAGCCAGGCTTCGTCTATGGAGCGTCCGATCGTTACGCGGCCTATCCACACTTGAACCCCGTTACGCCGGAAGACATCGCCGCAACGATCTATGCAGCACTAGGACTCGATCCCGAGTCTTGCATTTACGACCCACAGCATCGCCCGCATCATCTGGCACTCGGAAGACCGATCGCTGAGTTGTTTTCATAAGCGCCGTCAGTGCCTGTCGAGGTTCTGAGCGGCAAGACGCTTGCGGCCGGTTCTGCCATGGTTTGTTCACGGCGCACCAATCACCCGCCGCCTAGCGCGTTGCGGCTCAGTCCGACGGCGCCCTCCCCTGTGTATTACGTGACTTCGTCTTGCTACTCGCTGAAGCCGGGTGAACCGTCTACTCCCAGATGTCTGCGGAGCCAGGTTGCGGAGAGGAGTGCAACCTCATCCAGCGCGCCGGGTTCTTCGAACAGATGACTCGCACCTCGAACGATCGCCAGCCGCTTGATGGGAGCTCGCAGGCGAAGAATCGCTTCGCCATTGAGGTCCAGCACGTGCTGGTCATTGCCGCCCACGATCAGCAACGTGGGGCAGCGAGTCATCGTCAGGTAATCGCTCGCGAGATCAACTCGTCCGCCGCGTGAGACGACAGCTCCCACCAAAGTAGGTTCGCGAGCGGCGGTCATGATCGCCGCCCCGCCGCCGGTGCTCGCACCGAAGAGACCGACCTTCAAGTGTCGCGTGCGCGGCTGTCTTGACAGCCATTCCGTAGCACCGCACAGGCGATCGGACAGCAACCTGATATCAAAGCGCAGTTCGTGCGTCCGATTATCAAGTTGCTCTTCTTCAGGTGTGAGCAAATCCATGAGCAATGTTGCCAGGCCGGCAGCATGCAGTCGCTCGGCGACGAATTGATTTCTGGGACTGTGCCGACTGCTGCCCGATCCATGCGCAAAGATCACCACGCCCAGCGGCCGAGCGGGAATGCTCAGCACACCGTCCAGAGTGACACCTCGTGTCTCGATCTGGACGTCGAATCTCAGTTCCTGACCCGATTTCGGAGGATGATCCAGAGAGGTCGCCATTTTGCAGCCTCATAGAAAGCATTGGCCCGGCAGTATCAACATCTACGTTGCGATTGCCGCAAAAGGCGACCACTGCTGCCTCCTGGTGCGTGAATTGCGGCAATTTAAGGCACGCATCCAACGCCTGTAACGTGAATATGGCGTGAATTGAGTCTTAGTACCTCTGTTGCAGTCCGTAGCGGATCAATCCTGCAAGATGCATGAGGAACTGGCGATCTCCTGATATGGCCACGGGCAGCGTCGTATGATTCGACCAGATGACGGCCGCCTGGTTCGGTCTAGCCGAGTTCGAGGGACCCTGCCCCTGGCCAATGCCGACATCCAGAATTGAATCTCGGGGAATAGCGCGATGCCAGCCGATGTTGGCGGCTCCGATTCGTGCGATCAGGACGTCTTCGGTGATCGAGATGGAAACTCGCGCTCGCTTTACCAGCGTGAGGAAGATGATTGGAGCCAGACCGATGACAATCATGAAGACGCCAAACACGGCGATGAGTGTCATGGCATCGCGGTCGCCACCTGCGGCCGTCACAATCACAGAAATGATGATACCCACCCAAAGCAATTCGAAGATCCCCACCATCACGAAGGGAATCGCCAGCAGCTTGCTGGATTTCAACACCAGATAGCTGATTTGAAATACGCCGGCCTCGGTATCGTCCACTCGCACGCGAGAATCCTCAGGCAGCCGATCGGGTGAGAGTTCTGGCACGCTCTCGACCCGTCGAAACCCGGAACCAAATACAGGCGCGGCTGCCTTGTCGAGCGACGCTGCTGAATCCGTCTCAGGTGCTGCGGCACTGTCGGTTGTTGTCTCAGGTTCTGATGCCGCGTCCGCATGGTCTTCGTTGACGTTCAGAAAGTGGTTGAACGACTGCACCAGCCAGTCCTTTTCGCGCTGGCTGCAACCAGTACCGAACCGCGCGGGTTCACCAAGTCCCGAAACTCGCACGCGATAGACAGGTACATCGTTTTCGGAATAAGCCTCTTCCAGGTAGGCGTGCGACGTGGCGTCCAGGGGCAGCACGCTGGTCTTGGATCGACCGAGGAACTCGTCACGCAATGCCAGCTGGTGGGGCTCGAGTGCGAGCAACAGTCGCGTGCGGCTGAGTCGCAGCGCGGAATAGACCAGTACCAGGCCCACGCAGAAGAACAGACCCAGCAGCGATCCCACAAACCACATCGCGCCCCGATCTGGTTTGTTATTGCCGCCACTCATGGAGCCCATCAGGAACGCGGCGCTGACCAGGCTCGTGATCAACAGCCAGATGAATGCGAACCAAGCCATGCTGCGTCCGCGTTTTGAGCCCGGCGGAATCACAACCACCAGTCGCTCGTCCGAAACTTCGACCAGTTGAATGTCACTGTCGGCAGGCAATGGATCGAGGTGTGCAGAACGGCGCATGCAAGGAATCCCGCAGGAGAACAGGCTGCGAGCACTGAGCATCAACGATCACTCGCCGCGTCAGACAGCTCGCTGGCGGGCACGGACGCACCCGCCACGTTGAACAGATTAACGAGAACCTGTCTCGGCGGACTTCTGCGGCTCAGAAAATCGTTGAGCAACCCATTCTGCACCGACATTCCAAGGGACCTCGGCATGTCCCGAGTAATTCATGTTCGCGCCCTCAATGACGCGGAACGTGGTATCGAGCGTTGTCTGGCGGACGGATTCAACCCACGCAGGCAGATCATCAAATGCCGGTGATATGGTGAGCGTCTCGCTACCTACCATCAACAGCACAGGCACGCGAACCCGACTCAGCAGTGGCAGGTAGTCGTAGCGATCCTCGGGGCCATACTTTTCCAGGAACCCCGCCGCTGTCGCCAGAAACGGCGTCGGTTGCGTGCACTCCAGCAATGCTTCTGGCTGACCTGCCTGCACGAGTTCCGTCGCTCGCTGCCAGTGCGATCGGAACGCATCAGCTTTGGGATGCGTGACCCAATGCTGATGACAGAATCGCGGTGGTGAGATGCCCACAACCCCAGCGACGACGGCATGCGGTGCGTGCGCCTGCGAGTAGATGGCTTTCACGCCACCCATGCTGTGGCCGACCAGTACGATCCGCTGATGACCTTGGTCTACCAGCCAGTCACACCACGCCGCGATGTCGTGCACACAATCGCTCACGACTTCATAGGTCGCGCCACCTTTCAACGACTTCTTCGTTGCGGGAATGGACGCGATGCCATCATGTCCGCGAGTGTTGATCCGGCAGGCGGTGGCTCCACTGGCCGCTGCCTGGACCGCGAACTGGTCCAGCACACCCGGTGCATAGAAATTGCTGCCCGTGCCGTGAATCAGCACATAAGCCGTGTGACGCGAGGCCGCCGACATTACGACCGCTCCATGCAGCACACAGTGATCGGCGGTGGTGACTTGAGTGAGTTCAAACATGAGGAACTCGAAGGATCTATTCAACCGAACGAACGTGATATGGCGGGCATATCTTCGCTTGAGAGGCAAATCTTCCGCTGAGTGCCACTCAAAGCGACCCACTGCGTTTAGAGAACTTCAGTGGTTTGCCGGGCTCAGAGCAACAGAACCGTCATGATAGATTTCGTGATCCGATCAGTGCATCTACCGTTGGACGAATTGACCACTGGCAAGCCTGGGATTGCGTTAGGACTGGCCATTGAAGGACAACACCGCGTTTGGCTGACGTCATCATTCCATGGAATGTGTGAGCTTCTCATGAGAACAGTTGCTCTTGCCTTGTGTTTTGCAGTGGTGACGACTTCGTGCTGGTGCGCGTTGACTCAGGAAGACAAGCCTGCGACGAACCGTGCCGCACAGCCGATCAGAGTTTCTAAAGAGACCACGTGGGCTACCGAGCCGCTCAACGAGCAAGGCCGGGTCGATTACGCGACCTTTCTCAACGAGCACTTCGGTCGCGGGGTGACGCCCGAAACGAACGCGCTGGTGGAACTGTGCTACGTCTGGGGCCCCCCGGACGGAGAACCTGAAGAGTCCGCAGAGTTTTTCCGAATGCTCGGAGTTCAGCCGCCGCCAGAAGAGGGGGACTACCTGATCGATTGCCCGACTTGGTTGGAGCAGCATCCTGAGATTGAGATTCCAAATGGCGAAGCCGAGCGACTGGTCCGAGTGGCGTGGAACGCCTGCGAACAACGACCGTGGAAGACAGTGGAGTTTCCATTCTTTGCCGCTTGGCTGAAAGCGATGGACGCGCCTCTCAGTCGTGCTGCGCGAGCTATCGAGCGACCTCACTTTTACTTGCCACTGACCGTCGTTGAGGGCGTCACCATCATACCCCTTCTGGGGTATGGGGACGTCAGGGAAGTGGCGCGAACTCTGAAATACAGAGCCATGTTGAAGCTCGGAGAGGGCCAGACGCTCGAAGCCTGGAAGGACCTGATTGCCTGTCATCGGCTGGGGCGTCTGGTCGGACAGGGACCGACCATCATTCAGTCGATGACGGGTTTCGGCATTGAGGAATTGGCGCTGGATGGCGAACTACGGCTGCTGGCGGAATCAAAACTCTCACCGAGCTTGATATCCGGACTTCGTAGAATGTTGCAAACGCTGCCCGCTCGAGGTTCAGTCAGAGAAAGACACAATTATACTCACAGATGTGAGACGCTTGAGGCGATATCGCTGCTCGCGAGTGGTGATATCCAATTGATGGAATGGCTGGGGTATGAGGGCGAATCGACCGTATGCCAAGTAGTACAAAACACCGTGGCGCCGCTTGTCGACTGGAACGCCGTCCTGAAAACGTATAACCAACGAGTTAATGATCTCGACAAATGTTTCTCACTTCCACCAGGACCAGCCCGCACTGCGAAGATGGCACAGTACTACCGGGAGTCGGGCTACGACGAAAAACAACCGGGCCATCCGCTGAGTCGCATGCTGAGACTGCTGGGCAGCGAACAATTCCTGACAGATGCTGTTTTAGATCTCGTACAGGGCGATTACTTTGAATCTTGGGAACGCGATCTCGCCGCGAGTGAAGATCAAATCGAACAACGGTGGCGAATGGTGCACGTGGCGATGGCCTTGGCGGCGTATCGTGCCGACTCTGGAATGTATCCAGAATCGCTCGACCAACTTGTGCCAAAGCATCTATCAGCAGTTCCGGAAGACGTTTTTCAGGCGAAGCCGCTGTCCTACGAACGTACCCTCGACGGCTATCGCTGCTATAGCGTCGGCATCGACCAGGCGAGCGATGATGACGACACTGTCGTCCGCATGCCGCCGCTGCCGTTGGACGAGTAGGTGGCCGACTGAATCTATCAGCGTCGTTCATACAGAGTGCTGCGAACTTGTCGGCTGCGACCGAGAGATTCTGTGTTTCAGTTGCGCGGGCGATTCAAACGCTTGAGAGCTTCACTTCTGGGGTGTCTCCTCTAATGATTCGGAGCACGAACTCGGCTTCGCGTTGAGTCCTCCCGTCGTCACCCGCCTGAATCCGAAACGGAGACGTTCATGCTGCGAGTATTACTGTGCCTGTTGGCTTGCGGGTTCTCTTCCGGTTTAGCGGTCGTGGCGGGTGAGGGTAAGCCGGCGGCTCCCGTGAAGGTCTTCATCCTGGCGGGGCAGTCCAATATGGAAGGCAAGGCCAAGGTGGCGCTGCTGGAGTATCAGGTGAAGCAACCAGCTACGCACGATCTGTTCAAGCATTACCAGCAGGATGGCAAGTGGCTGGAACGCAGCGATGTGTGGATCAAGTTCCTGGATCGCAAAGGCAACCTGACGGTCGGCTACGGCAGCCCGAACTGCATCGGTCCCGAACTGGAGTTTGGGCATGTTGTCGGCAATCACTTCGACGAGCCGGTGTTGCTCATCAAAACCGCCTGGGGTGGACGCAGCCTGTTCCGAGACTTCCGCTCGCCCAGTGCCGGACTGCCGAACGAAAAAATGCTCGACAAGCTGCTGAGCGACGCGAAGAAGCGGGCAGATAAGGAGCGTGAGAAGAACCCGAAAGTGAAAGAGCCGACACTGGATGAAATCAAGGAGCCGTTTGGAGCTTCCTACCGGGCCATGCTGGAAGAAGCGCAAGGAACGCTGAAGAACCTTAAGCAACAGTTTCCGGCGTATCAGGATCAGGGTTTTGAACTGGCTGGTCTGGTGTGGTTTCAGGGTTGGAACGACATGATCAATGCCGACTATACTGCCGAATATACTTCCAACATGGCCCACTTCATTCGTGATGTACGTCGTGATCTGAAGGCTCCCCAACTGCCGGTTGTGGTGGCTCAGATGGGCGTTGACGGTTTGAATCCGAACGACAACATCAAACGCTTCAAGGCAGCTCAAGCGGCGGCCTGCGAACTGCCTGAGTTTCAAGGCAATGTCGCGCTGGTGAAGACGGATCTCTACTGGGACTTGGAAGCAGAAGCCGTCTTCAAGAAAGGCTGGCGCGAGAACATCGACGAGTGGAACAAGGTCGGCAGCGACTAT
>CAYLTY010000212.1:0-15156 GCA_964386705.1 uncultured Planctomycetaceae bacterium
GATTTTCAGAATTCAGATTCGGAACAGCTAGCGGATCTTCTGGTCGGGCAGTTCCGCTTTGACGCCTTCGTCGAGCGGCATTTTGTCTTCCACGATCCCCGTGCTGACCATCAGCCGTTGAAGTTCGGCCTGCAACTCTTTGATCCTGGCCGCGTGTTGCGGATCGTTGATCAGGTTGCGCCGTTCCTCGGGATCGGCGGAGAGATGATACAGCTCGCCCATGTGGCGGTCAGGTTTGCCATCGCCATGCGGATAATGGATGTACTTCCAGTCGGCCGTACGAACCCCGCGCACGTTAGGCGTGTACGGGAACTGCTTCTCGTAGTTGTAGTGATAGAAGAATGAGCGGCGCCAGTCGGGATCGCCTCCCCGAACGAGCTTCTTCCACGATCGGCCGTGCAGGCCGGATGGTACTTGAGAGCCGCAGAGTTCCAGCAGACTCGGTGCCATGTCCACGGTGAGGACTTGCTCTGAGACTGATTTGGGATGAGCAGGATCGACCAGTTTCGGATAGCGCACGATCAGCGGAATGCGAATGCTGGCTTCGTGCATCGTGCGTTTGTCGACCATGCCGTGCTCACCGTTCAATAGACCGTTATCGCCCATGAAGACGAAAATGGTGTTGTCGAGTTCTCCCGATTTTTCCAGCAGGGAATACAGCCGCCCGACGCTTTCGTCGACGGACAGGATGGTACCCCAGTAGGCACGGGTCATCGCCGCGAAATCCTTCACCGCTTCCGGGCGGGTGTCAGGAAATTTCTTGCGCCATTCGAACAGCGGGCCATAGATGCCGTGCCAAGTTGTCAGACGATGTTTAATCCAGGTGGGCTTGTCGTCGAGCTTGAACGCGGTGTCCGGGTATTGGATGTCGACACCGTCGAACGCATGCTCGTACTTCTTCTCGGGGAAGTAGAAGCTGTGTGGGGCCTTGTGGCCGAGCATCAGCACGAACGGCTTCGTGCGTGATCTTCGCAGCCAATCAGCGGCTAGATCGGTTACGACATGTGTGTAGTAGCCCGGCAGAACCTTGCGTTCGCCATCCACATTGAACTCGGTGTCGAAGTACTTCCCCTGACCTTTGTGGGTGGCGAAGTAGTCGAAACCGGGACGCTTTTCGTCGTTGTCCTCGCCCATGTGCCATTTGCCGATGTAACCGGTTTCGTAACCGGCCGCTTGCAGCAGCTTGGGGAAGCTCGGCAGCGGGGCAGGGTACTCGGTGAAGTTGTTGGTGACTCCGTGACCATGCGCGTACAGGCCGCTCAGAATCGAAGCCCGGCTCGGCGAGCACAGCGACGTCGTGCAGAACGTGTTCTGGAAGTAGACGCCCTCTTTCGCCAAACGATCGATGTTGGGCGTCTTCACATACTTGTTGCCCGAGCAGCTCAGGGCATCCCAGCGCAAATCGTCGCACAAGATGAACAGCACGTTCGGGCGATCTTGCGCGGATGCCGATTGGGAACCGGCCAATAGCACCATTGCCGCGACGAATGCGAGCGCACGAACGAGTTTCAATCCAAGTGACCGGGAAGAACGCATGCCGGAGACCTCCAATTTGTATGGCAGGCGGCATCAGACCGCGCGCACTAGCGAAACGCAAACTAAGACAGGAACGCGATAACGAGGCTGCTTGAGTAAGGGGGCGCCGAGAGAATCGTGGAAAACGGAAAACATCGTCACGCGAACACGTGGCTGGTGCGGAGCGGAATCGTGCTGGTGACAGCAGGGGCCGAGCAGTTAGGCTCGACACATCGCAGCTTGGCGATGTGTGCTGTTTGAAGAAGATGCACGAAATTGTTCGTCAATTTGCGATTGAGCTCGCCCTTGTCCATCAGAGGATCTGGCAGATGCAGCACGGTGTGCGGATGAAGCGGCGTGGATTTACCTTGATCGAGTTGCTGGTCGTTATCGCGATCATCGCAGTACTGGTGGCGTTGCTGCTGCCGGCCGTGCAGCAGGCCCGCGAGTCGGCGCGACGCACTCAGTGTCGCAACAACCTCAAGCAGATCGGGCTGGCGATCTTTAATTATGAAGAGATGACCGGTTGCTTTCCGGCCTCGGCTCTTCCGTCTCGAGGACCGGGAACCTGGGCGTGGGGGCCTGCCTGGGCGGTCGCAGTGATGACTTTCATGGACCAGGAGGGGCTCCGTGGTGCTTACGATTTTCACGGTGTGAATAGCATTCACACCGGGCTCGTCTATACGGGCTACAACGTCGATAACGGTCGTCTGTTGAGTGGTCTCCGGATGAGTTGGATGTTCTGCCCTTCGTCACCGGTCAACAAGATGGGGCTGCTGGGCCAAACCACGCCAGCCAATGGAGTGCAATCGATTACCTACACCGCCGTGACTGGGGCGAGTAATCACTCGTCGACAGTGAACTACGACGCCAACACGAACATTCATGCGGCAACGGGCCGACAATCAACCGGTGGCGTTCTGATTCCTTTTCGGTGCTTGAAGATGCGTGACGTGACGGACGGAACGTCATCAACCATCCTGATTGGCGAGCAATCCGATTACTGTGTGCGCGCCGATGGATCGTTCGTCGACTGCCGCAGCGATCATGGCCACGGCTTCCCGATGGGGGTTGCGTTCACCGACACACGCTACTTCAACAGCACAACGGTTCGGCATCCCGTGAATACGAAGTCTTACACGGCCACTGGGGTTGTCTTCTACGGAGCGAATAACCCCATTCAGTCGGCGCACCATGGTGGTGCTCACGTCTTGCTCGGCGATGGCTCGGTGCGATTTCTCAGCGAGTCTTTGAACTTGCAGACGTTCTACGACCTGAGCAACCGCGACGATGCGAACCCGATCGGCGAGTTCTGAGGTGAACCTGCTCGCCGCCGTGGCATGCTTGTGCTGTGACAGGCTACTTCGACGGCAGATATTCTTACTCGAATGAGAACCACAGGGATGTCCTACGATGTTTTGTGCATGAACCGCAGTCGTCCCTTGTGTTGCTGGACTGCGGGCGTGTTGGGGTTGTTGCTGTGTGGTGTGCTCAGCGGTTGCGGAGACTCGCGACCGAAGGTCGAACGCGGCATTGTTCGTGGCACGGTCAAATTTGGCGATAAACCGGTCGCGGACGGAATCGTGCGCTTTGAAAGCGCGAAGGGCGTCTCTCAAGGAGCGGAACTCGGACCAGACGGCAAGTACGAAGTGAAGACTCACGAGTCCGTCGGGCTGCCGCCCGATACGTATCAAGTCTCCATCGTGCCGCGGATTGGTCCGGCGCCGGGTGAGGTCCTACTGGTCCAAGAACCGCCTCAGGCTAGCGATGAGAAGGAATTTCCTCACATCCCACCGAAGGTGCGAGATTTTGCGACCAGCGGGCTCAGCATCACCGTCTCGGTTGGCGAAAACCCCGCGTTCGACTTTGATCTCTCCCAATGAGTCCGCTCAGCTCACGGAGTGGGCGTTCTGATCTTTCAGGGGAGTCGGTCATGCGAACGATGGCAGTGAAGTTGTGTGCTCTCGTTGTGATCCTGCTGGTCGCACCGCTGGTAAAGGCGGCCGACCCGATCTTTCGAGCGGGAGCGGCCGTGGCTGATATCACACCGCAGAAGTGGCCGGTCGAGCTGATTGGCAGCTTCGAGCGGCGCGACGCGATGCGAGCCTGGGATCCGCTGTCAGCGCGGGCTCTGGTACTGGACGACGGGCAAACACAGCTCGGGATTGTCATCGTCGACAGTTGTTTTTGTCCGCGATCCCTGTTCGATGAAGCGAAGCGGCGAGCTCAGGAAATCACGGGGATTAAGCCCGATCATCTCCTGATGGCGGCCACGCACACGCATACGGCGCCGCCGTCCAAAGACCGTCGCGATAACAAGGCAGATCCGGATTACGTCGAACATTTGACGCGCGGAATTGTCTCGGCGCTGCAGCAGGCTCATGCGAATCTGGCGCCGGCTCATATCGGGTTCGGTAGTGCCCAGGTGCCAGAAGAGGTCCACAATCGCCGCTGGTACTTGCAACCGGGGACGATGCCGGTCAACCCCTTCGGCGAAACCACCGATCAGGTGAAGATGAATCCGCCGCGCGGCTCGAAGATTCTGGATCGGCCCTCAGGGCCGATAGATCCAGAAGTCGCGTTTCTGTCCGTAAAGACTCCCAACGGGCGACCGATTGCGCTGCTGGCGAACTACTCGCTGCACTATGTCGGCGGGCAGCCAGCCGCAGGTGTGTCAGCCGATTACTTTGGCGAGTTCGCAAAGCAACTTGCGGCCAAGTTGTTTCCGGAGGGCCAGGTGGATGCTCTGCCAGCCTTCGTGGGGATCATGTCGAATGGCACGAGTGGCAACATCAACAACATCAACTTTCGTGAGCCTCAACCGGCTAAGCCGCCGTTTCAACAGATGCAGTTCGTTGCCGGTCGAGTCGCTGAACGCGTGTCAGAGAAACTGCCGAACGTTGACTATCGCCCCTACATGAGTCTCGGAGCAGCGCAGTCAGAATTGACCTTGAAGATTCGCAAACCCACGGAAGAACAGATCGCACGGGCAAGACGATTCCTCGACGAACCCGACGCCAAGAAGCTGCCGCCGCTGGCGAAATCCTATGCAAACCGAACGCTCGAACTGGTGGATCGACCTGAGACCGAGACGATCGTCATGCAGGCGCTGCGCATTGGTGAGATCGGTATTACCGCGATTCCTTGCGAGACGTTTGTGGAGACCGGGCTGCGTCTGAAACAGGACAGTCCGCTGAAACCAAACTTCACGATCGAACTCGCGAACGGCCACTACGGCTACCTGCCGACTCCTGACCATCATCGACTCGGTGGCTATGAGACCTGGCTGGGCACGAATATTCTGGAAGTCGAAGCTTCGGACAAAATCGAAGCTGAACTCCTGAAACTGCTGAGCGAGTTGAAGACGCGAGCATCAGCCGCTCGCTAGGCCGGTTGCTGGACTCGCTCGGACGCTTGAAGAACGAGCCGCGCTGCAGGAACTTCTGCCGTCGGAACTGCGAATCTGAATGACATCTGGAGAATCTTGATAATGCACTGGCGATGTTGGCTCGGCGTGGCGTTGGCTGTCTTGTCCCTCGGGATTACGAGTGAGTCTCAGGGCAAGACTCCGGATGGCAAGCACAAGCTGGTACTGGTTGCCGGCCGGCCCTCGCACCCACCGCGTATGCATGAATTCAACGCGGGCACACAACTCATGGCGAAGTGCCTGCAGAATACCAAAGGCTTACAGGTCGACGTGTCGTTGAACGGCTGGCCGAAGGATGAGGCTCTATTCGAAGGAGCCGATGCCGTCGTCTTCTACATGGACGGCGGACGAGGTCATGAAGTCGTGCAGGAGAACGGTCGGCGCATGAAGTTGGTCGATGAATGGACCAAGAAGGGCGTGGGCATCGGGTGCATGCACTACGGAGTGGAGATTGTTCCCGATCAGGCCGGTGCTGAGTTCAAACGCTGGATCGGCGGGCACTACGAGCACATGTTCTCGTGCAATCCGATTTGGGAACCGAAGTTTGATTCGTTCCCCAAGCACTCGATCACTCAGGGCGTTGGCCCGTTCCAGGTGAAGGACGAGTGGTACTTCAACATGCGGTTTGTGGAAGGCTTCAGCGCCGCCGCTCCGGCGAAGCAGGAAGGCACTCAGTTTTGGCCGATCCTGGTGGCGAAGCCCAGCGATGAAGTTCGTAACGGTCCTTACGTCTATCCGCGGGGACCGTATCCTCACATTCAAGCAGCCAAGGGGCGCGAAGAGGCCATGATGTGGGCTGTCCAGCGAGCGGACGGCGGACGTGGTTTCGGCTTCACGGGCGGTCACTATCATGACAACTGGAGCAACGACAACTATCGCAAGGTCGTACTCAACGCCTGCGTCTGGCTGACCGGCATGGAGGTCCCCGAGAAGGGTGTGGAGTCGTCGGTGACTTCGGCCGATATCGACGCCAATCTGGATCCGAAGAAGAAGTAGCTGACTGCTCTGCCGCGTATCGAGAAAGAGTGTTGTGGCCGATCAGCCAAACTACCTGCAGCCCGAAGTGCTCGCGAAAGTGACGGGGCTGGACTTGAAGGCGCGGATGATTGTGGAGGGCTTCGTAGCGGGCCTGCACAAAAGCCCGTTTCAAGGCTTCTCCGTCGAATTCGCTGAGCACCGGGAATACGTGCCCGGCGACGACCTGCGGCATGTTGACTGGAAGGTGTTCGGCAAGAGCGACCGCATCTACGTCAAGCAGTACGAAGAAGAGACCAACTTCGCGTGTCATGTGGTGGTCGATGCCAGTGACTCGATGTCTTATCGATCGCGCGGCGCGGCGATGTCCAAGCTGGAGTACGCGAAGCACATTGCCGCCGTGCTGGCTTACGTCATCGTGCAGCAGCAGGACGCGGTGGGCCTCGTGACAGTCGGCGACCGCGTGCTGGATTTCATCCGCGCGTCGACTCAGCCTTCGCATCTGAAACAACTGCATCATGTGCTGGAGCAGGCTCAACCGGCCGGTGAAACCGCCCTTGGTCCGGTGTTGCACGACATCGCCGAACGCATTCGCAAACGCGGCTTGATTATTGTCCTCAGCGACTTCTTTGATGATCCGGAATCGCTGCTGCTGGGTCTGAAGCATTTACACCATCGGCGTCACGACGTCCGGCTGCTGCAGGTGATCGACCCGGCCGAGCAAGATTTTCCGTTCGAAGATCCGACGCTATTCAAGGGGCTGGAAGTACCGACTCAACTCTTATCCGAGCCGAGATCGATTCGACGGGCCTACCGCAACGAGTTCGATGCCTTCCTGAAAACCATTCAGCGGCAAGCGCATGATCTCAATATGGAATATGTTCTGCTGAGATCGGACATGCCTCTGGATGCTGCTCTAACTCACGTGCTGCGAACAGCATAGATTTTCTCTGTCGCGTGCCGCGTCCGCTGTGTAACAGTCTGGCGTATGTCATTCGGGCAGCGTTGAGTTCTCTGCGGGAGTTGGAAACCTGAACTTCAGAGATGGTCGCGGCATGGCATCTAACGACTTAGCACCTGATCTCGGCGCGCGCTTACGGGCCGGGGATGAAGACGTTCTGGCGGATATTCTGCATGCGCACGGGCCGCCGATTACTGCACTACTCAAGGTTCGCCTGAGCTGGCAGCTAACGACGGTGGATCTCGAAGATGTGCTGGCGACGGCCTTATTTCGGTTGTGGCAGCATCGCGAGCGATTCGATGCCTCGAAGGCGTCGCTGCGGGTGTGGTTCTTCCGTATTGCAGAGAACATAGCCCGCGATGTCTTTAAACATGGCTGGCATAAGGCCCGGCAACTTGAGCGAATCGTCGAGCCGGACACGCTGGCCGACATCGTTGATTCTCGACCACCAGTCGTAGCGTCCGAGCCTGAGCCGGTGCTGTCGTTGCCGATTCAGCAACTGCGTGAGCTGATCGCGCTGCTGCCGGATGCTCAACGGCAGATTGTTCTGGCTGATGCGGCGTCACGTGACGGTGTCGTTCCGAGCCAGCAGCTTTCGCAGGAGTTGGGCATTCCGGCGTCGACGGTGCGTGTCTACCGGCGTCGTGCTTTGGAACGCTTGCGTAAGGCGCTTGTGGCCGGTTCTGCGAACGGTTCTGGCGGTGAATCGACTGCTGACTCGCTGGATGCCGCATCGCTGTTGTGAGCGCAGTCTCAAAAGTTTGGTGTGGGTTAAAGCAACCTGATACTTGGATTTGAACCATCATGTCCGATGACATTTTTCGGAATCGAATAGCGGCGGCATTACGTGATCTGGACGTGCTTGAGTCCGACGCGGATATCGAGACGGCTCTGGACGCGGTTGACGTTGAGCCGCTGAGTCCTGCCGTGTCGCAGCGGATCATGGGGCAAGTGCGCTCGCTGATCGCTGCCTCGGCTAGGCCTGCTGTGAACGGCGTGAAGGTCACGATCGTGCGTGAGCCTTCGCAGCGGCCTGCCGAGCGTGCTCAACGCTGGATGGTAGCGGTGTGCCTCGCCGTGATGTGTGTGGCGGTGGGGTTGCTCGTTGTGGCCAGTCCTCCGGGGCGTTCAGGGTTGGACGGAGAGAATGCTGTTGTCACGGTGGGCACGCCTCCTGTTGTGGATCGGCCACCCGGCGACAGGCAGCCTCAACCCGTCGTCGAGCAACTGCACTCGAAGATTGGTGAGACGATCAGCACCGGGGCTCAGGAACGACGTCGGGTGACTCTGGATGACGGTTCGATTCTATACGTCAACGAACAGACGACGGTTACGTTGGCTGCGACCCGGCGCGTGAAGCTGACCAAGGGCGAAGTCTTTGTGGAGGTTGTGCCTGCATCGCTGTTGAAGGCGTCGTCGAGCGACGATCGCTTTATCGTTGAGACGCCGAAGCGGACGGTGACTGCGTTGGGAACCAAGTTCATCGTCAAGGCAGCGGAAAAGCAGACGAATGTCGTGGTGACTCAAGGCAAGGTGCAGGTCAGCGGCGTGCCCGAGGTGGTGACCGCAGGTCAGGAGTTGCTGGAAGATCTGACTCAAGGAGTGTCTCCGGAACTCAAGCCAGCCAAGCGATCGGCGTATGTCGTCGAATGGGTTAAGGACCTGATGCTCGCGGCGAACTCGGCGATTGTGCCTGCCAGCGAGCATGCCGGTGGTGCTTTGGTGGTGGTTGATCCGTCCGGGCAACAGATGCAGTTGTCGCTGCGGAAGTTTCATGTCGACGTGCACATCGAAGATGGCTTTGCCCGCACGACGATTGATCAGACCTACTTCAATCACACCTGGCAGCAACTGGAAGGCACGTTCATGTTTCCATTGCCGGCCGATGCGTCGCTGTCGCGGCTGGCGATGTACGTGAACGGCAAGCTGATGGAAGGCGGGATGGTCGAGCGTGATCATGGCCGCAATGTCTTCGAACAGATTCGACACACGCGTCGCGATCCGGCCTTGCTGGAATGGGTGGACGGCAGCACGTTCCAGATGCGGGTGTTTCCGCTGGAAGCCCGGCAAGAGAAACGCATCCTGCTGAGCTATACGCAACGATTGCCGAATGACTATGGCAAGAGCGTCTATCGCTTTCCCGCAGGTCACAATCTGGAAGGCGTGCGTGAATGGTCGACTCACATTGTGGCCAAGGGCGCGGCAGAGAAGCAGTGGCACTCGCCCTCGCACTTGCTGACATCCCGCAAAGTTGATGGCGACCTCGTGCTGGATGGCTCGGGCCAGCATGTCGAATTGAGCGACGATCTGGTTGTCGAGTTGGTTGAAACGGATGCAATCAGTGGCGCCGCTAAGTCCGCCGCGCCTCGCGTCTCCGTTTTCGAGCAGGATGGCTCCCGGTACGCGATGCTGCGGTATCGTCCCGAACTCAAGAGCACTGAGAAGCGAGGGCAACGCAACTGGATCTTCCTGGTTGAGAACTCGGCGGATCGCAACGACGTCCTGACACGCACGCAGACGGAGGTCGTGCGTACGTTGCTGGAGAACGCGGAGCACGATGACACGTTCTCGGTGGTGCGAGCAGCCGCACGGTCGAAGCCATTTCGTCAGCGACCGGTGCCGTGCACAGCAACCAACATTCAGGCGGCGTTGAAGTTTTTGGAAGACGTGAAGCCCTTGGGGGCATTGGATCTTGAGCAGGCACTCACCGAATGTCAGCGGCATGTGCGCGGTCGAGAGGACGTCTGGCTCGTGCATCTGGGGGCTGGAGTGCCTGTCCTGGGCGAGTCGGATCCGACAGTGCTGCAACGGCGATTTTTGAAGGACGTGCGCTATGTCGGCGTGGCTGTGGGCAAACGCTGGTCGAAGACGTTCATGCAGCCGGCTGCTTCGCGGACCGGCGGCTACGTCACACAGATCAACCCCGATGAGAACGTCGCGTGGCGTGCCTTTGATTTGTACTCCACATTGAACGCTCCACGTTTAACGGAGATCGAACTGCGCGGTATCGCGAAGGGGGCCAATGGTCCGTCGGCCGCTCAATTCCTGATCTGGTCGAACACGTTGGCTCAAGGACAGGAACTTGCCGCGATCACGCGTCTGCCCGCCGGAGTGGCGATTCCTCAGCAAGTCACCGTCAACGGCAAGCTGAACGGCAAGGAGTTTTCCGAGTCGCTGGACCTGTCGTCCGTGCCGAAATCGGAAGAGAGAACCAGTCATCTGCCGCGCAGTTGGGCTCGACTGGAGATTGATCGACTGGTGGCTCTGGGCGCGGAAGAGCACAAGCAGCAGATCATTGAACTCAGCAAGGCGATGTATGTGATGTCGCCGTTCACGTCGTTGCTCGTGCTTGAGACCGAGGCGATGTATGAGCAGTTCAAAGTAGATCGCGGTCGCAAGGATCATTGGGCGATGTATGCCGCGCCCGAGCAGATTCCCGTCGTGACCGATCATGGACCGAAGCAGGCGACTCCACTGGAGAATGTTCAAGAGCGCCTGAAGCAGGCTCAAAGTCAGTTAGAAGTCACCAAGACGAATCACACTCGCAGTGTGGAAGCGAAGCGCCCGGCACGAGACATCGCACGGCTGGACCGGCTCCTGAAGTCTCAAGAGGCCGAAGTGCGACTCGTTGAAGCGGAACTCAAGCGACTGAAGCAACTCGATGGGGACGTTGTCCGCAATGTTCAACGCAGTGTGCTCTATCGTCGTCCGCTGTGGCCTGGCCACTACGTGCAGCATGGGTACCCGCACTGGAAGTTTCAGATGAATCAGAATCAACCACTGTGGTTGGAAAGCGGCGGCGGTAATGTCCGCGCCCCGCTGGGTTGGGCGAGCCCGCAACTCTGGTTTGACGACGGTAACTGGAACACCGCGTGGGGGAGTGTGAGCTTGAATGGCCGTCGGTCTTATTGGGCGCGTGGTGATTTCGACGCGATTACTGGCGGCAGCGGAGGTGGATTCGGCGGGTCAGTCGATGGTCGATTCCGCGGGCTCGTGCCGAGTCGCAACTTCGTCACGTTGAGTGATGAACCGCAACTGCTTCAGTACGCCTTTGAAGTGCCAACTGAATTTTCCGGCGCGATCGACGCCCGATCATTGATCTGGACGGGGAGTGGTGGTCAAGTTGCCGCTCAACCGATGCTCTACGGCGACGACTTCTCCACTGACGTCTACTTTGATTGGTCGCTCAGGACACCAATCAGCGGAGGAACTCAACGATTGCCGCGATTGCTAGTAGAAGAGGAGCGATTCGCAGAAAGCCTGCCCGCATTGGGAGTCGTTGTTGATGGCATCGCTCCAATGGACTGGTCAAAGAGGATGAGCGTTCGTGGTCGCCCCGGAATAGTGAACTTGAATGCCGTAACAGATCCTCAAGTTCTTGCCGCACTCATTGATGATTCTGCAGTTTTGTGGTCCGAGGGCCTGTTTTCTGGTAGCCAAAACCTCGGAGCGATTGAGCTGGAAGGGCTTATCTCTCAGGCCCAGACCGGACGTTCGATGTTCGGCGTTGGTGTGAATCCCAATCCTGTCACATTTTCCCGTCAGCTTTTTGGCGAGGATCGTGCGGACTTCCGTTTCGGGAATACAGCCAATTTTGGACGCCGCACACTCTATCGACGGTACGCGAAAGGGCTGCAGACGGAATTCGATGTTGACCTCAACGGCATTGTGGACATTCAGGATGGCGACAGGCTGTTGGGTTTGAATCATTCGTTGCAAGGTATTCCCACCCGGATGGTGAGGCTCACGGCTCCGAATGCGGATTACGTTTCCATCGGCTCGCCGGATGCTGACTTTGATGCCATTTCACTGCAGATAGTGGGAGACGCGGTGCCACTTTATGTAGTACCCGTGGACGGGTACGCCTACTTTTCCGTGGTCCAAGGTGCTCCGCATGATCTGACGACTCATGCTCCAGGTCTGCAGACGTGGCCGAGCGACGTGATGGGGGTCATCGAACGTGAAGCCGCTGGCAAAGTGAAGGTTGTGCGCGGCGACGTCGACCCGGACGCTCGCAGGCTCATTGAGAGAGCCCGCTCGCATGGTTGGGAACGAGTACAACTGAAACGCAGCGAATTGAAAGCTCTGACGGCGAAGGACTCTGCTACCGATCGCGCTGCGGCAACTGCTAACAACCAACCCGCTGGGAACTCCGCTGACCTGCGTACGCTCACGGTGCTGGTGGACGGCTCTGGCCGCTTTGCCTTCGAACGTGAGGTGTCGGAAGGCCTGAAAGAGAAGGTCTTCTGTGACGGCTCGACGTTATGGCATGTTTATCCAGAAATCGGCCTCGCGGCCAAGCGACCCTTCACGCGGTTCCATCACGCGACGTTGCAGTCGCTGGTACCCTGGTTCGTGCCGAGTGCTGATGACTTGAGCGTCGGTGCCGACCTCAAGCTGGTAGCGGAACGCACGGTGCGAATCACCGCCAAGCCGAAGGACGCCGTGCAGGCGAGTGACGCTGCAAGTCAAGCTGTCCGCGTCGCCGTTGATCTGGTGTTCGCCGAGGATGGCCGCTTGAGCGAAGTACGATTGATGGACCTCAAAGAGCAGAAGGTCATTGCGAAGCAAACGATCGCCAGGAACGGATTACTGCAGGTCTTCAATCGGGATGACAAGCTGGTCGTTGAGCACCAATTCGATCGTGAGCCCGTCGCTGCCCCGGACGCGAAGCCTGATACTCGTGGACTGGTCGTGCTGGCGCTGCCGTATCGCACCAGTGAGAAATGTCCGGTCAGTATCCCGGTCAATCTGACGACCAATGCGCCGGACTGGGGCAAGGTTTCTGAGGACGATGCCAGTAATTTACTCGCGACGTACTTCGCGGAGGGACGCTGGTCTGAGATGACGGCATTGATTAAGGGCCGGTTCCAGGATCGTGTCGACAACCGGATTGGCTTCTATGTTCTGATGCAGGCGTTGAACTTGAATGCCTCCGAATTTCGGAATCCAACCGCACACTTCCCCGTCGATCCGCTGGCCGCGTATCTGGAGCAATCACGCGACGCGGTCTTGTCGAACCCGTCTCGAATGCTGACGCTGCCGGAGACGGCGGGGCCTTTCCTCAAGCGGCTGGCCGCGCAGCACAACGTGGCCGCTACCTGGACGAATCACAACGAGATTGCCGCAAAGAACGAGGGGCAGATTGCAGACACTCTGAAGGCCGCACGGGTCGCGATTGCAGAAACGCGATCTGCAACTACCGCGCAACGTCTGCTGGAGCTGATGAACAACGCGCTGGTGCAACATCCTGAATTGTTGAAGCCTGCGACGGCGCGAACGCTCGCAGAGTTCGCTGATTCATTCGAGACACGTTTTGGCTGGTGGCCGACCCTGCGTGAGCATCAGATTCGCTGGCTGGCTGCGTCCGGTCAGATTGATCGAGCGTTGAAGCTTTGGGACGAACATCTGCGCGGCCTGGTGATCTCAGGATTGCAGCCTCGAATTCCGCAGGAACTCTGGACGGCGATTCAGAATCACTATGGCCAAATGGCCGGTGAGCATTGCGAGGCGGCGACGAGTGTAGTTCGCGATGTCGCGAAGGACTTGCTTGCCGCGAAGCGACCGGTTGCGACGCTGCAACTGGCGATGGCTCTGATCCCGCTGAAAGAGCTGAAAGTGGCGGACGAGCTGTTTGTTGAGGCGACCCGCAATATCGATGAAACGCCCGACAAGGATGATGTCATCGCGGTTGTGACTCACCGATCGTTGCTGCTGACTTCGATTGAGTTCTGTCGTCTGGCGGGAGCGGTCGAACGCGAATGGTTTGAGCGAGGTGAGAAGTTTGTCCAACTCGCCGCCAAGATCTCGGCTTTTGCGGCTCAGGCGTCGTTCTGGCGGACTGCGTCCGAGCTTTCAGCAGGGCGTCAGCGCGCAGTGGAGCGATTCACGCGTCTGGAGAAGGCGTTGGAGATTGAGTTCGCCGCGCTGCCCAAGACGGTGAATGTTGAAGTGATTCGCAATCAGTATCGCGATCACCTCAATCAGTTGCGGAACATTGCTCAGAGTACGCGTGGTTCGGAGCGTGCGACCGTGTTGAAGCTAGCTCGGAACGCCTCCGAGAGATGGCGTTCGATTGATCCCAATGAGACCGAAGTCTGCCAGTTGGCTGGTCGTGTTATGGATGTCCTGGGCCGGTCGCGAGATGCCTGGGATTACTGGACGACGCCATTATCAGCGGCTCCGGAGAGTTCGACGGCGTGGCAACAGTTCGCAGCTCTGATGCAGAGCGAAGCCCGCTTCAAGGACGCCGATCGAGCCTGGAAGACGGCGTTTGAACGCGAGCCGACCAATCCAGAACTCCTGCTGGGGCACGCGGCCATGCTGCGTGACGTCGGCGAACGCGAACGAGCGAACGAGTTGTTGCGTCGCGTCGTGAACGGCAAGTGGCAACCGCGATTCGACCAGACACGCCAGCAAGCCCAGCAGCAACTCATGAAGTGAGTCCGAGTGACCGAAGTGGCCGACGTCTGAGCGGAGCTTGAAGTCGTCCTGCCGTGTCCGAGGCGTCGCGCATTGGTCGCATCGGTCACATGAGTCCCACGCAGGGAACGCCGGACGGACGCGAGACGCGTCCGCCACGAGGGACCAGCTGGCTATGCCTCTGGCGAAGTGACTTCCTGAGCGCACTCGGGTGAGCGAGTGGTGACACCAGCTCCGCGGGTTTTGGCCAGGCGACGATTGAGGGCTGCTTCGACAAAGCCGCGGAACAGCGGGTGCGGAGCCAGCGGTTTCGACTTGAATTCCGGGTGGAATTGCACGGCCAGAAACCACGGGTGATCCGGAACTTCGATGATCTCGGCGAGCATGTCATTCGGGCTGGCGCCGCTGATCACGAAACCGTTGTCGAGGAACTCGTTCTTGAAGTGCGGATTGAACTCGTAGCGGTGACGATGACGCTCAGAGATTTCGGCTTTGCCGTAGCACTTGGCGGCGATTGAGCCGGGAGTCAACAGGCAGGGCTGAGCACCCAGTCGCATGGTTCCGCCCTTGTGGACGACTCCCTTCTGATCTTCCAGCATGCAGATCACCGGATAGTTGGTGGCGTCGGCGAACTCCGTGCTGTTGGCATCCTGATAACCCAGCACGTTGCGGGCGTACTCAATCACCGCGCACTGCATGCCGAGGCAAATACCGAAGAACGGAATCTCGTACTGGCGAGCGAAGCGGATGGCTTCGATTTTGCCCTCGACGCCTCGCATGCCGAATCCGCCAGGAACCAGAATCCCATCCACACCTGCCAGCAGCGACTCAGTACCTTGCTCGAAGAGTTCTTCGG
>CAYLTY010000213.1:0-15117 GCA_964386705.1 uncultured Planctomycetaceae bacterium
GAAGTCGATCAAGTTCTTGATGGCGACGTTGATGCTGCTCTTCGACCGGGACATCCCGGTTTCCAGACAACAGAAACCCGCCTGCATGAGCATCACCAGCGCGGCGCTGAGCAATACCCACGCGATATCAACAGTTTCTTTATCCAGCGACATGAGTCTGAACTTTTCTTCCACCTGACACGCCGCGCAGAGACAAACCGAGCGAAGGTCCGAAACCACGGCGTCAACCAGGCCGCTGCCGAACCTTGAGTGAACCATCACGTGGTTCACACCAGATCCGGACAGTGTTGCGTCGACCAAAGCTAGGTCGAAAAGCAATATGCCTCTGCTGGCGGTTGCAAACATGGAGGCGTTTATCCATGTCGGTTGATTCAAGGACTTCAGGATGTTCGGTCTGTAGCGACTACAGCATCTGCCATTGCAAACGGATCGCGCAGCGTTTGCTCAGCTGTGGTGCACCGAGTGCCCGCGAGTGCAGCCCGCGTTGCGATTCCTTATGGTCCTGCCCGCCGATTAGGGCCTGAATGAACTCAAGGAATTTCGAACCATGATCAAACATCTGCCGGGTTGGACCACTCTCTTGCTGGGCTTAGTTGCGAGTTCCGCGCTGGCGGGGGAACTGCCAACCGCGAAGCCGGAAGAAGTCGGGATGTCGTCCGAAAAGCTCGCCAAAGTCAGTGCAACGATGGACGAACTCGTAAAGGACAAGAAGCTGGCGGGTGGCATCGTGATGATCGCCCGTCGCGGGAAGGTCGTGCATCTTCAATCGCACGGCTTGATGGACATCGCCGCCAACAAGCCCATGCGTGATGACACCATCGTCCGCATCTACTCGATGACCAAAGCCATCACGACGGTAGCTGCTCTCAAGCTCCACGACGAAGGCAAGCTCGGACTCGACGATCCAGTCTCCAAGCATCTGCCCGAGATGAAGGAATCCACAGTCGCCGGCAAAGATGGTCCGACCGCTCCTGCACAGGAGATGACTGTCCGCGACCTCATGCGGCATACCTCGGGACTGACGTATGGCACTTCGGGCATTGCGGCGGCCGATAAAGCGTTTAGGGAAGCGAATATCTTCAATCCAAAATCAACGCTCGCCGACATGACGAAGAGGCTCAGTCAGGTGCCGCTGGCATTCGAGCCCGGCAAAGACTGGCACTACGGCGTGTCCACCGATGTGCTGGGGCGAGTGGTGGAAGCAGCCTCAGGGCAGCCACTGGATGAATACTTCCAGCAGCACATTTTCAAGCCGCTCGACATGAAGGACACGGCCTTCTTCGTTCCTGAGGACAAGTTGGCCCGCTTCGCAACCAATTACTCGTCGGATGGCAAGGGCAAGCTGACGCTGCTCGACGATCCCGCCGTCAGTGTCTATCGCCAGAATCCCAAACTGCTGTCCGGTGGCGGTGGCCTGGTCTCGACAGCTCGCGACTATATGCGGTTCCTAATGATGGTCGCGCAAGGTGGCGAACTCGACGGCAACCGCATCCTCGCGGCCAAGACCGTTGAGCTGATGAAGATCAATCAGGTTCCCGAAAGCGTCGGCTGGATCAAGTTTGGTGGCGAGATCCGCGAAGGAGTCGGCTTCAGCTTAGGCTTCTCCGTGCGTTCCAAAATGTCGGCTTGGGATCCCAAGGGACGCCTCGGCGAATACGGCTGGGGCGGCGCCGCGAGCACGCACTACTGGACTTCCCCGAAGGACGACCTGACGGTGGTCACGCTCGAACAGACCATGCCCTATTCGTTCCTCACCGAGTTCGCAGTGAAGGGCCTGATCTACGACGCGATCGTGGCCGAGTGATTCATCCGGCTCGGCCTGACAGATCAGCAGCGGGCATCACGGATTCAGCGAGAGCTTGCCTTCGCGTTCGGCAAAAGCGAGCTCCGTACTGACAAGGAACGCCATTGCCCCGCCTCGATCGTCTTTTCCCAGGATTGCCGGGCGATCGAGATACTCTCGGAGCGACTTCATCTTGCCGGTGCCCGTGCAGACATCGACCAAACTGCCCTTCAGCCCGATCCGTTGATTGATGCTGGGCCACGCGCGCCGCACCACGGGCTCAAATGTTGCTCGCTCCAGCCAACCCCGCCGCAATCCGCGCGCGATCGAGAACGTCGTCATGCACGTCACCGTGAATTCGCGATAGCTCTCAGGATGATCGACAACCTGATGCCACATGCCGAGTTCATCCTGATGCTTGAGCATCGCGGCCAGATGCTCGCGATACAGCTTCAGCAGTTCCTCGTACTCCGGACCGGACGCTGGCCATTCGGAAAGTGCCAACACCAAACCCAAGGTCACGAAGCCGTTGCCGCGTCCCCAAGCGGTGTGATCTGGAGCCAGCGGTGAATGCTGATGTAGACCATCCGGCCGCTGGTTCAACTTCACCATGAACCGCAGATGCTTGATGGCCATGTCGCGATACTTCGCATCACCCGACAACCGCGCGGTCTGAGCGAGTATGGGCGGCGCCATGAAGACCGCATCGCTCATCTCAGAATGACTGGGCATCGCCTCTCGCATGCGGCCTTGATCATCAAAGCCCAGATCGGCCACCGCCTTGATCAGCGGCAAGTAGTTCTTGTCACCAGTGCTATCCAGCAATTCGCCGAAGACGAGATGTCCCGCATGCTGGCTACCGTTCGCCTTTGCAGGCTTCTTTTCGCCCGTCAGATACGGCTGCACGATGCGCTGCACGTCGCGCAACTGCGATTCGTCATTCGTCAGCATTCCCAAACGGACGCGTCCCACCAGAGACAACGCCGGGATATAGGCCACTTCATTGAGTTGCTGACCGTAAGTGCCGGCCAGTTCGCGAGCGACCTCAATTGGCGACCGTTGCCGACGTCGTGCGAGTTCAACGCGGGCGGGTGATTTCTGCCTCGCTTCCGCAAATGCGTTCAACACCGGCAGCAGTTGCTTAGCCTGAGCCAGTTGCACTCGGAGCGCACCAACGGGCGCCACGTCACCTGGGGATTTCTGACACAGCGACGCGATGAAACTCTGTGAGTTGGATTCCCTCTGAGGATGCAAAAACTCAATAAACTGAAAGCCGACACCCTGTGACTTCGCGGTCGTGACACTGAACTGCTCGCCGGGCACAAGCTCGATCACCATGTCGGGAGCCAGCATGCCCAGCCAGCGCCAGAGATAAATCGACTCAGGCTGAGTCACGTCGTCGTAAGCTTTGGCTGTCGGAGGAAACGCAAGCGGCGCGGCTAGACCGTGAGGATACGGCTGCGTGATGGAGCTGATGCTGATCCGCTCGCCGATGGCTTTCTCGTCTTGCACCAGCTTCTGCAGTTCAACGACCAGTTGGTTAACGGCTTCTGTTGTCGTGCGTTTTCCGTCGGTTCCGCCAATCAGCAGGACGCGACTCTTCACACTGCCCACATCCAGCATGCTGCGATCAAGATCAGCAATCAGCGTGGACTGTTCGCGAGTCACTCCATATGGAACGACGACACGCTCTTGCGCGACTGCGTGAGAGGCGAGTGCGAGAACCAGCAGCAAGCCACTACTGAGCCACAATCGTGTCATGCCGGTTCTCCTCAATATTTACAGTCGAGTGAATCTATTCTCGAACCGCGTTCAAGTTGATGCCGCGTCAGCAATCGAACGAATGACCGCGGCAAGTTCAGAGATCTCCGCAGATTGAAACGCTGTTGTCAAAGAGATGCGAAGCCTGCTGGTGCCTCGCGGGACTGTCGGCGGTCGAATAGCCGGAACCAGAAGGCCGTGTTCGAGCAATTGTTTGGACGCGGCAGTGGCTACTGTCGGCTCCCCAATCACAATCGGGACAATCGGTCCGACGGAACCAGCCACAACAGACCAGCCACTCAACGAACTCAGTTCATCCTTCAACTGCTGCGATATCGCCAGCAAGTGCTGGCGCCGCTGTGGTTCGTTCTGAATAATTTGAAACGCAACGTTCGCGGCCGCACAAATCGCTGGTGGCAACGCGGTCGAAAACACCTGCGTGCGGGCTGCATTCCACAACCAGTCAACCAGTTTCCGAGACCCCACCACGAAGCCTCCCAGTGTTCCCACAGCTTTGCTCAACGTACCGATGCGGACTGCAACTCGATGCTCGGTCTGCGTCAATTCGCAAACGCCTCGGCCATGCTCTCCGAAGACGCCGGTGCCGTGTGCTTCATCCACAATCACTTCGGCGTCGAAGCGTTCGGCGAGGTCACACAAGTCGCGCAGTGGCGCCAAGGTACCATCCATACTGAAGACCGAATCGGTCACAATCCAGCGCCGTGCTGTCGACACGGACCGCTTCAGTTCCCGCTCCAGAACATCCAGTTCTTCGTGTCGATAGACCCGCATTCGAGCCTGACTTTGCCGACAACCATCGATCAAGCTGGCATGATTCAGTCGGTCGCAAAACACAGTATCTTCCGGAGCAATCAGGGCTCGCAGCGTGCCAACGTTCGCAGCGAAACCTGTCGGAAATAACAACGCCGCCTCAGTCCCCTCGAAGTCGGCAATCGTCTGCTCCAGTTGCTCGTGCCACGGCGAGCGACCACTCACGAGAGCACTCGCGCCAGCCCCCACTCCTGATCGTAACGCGTCTTGCGCTGCCGCAATCACTCGCGGATCGTGCGCCAGGTTCAAGTAGTCGTTCGACGCAAGATTGCGCAGGCGACGCCCTTTAGTCACGCACCAGGCATCTGGCTCTGGCGTGACAACGCGCCGCGTTCGCTTGAGTCCTTCACGCTCCAGATCATCCAGCTGCGTCGTCAGCCATTCGTCAAATCCACGGCTCATCGTCGACAGCTCATCATCTTGGGCAGCACTGACATCGGTAGTAACTCGCAAGAAGTCATTCGCCCGTTGGCAAAGAATCACACAACTGCAGCGCCAACAGCGGAAACGCGGTCCCACTATAAGTAATGAAGTGCCACGAGTCCGTATTGAGCGACCGCGTCCACCAACGACCGGAAGCGCGCTGATTGGCCTTCAACCATGCCACGCCCTTCTGAACACGCGGGTCACTCGCTGGAACACCTGCTTCGCGCAGGACTATGACCGCCAGACCAGTCATGTGGCCGTCACTCGGCGGATTGGTGAATTCCGGTTCTGCCTTGAGTTTTCCGGCACGGTTACCTCCACCCCACGCTTCCGGCGCGGCGAAGGTGCGGATCGACCAGCCGCCATCCTCTCTCTGATGCTTCGCGACCACATCAACCAGTTCACGTTGCTGCGATTCAGGGAGCAGCCCCTTCATCCGCACGCTCGCCCACAACAAGAGCGTGCGTCCGTAGTCGTGCGGGGGCGGTTCAGATCGCAAGTAGTTCTGCAGCTTCGCAACCGAGTTCAATAGCTTCTCATCCTTCGCAGCTGTGATCTTCTCCAGCCAGCCAGGTGCAGCAGCGACGGCCATCGCCGCTACGGTCGCCTCATGAAAGGCATCGGATTCATACGGCGGCCAGCAATCGAGCGTTCCCCAGGTGCCCTTGTCGGTCTGAATCTCGAACATCAGCGCAAGTGCCTGCTCGGTCTCCGCTGAAAGCTGCCGAGTCACGTGAGCGTCCCATTCCGCCAAACCCGCCGCGGTATAAATGACCTGAGCCGGTCGTGTGGACTGCTTCAGTTTCTTGCGTTCTTCAGCGAGTTGCGTCTTCAGAGTCTCCGCGAAGAACGCCCGATGCGCTTCGTTCGGTTTGCCCATCGTCGGCGACAGCGCGGGTCGCACGGTCATATAGGTGCCGTTGGAATGGCAACTGACGCACTTTCGCTGACCACTCCAGGCCTGTGCTCCCTGATCGAGATATTTCTCGGCCAGAGTCACCGAAACCTTTTCCAGTTTAGGCTCATCAGCAGCAGCCGGAGGAATGCTGATCTCACCAAACTCGTACTGCGGCTTATCGCCCGCACTTACGCCAACGAGCGACGACAGCGCGATGAACAGACCTGCAGAAAGTGTCACATGAAGGCGCATCCTGATCTCCTGAATGACCAACGCAGAGCGGCCTGGATCTTTACCCCTACTCAACTACAGAGAAACAAGCCGACGGCACAACTTCAAGTCCACTCGCCGATCAACATGTAATGCACGTCGAGCGGCGGCAGATCGATCACGGTTTCGCCGTTGGCGGAAGTCGCCTTGGGCAAGATTCCACCAGGCTCCAGATGAACCCGTGACGGAGTCTTACTTGAGAACGAGATCCGCAAACCGTGCACTGGAATCGACTCTTCGCGCAATGGAACTTCGTTGGCCGGATTGCCCAGTGCGGCGGTCGTGTTGACGTTGTTAAAGAAGTGAATGACGAGCTGCTTTTGCTCGGCCCGCCCCTCCGCTGCGGGCGCATGACGATCGTAGAACGTCGTCTGCACACAGCGCGGCGCGGTCACGCGAATCGATGGCGACTCTTTCGCACACCAGGTCACCGCGCGAGCAAAGATGTGTCGCTGATAGGGATAGGCATAGTTCCACAGCGACGCGTCAAATGCCGCAGCGAAGTAGACCACTCGCCCCTGGCCGAACTCCCGCACGATCACGCCGGGCAATGAGACGCCCGGAGCAGGCACTCCGCTCGAGCCGTCCGGCAAGAGCCGCACTGCGACTTCAGTCGCAGCCTTCGGCTCACTGACCAAAACCTGAGGTCCCTTGAAGCGCGCCTGACGACCGGGAACCAGTTGGTTCAGAGCATCACTTTGCACAAGCTCGTGCTGAGCCCATGTGACACTGGTGCTGCCGACTCGCTGCTTCCAATAGTTGTCGTCGAGAGCGATCGCAAAGTTCGCATCGATCTCCGCGGCCCCGGGTTTGCTGACGACATCAGACGGTCGCCCGCGATACGAAACTCCGAAGACATCACTCAGGGCGAAATCGCGCCGCGGTCGACCGAGTTCATCGCACAGCGACGTCTCCGTTGTTGCGACCAACCCGCCACCGCTAGCAACGTAGTCGCGCAGCGCTGCGACTTGCTGATCTGATAATGCCGCCGCGTTTGGCAAGATGACCACGCGATACTTAGCCAGATTCCCCGCGGTTACATCCCAATCATTGAGCAACGAAACTGGCCAATGCTCTTCCAAGCCGACGCGGTACGCACCGAACACGTGCGGCAGGAACCGATCGGCAATGTCGCGATAGGCGTAGAACTGGCGAGACTGCTCACTCACCAGAATGGCAGCCCACGGCAGCGGGCGGCAATGAGTCAACCAACCTTCGCGGCGCTTCGTCTCGGCAAAGACCGGAGCGGCGGCGGCAACTCCACCCGGCCAACCGACGGAATGAGCGGTTGTGCTACCATGAGTCAGGACGAGCATCGACCTCAGCAAGCGCTCGTGCGGCGGAAAGCTGTCGGGCGAATAGGGATTGCCGCGCGACATGAGATAAGGCTCGCACCCACAAGGCCGGTAGCCGGTCACCGCCGCCAGGTACTCCGCGCCAAACGAAGGAGCAACGCTGGCCCCGATGTTGGTCTCGTCCAACCACCATTCCTGCATCGGCAGGTCGATGAGCAGATTCATGCGAGTCGGCATCGCCCGCGGCGAATGCAGAAAGTGACCGTAGCGTCCGGCGTTGACGGTCCAGGTCATCACCACGGCATCGGACTTGATCCCCTTCAGACGACGCTGCAGCCCGGCGTAGTGCTGCTCGAGCTTCTCACCGCGCCAGACCAGATACTCGCGATAGGCGATGTCATCCAGGTTCACCTTTTCAGGCAACGTACGCTGTCGTTCCTGCTGGTAAGCCAAGCGGCACGCCCCGCAGTAGCAGATTGGCGGGTGATAGTTGCCATCAAACGAATAGCCGTCGAGCCCGTAGTCCTGCATCAGTTCTGCGCAGAGTTCAATGAGATAGTCACCCCACGGACCCTGATTGCAGGCCAACCGCGTTCCAAGATTCTTCTCATCGGGCTCAATCCTGAGCTGCGAGCCACTTTGGTCGGACGCAATTCGCCATTCGGGATGCGCTCGCATGCAGTCGGCTGAAGGAAACGGCGGTAGCCCCAGCACCAGCCGCATGCCATGCCGATGCGTCTCATCCGCAAAGCGTTTGAGGTCCGCATGCTCGCGGTCAGTCAGCTTGCCGCCATCCTTTCGCAAGGGAAAATACGGCCAGACCGAATTCCCATGCACGACCTGCACGCCGATCTTCGCGACATCCGGCACGGCGTCGGGGGCGAGGAACGACATTCGCGTCACCTCGTGCACCCATTTCGGAATCGCAATCCCCTCGAACTCGGGAACAGCGTCGTCGGATAGCGCTTCGCCCAACGAATTCTGACCGGCTGCCAGAGCCATCGCTCCAGTGGCCGACGCGATGAACTCACGACGATTAAGCGAAGTCATGAAGGAGCCTTCCAGAAAGACGGCTTCTGTGACGCGTAGCCCCGCGTTATTGCGCTGGCTTAGTCACCATCTGCTGTTGCCAGCCCCAGCGATAGAGATTGCGGCTGTCGGCGTAGCGAGCTTTCGAAGATGACGAACCCAGCACCACCAGCATCAGCGACTTGTCACCACGAGTCGACTTCGACACGAGACACGCACCGGCCGCGTCCGTGGTTCCGGTTTTCACACCGTCGTAGCCCTCAATGTCCAGCAGTTCGTTCGTGTTCTTCCACTTGATGTTTCGATGATAACCGCCGGGACCAACGACCTGACAGCCGTGCTGACGAGTCGCCACGATCTCGCGAAAGCGTGCCATCTGCATCGCTTCCCAGCCCAACTTCAGCAAATCCTTCGCCGTTGTCGCATGCCCGCTGTCCGGCAAGCCATGCGGATTCTTGAAGCGAGTGTCCGGCATGCCGAGTTCACTCGCCGCCTGATTCATCGCTGCCACGAACTCTTGCTGAGGATCAACCTTCGCTCCGTTCTTCTTCGCCGGAGCCTTCAAAGCCACGCGGCCGCCAAAGTGCTCCGCTAGAGCCACAGCGGCGTCATTTCCAGAAGGAAGCATCAACCCATACAGCAGTTCGCGAACAGGCAACTTCTCACCGGCGCGAACACCCGAAGTCGTGCCGCCTGTTCGATCAGCTCGTTTGGAGAACGTGAGCGTCTCGTCGAGCACAGCCGGTTCTTTCTCAGCGAGCTTCAACACCAGCCACGCGGTCATGACCTTGGTCGTGCTGGCCATTTCGAGACTGTCGGTAGCGGCATTGCTCCACAGAATTTGACCGGTGCGACCGTCGGCCAAAGCCCACGCCTTCGCGGTAACAAAGGGCTGACCGTCAAGGGTGTCTTGTGGCTGCTTCGACAGGGTCTCGCTGTTGACGGTCTCAGGCTCTGCAACAGGGGCAGCTTCAGTCAGCAGCGGTCCGAGCGCCTTCCAGGTCGGCTCGTCCACGATCCCCGTTGCGGTCAACTTGCTGTCCTTTTGAAACCTCAACACTGCTGCTTGAGTCACGCTGCCGAACTCACCGTCCACTCCGAGTTCCGGCGATGGCTTCAGCTTCGAATTCAGCGTGCGCTGCAACGCCTCTACGAGTTCGCCGCTCGCACCGACCTTCAGGGGCTCGGCCGGAGATCCGACTGGTTCCTTCCAGTCTTCATGAAAGTGGAAGAACACTTCGCGGGCGATCTTACCGATGAGCACACTGGCAGCGTTCTCATCGGTCCAGCGTTTGTCCTGGTTGTTGTTCGTCAGCACGCAGATCGCGATTGTTCCCGATCCCGTCTCGATCAATCCCGCGTCACAGCGCACGGCGCTGACAGTTCCTGTCTTGTGAGCAATCTTCACGGACTCAGGCAGGTAGCGCGGCAGCATGCTGCGGTCCTGGCAAGCTCGCAGATGCTCAAGCATCGCGGCGCTGGCGTCCTTGGAAACCAGTTCGCCGCGCTGCATCAGTTCCAGCAGCTTCAGCGTTTGTGTCGCAGTCGTACTTCCCAATCCGTACTTCTTACTGCGTTCGGGAGCGATCGAGGTATCTCCGCGAAACACCTTCGCGTGCAGTCGCGTGTCCGGCAGCCCCAGTGTTTCCATCCGCGCCGAGATCGACTTCAGCCCGATTTCGTCGACGACCAGATTCGTCGCGGTGTTGTCTGAGTAAGCAATCATCAGCCGCACCGCGTCGCGCAGCGACAGGCTGACGCCCGCCGAAAAATGGGGAGTCAGAATTCCCGACCCCTGTACTTTGTCATCCGCTTTCAAAGTGAGCTGTTTGCTGAGATCGATCTGCTTGGCCTCAGCTTGAGCGTACGCCTCGGCCATCACGGCGACTTTGATGAGGCTGGCCGTCGGCATCGCTTCGTCAGCTCGATGCTCAAAGTGCGTGCCGCTCTCAAAGTGCTTCACAGCCACCGAGACATCACCCGCGTGGCGTTCGATCAGCGGCATCAGCTTGCTGGCCAACGAATCTTCCTGAGCACCGTTCGCCGCGCCGGCGAAGCTCAGCACAATTAGAGCCACAATCCGATGCGCCCACTTGTTCAATCTCGACGCCTCAACCGCAGACTTGAGTAGCAGACTTTTCATTACAACTGACATAACTGGAACCTCGACGAGAGGGACGCCGCTGCAGCCGGTTCGGGCTACTGACGCTTTGGAAGCTGCAGATATCGAGCGACGCCAGTCTAGCGAGCGCTCGTCGCCGGGAAATCAAGCGTGCGGGTCAGATCCCCTCAAGTCACACAAACTGCGGTGGTGTCCGGCACGATCGCTGCAGACGAAGAGATTTGTGAGTCGACGAAGTTATCTCTGCGCTCAGTCTTCACTCACATCGTCGCCTCGTTCATAGTGTGGCGCTCGGATTGGTTTGGCGCTCCACTGGCGACCTGCGTCGCGGCTGAAACGTAATCCGTGCTGGTCGGAGATCTGACGATGATGGATATGACTCGGCGGGCGTGGCTGAAATCATCCGCTTGCGGCTTTGGCTCCATGGCGATGACGGGATTGCTGGGCAATACGTCGCAGGCAGGTTTGAACCCGCTGACGAGCCTGACAACGCATCATCAGCCGCGCGCCAAACGAGTCATCTTTCTGTTCATGCAAGGCGGCGTGTCTCACGTAGACTCCTTTGATTACAAGCCTCTATTGGCTGAGAACGACGGCAAGGCCCTGTCCTTCGAAGACGGGCGCATGATCGCCAACTCCGGCCAGAAGAAGGGTTCGCCGCATCGAGTCATGAAGCCGTTGTGGAAATTCGCTCAGCACGGCGAATGCGGTCGCTGGGGATCTGACCTGTTCCCTGAAATGAACAAGCACGTCGACGACATGTGCTTCATTCACTCGATGCACACCGAAGGCATCGCCCACGGACCGGCAACGCTGTTCCTGCACTGCGGCTCGACTCAGTTCATTCGCCCGTCGATCGGCTCGTGGGTGATCTACGGACTCGGTTCCGAAAACGAGAACCTGCCTGGTTTCATTTCGATTGGAGCATCCGCAGGCAACGGTGGACCGCGCAACTATGGCAATGCGTTCTTACCAGCCATCTATCAGGGAACCGCACTCGGCAAGGCCGGCGGTCCGGCGACTGAGGCCCGCATTCGGAACCTTAAGAACCCATCACTCTCGTCGGCGGAACAACGCGAGCAGTTTGACCTGCTGCAACAACTCAACGCCGAACAACTCAAGCAGTCAACCGGTGACAGCGAGTTGGAAGCGGTCATCAACTCGTATGAGCTCGCCTGGCGCATGCAGATGCACGCACCGGACGTGCTGGATCTCTCTAAAGAGTCCGCCGAAACTCAGGCGCTCTATGGCATCGGTGAGAAGCCAACGGACAACTTCGGTCGCCAGTGCCTGATGGCACGTCGCTTGTGCGAGGCCGGAGTGCGTTACATCCAGGTGACCTACGGCGACAACAGCGCTAATCCGGCGTGGGATCAGCACTCCAACCTGCCGAAGCATGGTGAGCACGCTAAAGCGGTTGATCTTCCGATCTCAGGTCTGCTGACCGACCTCAAGCAGCGTGGCCTGCTGGAAGACACCATCGTCTGGTGGGGCGGCGAGTTTGGTCGCACGCCTTACGCCGAGAAGAACGGTACTGGTCGCGATCACAACACTGGCGGCTTCACAGTCTGGATGGCCGGCGGCGGTTTCAAGCCCGGTATTGAGTACGGGCAGACCGACGACTTCGGCCACAAAGCGATCGCCGACAAGGTCCACATGCACGACCTCCATGCGACGGTGCTGCATTCTTTGGGCCTCGATCACGAGCGTTTGACGTATCGCTTCTCAGGCCGCAACTACCGTTTGACCGACGTGTTCGGGCATGTCGTGCACGACGTCCTGAGTTAGCCAACGACGCGGCTCGCGCTGAGTTGTGAAACGTGGTGCACGCGCCAAAACTTCCGGCGCGTTGCCGCATCGCGATCACCCCACCGGACCTGTTCGAGATCATGAAACAGCCGCTCGCAGTGTTTTTCGTCTGGCTCACAGCTCTGACAACGGCGCCTTCGGCCGCGGAAATTGACTTTGCGCACGACATCGCGCCCGTGCTCCGCGAACATTGCGGGAAGTGTCACACAGGCGACGCGAAAAAAGGCGGACTGTCGTTCAACACCCGCGAGTCGCTCCTGGCGGGTGGCGAGTCCGGCAAAGCGATCTCAGTCGGGAAGAGCACTGACAGCGACTTCATCAAGCGGCTGACCACGGAGGACACCGATCTTCGCATGCCCCCCGAAGGTCCGCGAGTGCCAGCCGAGAAGGTTGCACTCTTGAAGCGTTGGGTGGACTCAGGTTTGAACTGGGAAGAGGGCTTCACGTTCGGCAAACGTGCTTATGAGCCGCCGTTGAAGCCGCGCCGTCCAGAACTTCCGGCAGCGACCGACAATCGCACGAACCCAATTGATCGGGTGATTGACACGTATCTCACAACGCACAAGATCGCGCCACCCAAAACAATTGATGACGCCACATTCGCACGGCGAGTTTATCTCGATTTGATTGGCTTGCTGCCCACTTCGGACGAATTGGAGACGTTCCTCAAGGACACTGGCACCGACAAGCGAGTCCGGCTCGTCCAGAGCCTGCTCGCCCGTGACATCGATTACGCGGAGCACTGGCTCACTTTCTGGAACGATCTGCTGCGGAACGACTACACGGGCACTGGGTTCATCACCGGCGGTCGTAAGCAGATCAGCGGATGGCTGTACGCGGCACTGGTCAACAATATGCCGTACGACCAGTTGGCGCGTGAATTGATCGCTCCGCCATCGGACGCCAGTCGCGGTTTCATCGACGGTATCAAGTGGCGTGGAGAAGTCAGCGCCGGGCAAACAGTCGAGATCCAGTTTGCACAGAGCGTCAGTCAATCGTTCCTCGGCATCAACTTGAAGTGCGCGTCGTGCCACGACAGCTTCATCGATCGCTGGAAACTGGATGAGTCTTACGGCCTTGCCGCGATTTATGCGTCTCGTCCGCTGGAGATTCATCGGTGCGACAAACCCATTGGAAAGACGGCCGAAGCGGGCTGGCTCTTTCCGGAACTAGGTCAGGTCGATCGGAAGGCCGCGCAGCCGGAACGACTGAAACAACTTGCCGGTTTGATGACGCATCCCGAGAACGGTCGCTTCACTCGCACCATCGTCAATCGCCTGTGGCACCGACTGATGGGGCGCGGCATCGTTCATCCCACGGACGCGATGCAGACCGAACCATGGAGCGCGGACCTGCTCGATTACCTCGCGGTGCATCTCGCTGATCAGAAGTACGACCTCAAGCAAACACTGGCACTGATCGCGACATCTCAAACCTACCAGAGTCAGACGCAGACCGTGGAACGTGGAACCGACGATGCCGGCTACGTGTTCCGAGGTCCGCGTGCCAAGCGACTCACCGCCGAACAGTTCATGGATTCCGTCTGGCAACTGACTGGCAGCGCGCCCGCACGGATCGACGCGCCCGTGCTGCGCGGGAAAGCTCGAACCGCAACTTCCGATCCGGTGAAGCTCAACGGCAAGTGGATCTGGGCGTACGCCGAGATTGGTCAGGTGCCAGCCAACGAGACGATCGTCTTCCGTAAGAAGTTCACGGTGAAGCAGTTGCCGCCGCAGGCCATCGGCGTCGCGACCTGCGACAACAGCTATGTACTGTACGTCAACGGACAGCGTGCTCAGGATGGTGCCGCGTGGGATAGTCCCGATGCCGTCCCCCTGACCAATCGGCTGAAGAGCGGGGCCAACGAGTTTCTGATTGTCGCCAAGAACGGCGGCAGTGGTCCAAATCCGGCGGGCTTGTTCTTTGAAGCATATCTCGCGCAAGCCGATGGAGCGATCGAGCCGATTGCGACCGACGCCACTTGGGAATGGACTCGCACAGAGCCACAAGGCAACGGTCGCTTCAAGACTGAACCCACCGACTGGAAATCAGCTGAGATTGTTTCCAATCAGGACATCTGGTCCGCGCAAACGAGCGGGCGTATTGCCACCAGCCTTCATCAGGGAGCCTCTGCCGCCAGCTTGATGGTGCGTGCCTCGCTGGTGAAAAGCGACTTCCTGATGCGCTCGCTCGGTCGACCGAATCGCGACCAGATTGTCACCGTCCGACCAGACGAACTCTCCACGCTGGAAGCGATTGATCTATCAAACGGTCAGGTTCTCGCGGATGTGCTGAGTCGCGGTGCACAGAAGCTGGCAGCAACTCACTCAGAGTCACCGGCAGACTTCGTGCATTGGCTGTTTCAGTTCGCTATCAGCCGTGAACCCACACCGTCTGAACGAAAGGTTCTGTTGGAGTCCTTCGGCGACAAGCTCACAACCCAAGGCATCGAAGACGCTCTCTGGGCCGTCGTCATGCTGCCCGAATTCCAGCTTGTTCGCTGATTTGAACGCCCATCCTAAAAACCAAAGGCCCTGTTGAGTTGTGCAATAAGCGGCAACTCAACAGGGCCTTCGTATTGGTCGAACGTTGGAACTTACTCGTCGATGCCGAGATCGTACTTCAGGTTTTGGAAGCGACGCAGAAACTCTTCGCTGGAAGAGTGCACGTGCTCAGCTTCGGTGATGAACTTCAGCTCCTCGGAGCACACGAGGCCATGATCGTCGAAGACGTTCTCAAAGCTCCGCAAGTTCTTGCCATAGCCGATCAGGATCTTGTGCTCGTCGAACTGCACCTCAACCGGGATCCGCGGATTCACAATCGCAATGACCATGCAGCCGTCGTCCAGCAGCAGATCTTAATAGTCGTACAGAATGCTTTTCAGGATCGGCAG
>CAYLTY010000214.1:0-15085 GCA_964386705.1 uncultured Planctomycetaceae bacterium
AACCTTGGAGGTCACATGGTGGCGACTCCGGTGAGGTTGAAGCCTTGGACCTCGGCTTCGTGCTCGGCAAACCACCCGAAAGAGCTGCCGAATAAGGTCACTCGACTTGTTGAACGACGAAGGCTCCGCCGGTCGACAGTGCTCCAAGACCGACCTGCAGGCTGACGCACCGGCGGCTTTTGGCGATTCGCCTAAGACAAACTTGTCTGGGCCGTTGTTGTTCTCCCACTTGCAGTGATCGCTACGTGCTAAAGCGTTGCCTACGTCCCGAACTGGTTCAGACTGAGGAGTTTGTGATGACCATCGCAAGAATGCCTCGCGCGTCGTGGGCTCTGGTTTGTCTCGTTGCACTCAGTCCGCACCTCTGTGCTGCGGCTGAGCTTGAGAACCAGGTTGAGATCCGCTCTGAGGACGGGAAAGTCGTGATCGCGGCCGATCAGATCCGCTCCTACGACTGGGCAACTCATACGCTGACGCTCGCGCCGAAGGTGAGGGATGAACTCAGCAAGAAGCTCATCAGGGATTCGCAGATCATCTCCGGAATTCCCTTCGCCATGACCGTCGACGGGCAGGCGATCTACAAGGGTAAGTTCACGTCCTGCAGCTCGTCTCGAACGCTTTCTACTGTGACAATCGTAATCGACATGGCGGCGATCGACCCCAAGCTGAAAGCCAACCAGTTGCGGATCCAGCTTGGATATCCGGGCGCGGACTTCTTCAAGGGAGACGATCTTCGGGCAGATAAGCGTCTTAAGAACGCACTTGATACCGAAGGTAAACTCGTCGACACGCCAGCCGACCACACGGAATGGATCGCCAAGGGTCTGCGCGAAATGCAGACCATCAAGACCGGTGCAACTCGGCGTGAACTACTAAAAGTCTTCAAACCGGAAGAAGGCGGTCTTTCGAACCGGTTCCAGCGCCGGTACTGCTACCACGAGTGCCCCTACATCAAGGTCGATGTGAAGTTCGAGGCCATCGGAAAAGTAGAAGACAAGCTGACGAACTCGCCCGACGACAAGATCACACAGATCTCCACTCCATTTCTGGAGTGGACGATCAGTGATTGAAGTAGCGAGGCCAATCGAATTGAATCAAGCGTTCTGATCACGGAGTGATCAGCGACATCGGTAACCGCCTAACGCGTCAGGGGTTTATACTTGAGACGGTGCGGACGGTCGGCGTCTTCGCCGAGGCGTTCCTTGCGGTTGATCTCGTACATCTTGTAGTTGCCTTCGAACCAGTAGACCTCGCTATTGCCTTCAAAGGCGAGGATGTGGGTCGCGATGCGGTCGAGGAACCAGCGATCGTGTGACACCACGACGGCGCAGCCACCGAAGTCGGACAGACCTTCTTCGAGGGCTCGCAGCGTGTCGACGTCGAGGTCGTTCGTCGGTTCGTCCAACAGCAGGACGTTGCCGCCCGAACGCAGCAGTTTGGCGAGGTGCACTCGGTTGCGTTCACCGCCCGAGAGCTGCTTCACCATCTTCTGCTGATCGGTGCCCTTGAAGTTGAAGCGACCGCAGTACGCTCGCGCGTGAATCTTCGTGCCGCCGATCTCCATCAGATCGTAGCCGCCGGAGATTTCTTCATAGACCGACTTATCGCCGTTGAGCGTGTCACGCGATTGATCAACCAGCGACAACTGCACGCGATCGCCGATGCGCAGCGAACCGCTGGTCGGTTGCTCTTGCCCCACGATCATGCGGAAGAGCGTCGTCTTGCCGGCACCGTTCGGACCGATGACGCCGACAATACCGCCCTTCGGCAGTTCGAAGTTCACGTTTTCGAAGATGACTCGATCGCCGTAGGTCTTGGTCAGGTTCTCAGCCTTGATGACGAGGTTGCCCAACTCCTGCGCGGTCGGAATCTGAATTTGAGCCGCGTCTTCGCGCGCGTCGTACTGCTGCTGTTGCAGTTCGTGATACCGGGCCATACGGGCCTTGTTCTTGGTGGCCTGCGCCTTCGGCGACATGCGAACCCATTCCAGTTCGCGAGCCAGTTCACGCTGCCGACGACTTTCCTTTTTCTCTTCGACAGCCAGACGTGCCCGCTTCTGCTCCAGCCAGGACGAATAGTTGCCTTCGTACGGAATGCCCTTGCCGCGGTCGAGTTCCAGAATCCACTTGGCGACATTGTCGAGGAAGTAACGATCGTGTGTGACGGCGACGACGGTGCCGGGGAAGTGCTCCAGGAAGCGTTCCAGCCACGAAATCGATTCCGCATCGAGGTGGTTCGTCGGTTCGTCGAGCAGCAGCAGGTCCGGGTTGCGGAGCAGCAACTGGCACAACGCCACGCGACGCTTTTCACCACCGGACAAGTGACCGACTTTGGCCTCGTTCGGCGGGAGTCGCATCGCGTCGGCCGCGATCTCCACCTGCCGATCCAGCTCCCACAGATTCAGCCGGTCGATCTTGTCCTGCAGCTCACCCTGTTCGGCGATGAGCTTGTTCATCTCGTCGTCCGACATCGGCTCGGCGAACTTGTTGTTGACTTCGTTGTAGCGGTCGAGGATCGCCTGCGGTTCAGCGACGCCTTCGGCCAGGCACTCGCCGACGGTCTTCTCAGGGTCCAGCCGAGGTTCCTGCGGGAAGTAGCCAATCTTGATGCCCTTCGCCGGACGAACCTCACCCATGTAGTTCGTTTCTTCGCCGGCCATGATGCGCAGCAGGGTACTTTTGCCCGCGCCGTTGTTGCCGAGCACTCCGATCTTGGCTCCCGGATAGAACGACAGCCAGATATTGCTGAGGATTTCCTTCTCCTCGCGCATGAGAGTGAGTTGCTCAATGGTGAAGATGTACTTCTCTGACATGGGAGCCTTTTCCAACAAAACGTCTGAGCCGAACTGACAGAATCAGCGGCTAAATCTGCAAGAAATGAGGTGCCGAAGTTCTCTATTCGCGCCACGAAAGCGTCTGACCGGGGCTGACGGCGTTGCGAGCACGTGGCGAGTTCCACACCTCTGCCGAGCGGCGAAGCGGCGTATTCTATTGTTCGCCCCCGCAGGCTCAACCGCTTGCCGTTTCAAATCAGCCGCGACAGATGAGACCCGCCAGGAAGGAGTTTGCCAACGGAAGTTCGCGAACGCCCCAGGTCAGAGACTTGCCAGCAGGTCGCGCGTGGCGGTGAGTTCCGCTGTCAGGCCATCGACGAGATTCACTTTGCTGCCGTCTGGCAAAACTTCCCACGTGTAGGTTTCTACTTCCAGATGTGGTGCGTAGTTGAGCCCCTTCACGGTTGCGAGAGCTCGCCGCAGGTCATCCCGAGTGGTCATCAGCGGGCCGAGCCGTTCCGAATTCACAGGTACGTGGAAGTGGACGCGCCATTCCGAGGCCGAGGCAAAGTCGGCCGGAGGCGTATTCACCAGATCGGTGTTCAGGTCAACGTCGCGCAGGAGTTTGCCATCGGCCGCGCGAGCGATCGTTTGATGCAGGTAGCGCGGCTCAACGTACCGGGCCAGCACTGTTCGGCCTTCTGAGTTCGTTGCCGGGTTCTCCAGGCGAATCGCGCAGGTGATATGCACCTTGTTGATACGCACGTTCGCGGCGACCAGCTGCTGTATCGAAGCGGCTACGTCTTCAAATTCGACGGACTGATGGCAGACGTCATAGCACAGACCAAGGTACTCGCTGACTTCAGCACTGGCTCCCGCTTGCTTCGCCCGCTGGTTCAGGCGTTGGAAAAACGAGATCGCTTCCGGAGTCGTCTCGATGACGCAGAAGGGTTCCGGCTCGATCGCCAGGCGGATCAGTTTGCCGGTCTCTTGTTTCAACGTAGCCAGGAACCTGGCCAACTCAATCAGCTGATCGGCGCAGCGGTCAAGGAATGTGCTGGAATTGGGCAATTGCGCCACGAGCGGCTTAAAGCCCAGCGGCACGGTCGACATACTGCCTTCGGGAATGTCGTCATCCATTAAAGCCGCCAGCACTCGCGCGGACTCTTTCGTGAACGTCAGCCGCTCTGTCGTGGTCCAGTCCGGGAGGTAAACCTTCTCCTTTACTCGCACGTCGTGAAAGTTGCCGAAAGGAAAGGTGTTGAGCGTGTAGCAGCTGAGTTCAGCGTGGCGCAGGTCGTCGCGCAGTGCGGCTACAAGGCCGGGGTTAGCGAGCAGTTCAGTGATGACCGGCCGGGCCAGCCAGAGGCCGGCGGCCAAGGGACCGAAGCGGCGGCGGGTGGGGATTGTGAACTCGGCAAGCCCACTGCGGACGGTGTCTACGGTCAAGCCTGGATGGAGGTTGGTGCAATAGCTGAGCGGTAACGTGCTGAGTGCCATGAACGTCGTTCCTGCTAAAAAAATGCGTGAAGGGTGTTCATAGACCTCACGCGGCGAAGTCGCAACTGCTCAGCATCGTTACGACCGGCAGCACCGACCATTTCCTCAGATTCCGCAGAACCCGCCTGCGTCCGGATGAGCTTACCGCGTGTGGCAGGCAGGTGAGGCTCAATGCTCCGAGCCCGTCCTATGTTTGATTGGGTTGTCGACTCACAGACGTGGCGATCCGTCACGAGTTCGTTGATTTAGGGAACGGTGCATGAGCAGCACGGTCGTTGATAACGATGAAGAAGGTCTCGCTGGCCAACAGGCGACTCAGGCGGGCACTTCCGCAGGCTTCGACACTGCCAACCAGCTCGGCGACCTCGTCGATCTCTATGCCGTTGCTGAGTACCTGCCTCCCGCTGACTGGGTCACCCGTCTCAGCCTGATGCGTCCGCGTCGCGACGTTCGTTGCCTTACTCCGGCCACCCGCTTCTGGAAAAGGGCTCTCGACGTCTTCGTCGCCTCGGTGATGATCGTTTGTTTGACGCCGGTGATGCTGCTGGTCGCGCTACTGGTACGGCTGACATCGCCTGGCCCAGTGATCTTCAAGCAAAATCGAGTGGGCCTGAACTTGCGTGGCGGAAATAAAACCAAGCAATCAGATCGTCGTCAGGCTGCGGCTGAATTGCCTGATGGGACCGAATGTCGCCGCAAAGGCCCGCGGCGTCGCAGTTCCAACTACGGCAAGCCCTTCGTGCTCTACAAGTTCCGGACGATGCGTGTTGATGCCGAAAAGAACGGTGCCCAGTTCGCTCAGAAGGCTGATCCGCGCGTGACGCCGATCGGCCGCTTCCTGCGCAAGACGCGACTCGACGAACTGCCGCAGTTGTGGAACGTGCTGCGTGGCGAGATGTCCCTCGTCGGCCCTCGTCCTGAACGTCCCGAATTCATCGAGAAGCTGACCGACGAGATTCCGGACTACATCGAACGCCTCGGCCTGAAGCCCGGCCTGACTGGACCTGCTCAAGTCATCAACGGTTACGACAACAACATCGAGGGCTTCCGCCGCAAGGTCGCCCTCGACCTGCTGTACCTGCAGAACTGCTGCCTGTGGAACGACATCAAGATCCTGTTTCGCACGATCCGGGTTGTCTTGACCGGCAGCGGAGCTCTGTAAGCAAGCTGGCCAGGTGAGTCTTCGACGCCATTCGCTTCTGAGGTCAGCCGATCTCTTTGAGTATGCAGGGCCGGGCTTACTGCATTGCATCACAATCTGTGAATGCGGCCGTTCATCGCCGCGAGACTCCTCGTGCAATGGCTACTCGTCGCGCAATGTTGCATTTGGTTTGCGCAGCAGCGGAGCACCCAAACGGCGTACTTGCGTCACGAAGTACGCGAACACGTGACTTGATCCGCGTGGTTACTCCCGTGTTGTGCGACTTTTGAGCCTTGCGAAGTGCAGTTGGCACCGTGCTTGCTTTCTCCCTCAACGTGCCCGGCACCGATCGGAATGCCAGCAGCATTGAGCGGCACCCAAAATTGATGAGCACTCGTTGGTGAGTGCTCTCGAGCTGCGCTGCCACATCCGTTCGCTCATCAGGTGAAACTTCTTCTTTCGAGCGTTTCCGTATCAAGCCTGATCTTCGATTGTCGCACTGCGCCACGAGCCAGGGATCGCGTTGCGACCTGCCAGTCCTAAGGAAGTGAACGATGTCACTGTATGCCTCACGCCGTCGCGGATTTACCCTGATTGAACTTCTGGTCGTGATTGCCATTATCGCTGTACTGGTGGCGATGCTGTTGCCTGCCGTTCAACAGGCGCGTGAATCGGCTCGACGCAGTCAGTGCCGCAATAATCTCAAGCAGATCGGCTTGGCGCTGCATGACTACCATTCCACCTACAATGTCCTTCCACCCGCGTTACTGCATTCTGGTCGATATAATGTAGCCGCGTTCTTCACGGGCACTAACAGGGTATTGAATACAACTGGCTGGGCATTTCTGCTGCCGTCACTGGATCAACAGGCAGCGTTCAACCAATACGATTTCAATTCCTGCTCAAGCACTTCTTCACCTTACAGTCTACCTGCCGCAGGAACCGATGCGACTAACGCTGCCGTCATCACAGGCATGAGCGCCGGTTTCATGGTCTGTCCGTCGCAACCAGATGGTGGTGAGCGATCAACGGCCTATACCGGCAACGCGTTCTATCAAAGAGTTGCCGCGGTACGAACGAGCTATCTCTTCGCGACCGGCGTCTTTACGGACTACGACGGCACCTACAAGAGCACGAGTTCAGACATTCGACAGGGCACATTTGGCAACAGTGGCGCTGCTCGCTTCCAGGAAATCACAGACGGCTTGAGCACCACGATTGCGATCGGTGAAGCTCACGGCGGTCGAGGAAAAACTTCTTCAGATTACGGCCCTTGGGGTTTGACGGGAACTCATACTTGCTGCCACGGTCGTGTGGTACACAGCTCTTCGGGAGACGTCTTGCCGAGCAGCTATTCCGCCACGGATGTTCGTGACTGGCGTATCAATGCCGCTTACGCCAATGACGCTCAGGGGCGTGCTTACGCTTGGGGATTCAACAGCAGTCACCCCGGTGGAGCGGCGTTCCTGTTCAATGATGGCTCGGTGAAATTCCTGGCCCAAGTGATTGATTATCGCATGTTTACACTGGCGAATTACACCCACGACAACGAGCAGGCCGCTGGTGTTGGTGACGAATAAGCGGCGATTTGTTTGATTGTAGTGTGGACAAGAAGAATTACGTTTCGCAGGGGTTGGATGAGATCACTTCGCTTCGAGTGTTCTCAGGGGACGAAAAAATGAATCTTACAGTTGGGTTGAGAATTGGTGTCTGTGCTGCGTTGTTACCGTTTTCGCTGGTTGGTTGCGGAAACTCGCTGGCGCCTTCCAATCGTTCTGAAGTCAAGGGATTTGTGTCGCTGGACGGGCAGCCTCTCGCCGGTGCCGAAGTGAAGTTGATCTCTGACAAATCAACGGGCTTTGCGACGACTAACGATGCCGGTCAGTTCCAGCTAGTACAAGCGGTGCCTCCAGGCAGTTACCGCGTTGTAATTTCCAAAATCGAAGGGTTGGCGTCACAAGCTCAGCAGCAGACGCTGCCTGCCGAGCAGGGGCTTGATGCAGGGCAGCTCGATGCCATCGCGATGACTCGCAAAGCCAATCCTCAGATGGGTGCAGCGCCGACGCGACCTAAGGAATTGATACCACCATCGTTCAGCGACCTGCAGCTGACGCAATTAAGTATAGATGTGCCAAGAGGTGGCTTGCCGAACGCCGACTTCAAGTTGACGTCGCGATAAGCCGCCTGTTTGAAACTTGCTCCCGACCGCCGCACTGCTTCCCGAGGCAACACAAGTAGTGCGGCGGTTCTTTTTTTGCGCGGTCCGATTTGCGGGATCGCGTCCTGTTGTTTAACCCCCACGCCCACGGCGTGGGCGCGCACGCCGTTGGCATGGCGGTTAAACGTTGTTCTGTCAGCGAGCACTCCACCACTGATAATGCGGCTTAACTCTGCAGCACTACACTAGCGCTGGTAGATCGGCAAGAAGCCGTTGTCGAGCTGCAGGATCGTGACGTTGATGGCGGTGGTATAGACGTCGCCCACCTGCCCCTCTTTCCAGGCGCCTGAGGCGGACTGGCGCGGGATCACCTGGTCGGCGACCTCTTCGATGTACTTGTTCCAGTTGGCGTCACCGAGGCGGTACTTCACCTGGGCGAGGTAATAGTGCGTGTAGTGCCAGTGGCCGAACAGCGACGAGTTGTTGCCCTTGAGATCAATGTTGCGATCGCAGAAGGCCATCATCTTTTTGATCTGATCGGTGTCGTAATCGCCCGCATTGAACATGGATGCGACAGCCGCTGCGGTGATCGGAGGTCGGCCAGCACCGCCGCTGCGCAGGCTGTACATGACTCCGCCGTCAGGCCCCATGCAGTCTTTGATGTACTTTTTGGCCTTGTCGATGATCTCCATCGGCACCGAGATGCCGGCATTGCGGCAGGCTCTCAGCCCCTGCACCTGAGTGACGCAGGTTGAGCCCTCATCAAAGTCAGGCTGGTCTTTGGCCGAGACATATCCCCAACCGCCGCGGTTCGTCTGAGCCTGAGCACTGAACTCAACCGCCTTCGTCAGCACCTTCTTCAAGTCAGCTCGGCGGTCGGCGTCTTCTTCCTCGCCGTAGACCTGCGACAGGAACAGCATCGCGAAGCCGTGGCCGTAGGTGTAATGGTAGTCTTCCTTGTAGCCGATGAGTCCGCTCGGCTGTGACATCTCCAGGAGGTAGTCCACGGCGCGACGGACGCTCTTGGCATACTTGCCACGAGTGGTCGTTGAGCCTTCGCACAGTAGGGCGTTGCCAGCGAGGGCCGTCATCGCGACTCGATACTGGCCGCCGTCGGCTTCCCAGTTACCTTGGCGCCCTTGAGTTCGCGCCAGGAACTCCAACCCCTTATTGACCGACGCCACGACGCGCGGGTCTTTGGATTTCTTCGCTGCGTGACAGTGCGTTGGCACCCAGGCCAGACAACACAGCACGGCCAGGCTGGCGACAAATTTTCTCATCGCTTCGATCCGATCGAAACAGGAGAGCAGAACGGTGACCGACGCCATCGTGAACGACGACTCGAGCGATCATCAGCGTGTCGGTTGCCTGCATCCAGAGCAACTCCCAAACCGTGAACCAGATGGCGCTGCCGGAATTATTTCTCGAGCAGGCCACCTGAGAAAAGGCCACAGTGCCGGTGGCGGCCAGGAGTACGTTTTGTCGCTCAGCCCAGAACGGCTTTCGAAGGCCACTTGGAGCGGGCCGGGCAACGTTGGCAGGATCGAGCCTACGATCCGATCGACACATCAGCACCGCATTCAACGTGGCCTTGCGCGACGGTGGTTGCGGCGGAATTCGTCACGGTCGCCAGCTGAAAACCCACGCGGCGCGAGGCTCCAGTGCGCGGATGAGACTCGCGGAAGTAGTTCCACGCGGCCTGCCAATCCCACGTTTGAGTGTCCAGGTAGTGCAGCACGCACAGCTTTCTGAGTTCTTCCAGCTCCGCGAAGCTGAATCCCGCGGTCATTTCGACCACTTCGTCGACGTTCAGATGCTGCTGCAGTTCGGATTCCCAACGATCCGTGACCAGCTGACGTCGCATGGCTGAATCTGGCGTGCGGAATTCCAGAATGAGGTCAATGCGTCCCGGTCTGCGAAACGCGCGGTCGACCTGTTCGACCTTAGCGTTCGACGTGAAGACGAAGATCACTCCCTCGTTGGGCGTTACGCCATCCAGCGCGGTGAGAAACGTGATGAGGTTGTTGTCGGCACCTTCCGAAGACCGTTGCCACAGGGCACGATCAAAGTCGTCGAACAGCACCACTCCGGGTTCTGACAGGTCAAACAGCTTCTCGACTTCTCCATCACACACGGCTCTCTCATAGTCCGTCATTGTGACCGTGCGCCAGCCATAACCTCGCCGCTGACATTCATAACGCAGCCAGCGACAGGCCATCGTCTTGCCGTTGCCAGGCTGCCCCAGCAGCAGCACGCCGCGCCGCCGTGGTACTCGGAACTTGTTCAAGACGTCCTGGCCGCGCTTCAGAAAGCCGAGCGTGTTCTTCCAGAGCAGCTCGCGATCACTCTCAGGCATGACTGGCGGAGCGGCCTTCAACTGCAATCGTTCTTGCCTGCGAGCAAAGCGATACAGGTTGCGGACTTCGCTGACCGCTACGGCCCAGTGCTCGATGATCTCGTAGTCGGAGCTCAGCTTGGAAGGTACCAGCTTGACGAGTCGAATCGGGGCGCGGTCCGTTTTAAGTTCATACTCTTCCAGACCGCACAGCAACGAGACGCCGCGCCGTTCTTCGTCCATCCGCATGACTGGCTGACTGCCCCACAACGGAGCTCGACGGATCAGTCGCAAACGCTTCAGGAGTGAGGACTCCAGCGTCCAGCCGAAGTCCACCAGTTGAGCGGGCTGACCGAGCAATCGTTCGGCCGCTTGCAAACCGCGCTGGTAGTCGTCGAATTGGGTTGTGAGGTTCATATCGCCGCAGACACGGCGACAGCACAACCGGTTCACGGGGCTTAAGAGTCGACGAATGAACTAATTGTCGAGCGCGCACGGCAGAATCGCGTGCAATCAATTATCAAGCATATGATCGCTTGAAGAATCATGAGTGAGTAAGGTTTTAGTCCGTCCTCAGTTGAAGTTACCCCAACAAGAGATCTCCGCATGTTCGGCTGGTTTACGCCCAAGTGCCCGGTTGATCCGGCCGCAAAACTATGGATTGAAAATCGACTGAACTGGCTGTCTGCGGAGTTCGGCCGCGACATCTTCACACGCCGTTCGGTGATTCAGCCGACAGAGGACTTCTTCCCGGATCCGGTGGATGGCACCGAAGAGAGTATTCGCAATCTCTTCGATCAAGTGTGTCGCTACATGGACGTCGACCCCGACAACATCGAGCTGAAGATCGCCCGGCAACGCGATCCGATGCTGTTCCTCGATCAGTCGGGAAACCCGATCTCGCTGAACTTCGGCGGCCAGTATCAGGAGCGTTCCCGGCGCACGCTGATCGAGCTGGACCTTGCTGAGCTCTACGACCTGGAAGGCGCGGTCGGCGTCATGGCTCATGAACTCGCCCACTACCGGCTGATGGGCGAGCGACGCGTCTACGGTGATGAATTCGACAACGAGCTGCTGACAGATCTGGCAGCCGTGTTTCACGGCTTCGCCATCTTCCGCGGCAACAGCCCGCGCAACTGGCACAGCATGAATAAGACGTGGCCCGGCACCAAACTGGCTCGTCCCGAATACATGACCACGCCTATGTTCGGCTACGCGATCGCCCACACCGCCTGGTTCCGAGGTGAAGAACGCCCCGCATGGGCCAGGTTCCTATCCTTCGACCTGCGCCCCTACTTCAAACAGAGCCTGCGCTACCTGATGAAAACCGGCGATTCCACATTTCGTCCAAGTAGGGTGAGTTGAGATACGAAACCCACCAATCGGCTGATCGACACACCTTTGCTGCTTTGATTACGGATCGCTGAAATTGGCAGCGAGTTAGATGTGATAGCCAGCGGTGGTTAAGCATCGTCGCCTTTCGCTCCACGAAAGGGCGCGTTCCTTCGCAGGGCGGTTCAGACACCAGTTGCCCGAGCCGCTATCTGGAAAATGCAACCGGTGGTTGATCCTTCAAGTCGCAACTGCGTTGTCCCTGACAATCGCGGATGAACCGTAGCCGACCGGAGAAGAACGTGACCCTACTATTGCTGGATGCAACGGACAAAGTAACGCTGGGATCCTATCCCGACTGGATCATCGTAGTCATTTCGACGATCGGAACTGCCTTATCAGGGGTGACGGCGTACATCGCGTGGACGGCCCTGAAGGGATGGAAATTGCAAGTTCGTGAGAGTGCTGAATACTCATGTGCTGCACGCCTCAACGCCGCAGTTCATGAGCTCGTAGCGACGATGGTCTGCCTTCGAACCAACGAAAGATGCCCTGCCTCGCAACCTGCTCCGGACGATCCTCATGGCGACATCAAAACGATTATCGAGGCTGATTGGCAGCAGGTAGTTGCTGCTTCAAAGAAGCTGACACTGCAAATCTGCGAAGCCGAGTTCTACTTCGGTCCTACTGTCGTCAATGATCTGAAGCCGATTCTGGACCTTCATTCCCAAATGGTCCGAGCTGTGAAGCTGTTTCAACTGCCCGCTGACGAACTTGCAGGAGTTTCATCGGAAGAAGCGGCTCACCACCGGGCAATTGTTAGGAGCAATGATCCGAGTGATGGTTACGGCAACGCCCTGGCGACTGCGCTTGGTGCGATTTCCGCAGCTCTTCGCAATCGTACTTCTATTACAATTGCAAATGACAAAGGGTGATAGTTACCCGGCGATCCTGCCTACGTGCTCAATAACACTCATTCGCAGAAGACGGGCTAGGGGATCATCCCACAAGCTTGTAGCGATACGGTCCGTGATGTCCCGACGCTAGCCGTTCAAGCCAGCCAGTGCCCCGGTGCTGTCGCCGAGTTGGGATTGTTTGACGTCCATGCGGTCCAGCAGTGAGAGCCACAGGTTGCTGATGGGCGTTTCTTTGGCGTACTTGACGTGGCGACCCATCTTGAGAGTGCCGCAACCACCACCGGCCAGCAGGACGGGCAGGTCGTCGTGGTTGTGGGCATTGCCGTCTGAGTTTCCGCTGCCGTAGGCGATCATGCAGTGATCCAGCAGCGTGCCATCGGCTTCGGGGATCGAATCCAGCTTGGTCAGCAGGTAAGCCAGTTGCTTGACGTGGAAGGTATTGATGTCGCGAATCTTTTCCTTCTTCTTGGCATCGTTGCCGTGGTGCGACAGATCGTGATGTCCTTCGGGCACGTTGATGAATGGGTAAGGCTTGTTGCTGCCTTCAGTGGCCAGCACGAAGGTGCAAACGCGAGTCACGTCGGCCTGGAAACCCAGCACCATCAGGTCGCTCAGCAGTTGCAGGTGTTCTTCGTAGCTCGCCGGAACCCCGGTAGGAGCAGGTCGATCCGGAGTCTTTACTGGCGGCAGCTTCGCCGCGCGTTCCATGCGTTGTTCGATATCTCGAATGGACGAAAAATATTCGTCGAGCTTGCGGCCATCGGCCTTGCCGATCTTGCCGTTGAGGTCCTTCGCATCGTCACGCACGAAGTCCAGAATGCTCTTGCGCTGAGCGTCCCGCTTCGCGGTCTCGGCAGTGCTGCTCGACGAGAAGAGGCGTTCAAACACCAGCTTGGGATTCACCAGCTTGGGCAGCGGCTGCGTCGCGGACTTCCATGACATCGTCGCTGAGTACACGCAGCTGTAGCCCGAGTCACAGTTGCCAGCCATCGCCAGATCTTCGCCACCGATTTCGAGCGACGCGAGACGCGTGCGATCACCGACGCGCGACGCGGCCACCTGATCCACAGAGACGCCGTTGCGGATATCAGTGCCATCGGTCTTACGCGGGTGAGCCCCCGTCAGGAATGACGCCAGCGCGCGAGCATGGTCGCCACCGCCGTCACCGTGAGCCCGTGCGCCGTCTGCGGTCAGACCCGTCAACACGCTGAACTTCTTCTGCAGCGGAGCCAGCGGTTGCAGGATGTGCTTGAGGTCGAAGTTCTCGCCTTCTTTGTCCGGCGTCCAGTCGGCCATGTTCTTGCCGTTCGGGACGTATAGCAACGCCATGCGATTCGGCACCGCCCGCTCGGGGTTGCCCGTCTCGGCCCAAGCCATCAGCGGACCCATCGCTTCCAGCCACGGCAAGGCCAACGACGTACCAAGACCACGGAGCACGGTGCGACGAGACAGTTGCTGCGAGAACATGGAAGGCCTCTTGGGCGGGGCGGGAGGGAAGGCAGACACATATTGTCGTCACGATCCGCGGGGATTGCGAGACCGCTTGACGCTGCGAGGGCGAGAAACGCTAACAACTCTGTCGGCCAGAACCAAAGTTACTTCAAGTCCAAGCCTTAAAAAGTTCAAAAACGTCTTTGTGAGCTTGCCTGATGTTCCGCCTCTACTGCGGGCGCGTTTCCGGCTTCAGGAACTCGCGTAGCAGGGTCGTCGCATAGCTGCCTGGGGGGAGAGCGAACTGGAACTGCAGGCCGCCTTCGACGGCAGTGACGTTCAACTCTTCGGGCCAGAACAACAGTGGGCGGCGAGTTCCGGACGTCAACTTGGAGAAGCGTTCGAATGCTGCGGGAGTGAGATTGAACGCATCCAGCACGGCAGCTTCAACGGTCGCCGGGTCACCTTGTGGCTGCAGCATCTTCGGACCATAGATCGGACCGGTGATCCACGTTTCTCGCTGGTCGCAACGAGGCTGCTCAGCAGTGACATCTTCCGCGACAAAGCAACCGCCGGAAGCAGCGACCTGCAAGACATCTCCGCATAAGACCTGCTGAGTCTGCCCGGCCACAATGCGACGCCGCACCCATTCGTTAAACAATCGCGACTGAGCGGCGGACAGAGTGAACCGCAAAGCGTCGGGATTCAGGCGACGCGCCAGTTCGCCGCGCAGCAACTTGAAGCCGTCATCATCGGATTGATTGGTCGTGCCGAAACGCTGCTCACCGAAATAGTTCGGGAAGCCGGTTTGAGTCAGTTCTGCTGCCGTCGCTTGAGCCAGTTCCAACGCATTGTCCGGCACGTCGCGCATCACAATCTGAAACCGGTTGCCACGCAGATGGCCGGTCCGCAGTTTGTTCTTGTGCTGCTTCGCACTGAGCACCGTAATGCGGTCTGTGTTCAGCACGGCGGGATCAGGGCAGTAGCGCGCCGGCAGCGACACATACTGCCGAGTGATCGCCAGCTTATCCTTGCGTCCTGCGAACCCCACATCACCCGACGCGATGTTGAGCACACGGGTCAGATGGCGCACCAGTTCCGGAGTTGTCAGTTCGCGTTTCTCGATGAACAGGTAGAGGTGCTCGCCCTCACCGCAGGCTTCGTACAGCGGCAGTTCTTCCACCACGAAGTCTTCCGGAGAGTCCTTTAAGACGCCGACAAAGCCCGGTGATTCTGTGAGAAAAGGCAACGGAGTGTTCAGGTCTTCGGATGTCATCAAGAATTTTACTCAGAATGCGAGGCCAGTGCCGAGCCGTCAGCAGCGATAATAGCGAGCTGTTTGTTGAAGCGCATAATAACACTAACACGAGCGCGAGGGTGAGGGGCGATGATACCCTTCGCACCCGAATCCGAGTTCATCCTCGACTGGACTGCGAGATCGAAGGTGCCGTCGAGAACGACGTCCGACATAGCCCCTCACCCCCGACCCCTCTCCCCG
>CAYLTY010000215.1:0-15076 GCA_964386705.1 uncultured Planctomycetaceae bacterium
TACTCCCTGGTCAACACTTTCGCCCCCGTCCTCACGGGGCAGTTGGCTCAGCAAGGCATCAACTTCACGCTGCCGCCGTTGCCGCCGCTGTCGGACATTGAGCAGCATTTGCAGCCCAACGTGACCACGTTCGGCTTTACCAAAGACGGATTGCGTTCGGAAACTCATGGAGTCATTCCGAGCGGCGTGGAAATCGGCCCTGCGTCGTCAGCCGTGCTGGTCGCGCTCCTGCTACCCGCAGTTCAACAGGCTCGCGAGGCAGCTCGCCGTTCACAAAGCATGAACAATCTCAAGCAGATTGGGCTGGCGCTGCACAATTCGCACGATGTTGGCAATCGATTCCCGGGAGCGGCTATCCGAGACAAGAACGGTAAGGCCTTGCTCAGCTGGCGAGTGCATATCTTGCCCTACATCGATCAGGCCCCGCTCTACCAGCAGTTTCATTTGGATGAGCCGTGGGACAGTCCGCACAACAAGGCCCTCATTGAGCAGATGCCTGCGGTCTATGGCTCCACAAACAACCCGGACCTCGTCAAACAAGGGAAGACAACTTACCTCGCCCCAACGGGAGAGGGCACTGGCTGGGACGATCCAAAGGGAAACCAGATCCGCAGCTTCACGGACGGAACCAGCAACACCATTCTGGCCGTTGAAGCTCATCGCGACGCGGCGGTGATCTGGACCAAGCCAGACGACCTGCTTGTTGACTTCGAGAACCCGCAAAAAAACTTGAAAGGCGTTCGAGCTGGTGGCTTCCAGGCGTTGTTCGCCGATGGCTCCGTGCGGTTCATCAGTGACAACATCAATCTCGACACGCTGCGAGCTCTCTTCACCCGTGGCGGTGGCGAGGCTATTGGAGCCTTCTAGTCGCCCGTAGTTCGGCTCGTAGTAATCAACGTCCGCGTGAAGGTTGACTCGCTCTTCTGAGCAAGCCAACCAGCACGCGGACGCTTGTTTTCAGTAATTGCCCCACCGACCTGACAACAGGTTCCGGTCGGCGGCCTCGGCACAATGTGCCTGATGTACTTTCGAGAAGGATCTCGCTCCAACGACACCCCGAATCACTGCCATAGTGTTCATTTAGCCAGAGCAAGATCCTGACTCGGTGCTAAGGTTATGTCGCAAGCCCGACAGTGCGTTTTGCGGGCTGTGCCTGTCGACTCCGTCACCGAGAACACATATGGCTGTCGCGACCCTCGTGCCGACTCAAACCGCTCTGGAGGTCACCTGTGCCATCTGCGAAGGCTGCACACGGGAAGTCTTCTCAAAGAACGGAGTCTGGATTCGCGACTGCCAGAGCTGCGGCCACCGCTTTGCCCTGCCCCCTCAAGATTGGGGCCACGTCGCCGCCACCTACTCAGACGACTATTTCTTCGGTGGTGGAGCCGGCTATTCCAACTACCTCAGCGAAAGCACATTGCTGCGTCAGCACGGCCAGCGCTATGGTCGATTGTTGAAACGATTTGGTGCGCCAGGTCGCCTGCTGGATGTCGGTGCCGCGGCGGGGTTCATCCTGCAAGGCATCAAGGATGAAGGTTGGAACGGCAGCGGCGTAGAACCCAATGCCGCAATGGCCCGGCACGCCCGCGAGGAGTTGGGCATTAATGTCTCGGCCAGTTCCTTCGAAGATTTTTCGACCGATGAACCTTTCGATGCAATCTCGATCATTCAGGTAATGGCCCACTTCGTCGATCCGCGTGAAGCACTCAGAAACATCGACCGCCTTCTGAAACCGGGCGGGATCTGTGTGGTGGAAACCTGGAACGTCCAAAGCTGGTCTGCGCGAATATTCGGTCAAGGCTGGCATGAATACTCGCCGCCCAGTGTGTTGCACTGGTTCGCCCCGTCGACACTGGGGCGCCTGTTCGAGCAATTCGGATTCCAACAACTCGCTGTCGGACGTCCGCAGAAATGGATTGAGGTCGGCCACGCCAAATCATTGCTGAAGCACAAAGCTCAAGAGTCCTTCCTCGCCAGGCTGCTCAGTCTGGCGGCCACTCCGTTGCCCTCACGCTGGCAGATCCCCTACCCCTCCGAAGACCTGTTCTGGGCGGTCTATCGGAAGAACTAACTCATCCCCGCCCTGACTCTGTCCGCTCTTTCACAACCTGAATCATACCCCGCTAACAACAGCTCACCTCCAGTTACGAGGCCAGACTCGGAGTTCCGCGCATGCCGAAGTGGTTCCGCTGGGCTTACGCCCTCATCTTTCTGCTGGCAGTTTACGTGCGCTGCGTTGACGTATGGCGGCCCGTGGATGGCACGGTGCGCGATCTGTGGCGCGAAATCGATGTCGCCAGCATCGCTCGCAACTTCTACCTGGAAGGCATGAACATCGCGTTGCCGCGCATCGATTGGCGCGGTGACGGACCCGGGTTCACCGAATCAGAATTCCCTCTGCACGCATGGACGGCAGCGTGCCTTTATCACGTGTTCGGCTATCACGAAGAATTGTTGAGGGTGATCTCTTGCGTGCTGTCGATCGCGACGGCGGGGCTCTTCTTCCGCATCGCGAAAGAACGCTTGCCCACGCTGGGTTGCCTGGCCGCGTGCCTGCTCTACGCGGTGAATCCAATGTCAGTGCGCATGGCGACGGCCATTCAGCCTGAACCTCTGATGTTCTTCGCCTACTTAAGCGCCGTGTACTGCTTCCTGAAATGGTGCGAACTCACCAGTGGCTCGAAGAATTTCGAGCTGAACCACCCGGCAGACTCGCAGCCAGAGCCGCCCGAGAAGCCTGTTGATTGGTCAGCGACCGCGTATTTCTGGTGTGGAGTTGCGGCGACCGCACTGGCCATCCTGGCCAAAATTCCGGCCGCTCACATCGGAGTGCTCTTCGCGTGCCTGTGCTTCCATCACTTCGGAATCAAGGCCATCCTGCGACGAGACGTCTGGGTCTTCGCGGTAGTCTCTGTTGGTCTCCCGCTGGTGTGGTATGCCTACGCCCGCTCGCTGTACCTCGACTACGGCAATTCGCTCGGGATGTCTAACGAGGCCTACGTCCGCATCTCTTCAGGCAACTTTCTAAAGACACTGTCCATCACGCTGCCCGGCAATGGCGCAACTGAGATGGAATGGATCTGGATGAAAGGCGGCGTGCTGTTGGGCGCGGTTGGCTTCGCTCTGATGTGGTTGGACAAGCCCTTCGCCTGGGTGCGTTATTGGGGCTTCGCCCTGCTGAGCTACTACATCGTGTCCGGTCGCACGACCGGGGAGATCTGGGCAGTCCATTACCACGTTGTCAGCGTTCCGCTGGCGGCGCTGTGCATCGGATATGCCGTGGAGAAACTGCTGGGGCCTCAAGGATTCTCCTTTGAAACCCCCATCTCCGTCCGCAACGTCTGGGTGCGATTAGGCGTTCTGTGTCTCGCGGGTCCGATCCTTGTCGGGACGCTCTTCGAAGCGTTGCAAACAACGAAATGGAACATGAAGCCGGACGGCTATGTCTGGTTGTTCGACGAGGCTCGCGAGTTCCGTTCGCACATGAATCCGGGCACGCTCATCGTGGCTAGCGGGGGAAGTGAGTTCGATCAGTTTGGACTGCTACGAGCGATCAACGCACCGTTCTACTTCTTCTGGACCGACCACAAAGGCTTCACGCTGCCGGACGCAGATCAGTCCATCACGAAACTCGAAGAACTGAAACGACGCGGTGCTCGCTACTTCGTCGCGGACCGCAAGAGCTTGAATGTTGCTCCGGAGTTCGATCACGAGGTGCGGGCTCACTACCCCATCCTCTCCGAAGGCAAGCAGGCCATTCTGTTCGACCTCGGACTCACCACCTTTGACGAAGAACACGCCACTGTCGGACGTGACAACTCCGAACAAAGCGAACAAGCGTCGTAGCCTTCATCCGCGAATCAGGCGCCGCTCGTTGCCCGAAGCTCCCGCGCTGGCATCTTTCAACAGGCGTTCCAATCGACGCGACGAGGAGCTTTTGGTGACAGACTATCTCGAACGACGAGTTCGTGAAGCAGAAGGCATGAGATCTGAGGGCCGACAATTCTCCGATCGAGCTGTCTTCGGACTGATCGCGGTGCTGTTTGTCGCCGTCAGCCTGTTCTCGTGGCATCAGCCGGTCTCATCGATGGAGATGAACCGGAACGACGCCGCGTGCTACCTGATCATGGCGAAGAATCTCACGCAGCACGGAGTTTACTCGCTCGATCAAGTCGCACCGTTCCGACCGCACACCGAATGGCCGCCGGGAATACCTTTCCTGTACGCGCTTCCGATGGCGTTTCTCGACTTCCCGCTGACGACCACCGGAACATCGGTCATCCATGCCTGGACGTTGTTAATCTCGCTGACGTCGTTGTGGCTGGTGTACCGCTTCCTGCGAACTCTGATTTCGCAAGCCGGCGCATTCGCAGTGGTGGCCGCGCTGGCGACCACGAAGGCGTTTCTGGATTCAGCGCAGGCAGCCGTTGCAGATACCGCGTCAGTCGGTGCAGCCTTTCTGGTTCTGCATTGGATGCAGCAGTATTTCCAATCACGGTTTCGCGGCGCAACCGGTGCCGGTTCCGACTTAGCTTCGACAGCCACGACTCGCGGCCAGATCACGTTGCACATCGCACTCGCACTGGCTCCGCTGGTAAAGCCGTACCTGGGGATGTTGCACGCCGCGTACCTCGCGAAACTAGTCCAGCACTGGTGGCGTGATTCCGGTAGCGGCAAAGCGGCGCATCTTCGTCTGCTGCGCGGGCTGGTTGCCTTGGGAGTATGCTGCTTCCCCTTCGCAGGATTCATCGCGTATTCGGTCGTGGCCGCTCAGCAGACCGAACAGATCAGTGCGATTACCTGGCTCACGACCGACAATCCGGTCGAGATTCACAAGACCGGAGAAACTGCAGACCACAAGTCACTGAAGGAATGGATCGCCGGCGGCGTCGGCGTGTTGAAGTACCACCTCGTCTACAACGCCATTGATGCGGCTGTGCCGGCGCTGTCCTGGTGGGGATTCAGCGAATGGCCTTCCCCGTGGCGCGCACCGGTAATGGCACTCTTGCTGGGAACAATGCTGGTCGGAGCCGTGCAACTGCTGCAGCGCAGAGAAGTGCTGAGTGTCGCCTACGCCGGCGCAATGTTCGCCTTCTTTATCGTCTTCGCCTGCGACAGTCCGCGTTACTTCACCGTGTTGAGTCCTATGTGCGGCCTCTTCGCATGGATTGGCGGAACGACGATGTTCGCATGGGGTCAGCGGATACTCGCGCGCCGACCATTCCCACAATTCCGCGCGCATCCGTTAGGAACATGTCCCAATTCAGTTGTGGTCACTGCGGCCTTGTTGCTGAGTGCCGGGCTTTCAACAGCTTGCTGGATCAATCATCGAGCGGGCTGCCAGTTCGACGCGGTTCCGTTTTACGAGGAGCTGTACGCCACGCTGCATGCTGCACGCGATGATGCTGCCGTCGGCGCCATTGTCGTGCCATTCCAGTTGCGCGACATGTCGATCGTCGAAACCGGCAAGCCGATTCTTACATGGCAGGACTACGAGCAGCAGCGTGATGAGGAAACCGCAGGCTGGGCATTCATTAAAGTGAAGCACGATCCATCAGGGCGAATTTCACCGACACCAGCAACGGCATTCGGTGGCGAAACTACAACTCATCCCCGGACGGCTGATTTCCACTGCGTCGACCTTCGCACGCCGCGCCAACCGCCGCAGCATGCCGTCGTGCAGAACCAGTAGCGATCAAACTCAGATACGATGCACGCGTTGTTCACGCTGTTTGCGAGATTCGGTCTCGTTGATCTTGATCGCAAAGTGCTCGCCCATCTTGACGGCCTCGCCGCGGCAATAAAGCTGCCCGCCGACGTACACGTCCAGCGGATCTTCGCAGGGCTTGTCGAAGGTCAGCAGCATACCAGGGGCCAGTTGGCGAAGTTGACGCAGGTCGATGCGTTTCTCGGCGATGCGAACGACTAACGGAACCGGAATCGCCAGCACGCGCCGCCGACGGGAGTCAGCCGAACTGACCACTGGTTGCGGCTCTTCCTCGAACTCCTCTTCTTCTGCGCCTTCGACTTCTTCAGGCTCTTCATCGACCTCTTCGACAACTGGAATCGCGGGCCAATCACCCACCGCTTGAAAGCGTGGAGTCATCAGCGGCCAGTACATCAGAATCTTTGGTGGATCGGCCGAAGCCATCGGCTTCTGAACGGTGATCTCCAGCAGTTGCGCGCTCTCGTCGAGGCCGCACGCCATCAGTTGCCGCTTCAAACTGCCGCAGGCCACGGTCGCGAACTGGGTCGCCTCCAGTTCAGGGGGCACCATGCCCACCGACCACTCCATCGCCAGAGTTTGCAGGCGAGATTCCTGGCTTTCATCCGGCGTGCGATACCAGTTGGGTAGCGGCAGGCGCTCGGCGATCAGGCAAGCGATCGCCCACTCGCCCACCTGAAACAGCACCATCACGCCCGGTTCGTCGTAAGCGTTCTCCACCAGTGATGCGCCACCAGCCGTGGGGGAACCAAGGCTCAACTGGTATTTGGACCCCAGCGACGCGTTCAAGGACTGAGTAATCGCCTGCGCATTCTCCTGACACGTGGCGACAATCTGCTCCGACGTTGTCGGCGAAGGTCCGGTCATGATGCAGGCAAACTCCTGAAGAATGCAGCGATTCGCCTCCTGATGGCCGTCAGATAAGCCCGCGCTGCGGCTCGAATTGCACTCACATCGGCTAACTCCGCCCAAACACTGAGTTTTTTGCCCGGCGGCGGACTGGTCTCACACATCGCCTGCCGCAACTTCAACTCGCTCAATAATTACTGAACGCGGTTGGGCAGAATCATGATGGGGCAACCAGCCCAATGCAGGCGGCGTTCCAGCGAGTAGGCCGTCCGGTTGTGCAGCAGACGCTGGTACCAGGTTTCACGTTGAAACACGAGTTGTCCGGCGAAGAACACCGCATTCGGAAACTGCTTCCGCACTTCGAGGCACACGTGCTCCAATTCGTCGACGACGTCGGTCCCGACGCTCATGAACGCCGCCGACGCCATCCCCAGTTTCTGGCCCAGTTCCACATACTTATTGAGGTTAGTCTCGGTGTGCTTGCGCAGCTCTTCGACCTCGCTGGCGCCCTTAAAGTTGCCCGAGTCGACTACGCCCACTGAAACGAAAATCAGATTCTTGTAGTAGCCTCGCCAGACGCTGAGAGCGTGATAGATCGTGTGAATGCCCAAGCCGCCGTAGCCGCCGACCATGACCACGGCTGTCGGTTGATTCTCCATCGGTTCAGAAAGATTCGGCTCACCGATGATTGGCAGGTCCGTGAGCGTCTGATCAAGCAACCTCAGCTTTTTGGACACCTTCTGATAGTACCGCTGAATCAACTCGCAGATGCCAAAGCAGGCGCCGGTCACAGCCAGCGTAATCCAGCCGCCCGTCTCAAATTTTTCCACAACCGTAATCGTAAGGATGAGGCAGCACAGGAATGCACCAAACGAAAACAGGGCGAGCCGCTTCTTCCAAAGTAGCGACGTCGCACGTCGCTGCCACCAGAACGCGCACATGCCGACCATGGACAATGAAAATGTGATGAACACATTGATCGAATACATGATGACCAACGTCGAAACGTGACCGCGAGTGAGCAGTAGCGCGACCAGCGCCGACAGCCCCATCAACACGATCCCATTATGCGTCGCCAAGCGTTCGGAGAGGTTCGCGAACCAATGGGGCACCCATGAGTCGCGTGCCATGTTGGCCAGCACACGCGGCCCATCGATAAAACCAGCCTGAGCTGCAACGACCAGCAGAGCGCCTTCGGAAAGCATCGTGGCAATGATGAAGCCCGTGCCGAAAGCGCTGTCTCCAAGACCCAGGCGTCCAACAAAGACTTCGGTCAGCGCATGATTCATGGTCTTGTCATGGCTGAACTGAATTTTCATCAGCAAGTATGCCAGCATCAGACCGCCAGCAGTAAGCGACAGGGAAATCGCCATGTAGACCATGGTTCGCTTGCCGGTGGCAACGCGAGGCTCGCGCATCACAGCCATGCTGTTTGAAACAGCCTCGATACCCGTATAAGTACCAGCACCCAGGGAGTAGGCATGCAGCAGCAAAGCCATCACGCCCCATAAGCCGATTTGGGGGTCTGTGATGCTCGTTCGAACTTCGGTTGCGACTGTCGCCACGACCTGCCCGGTCTCGCCAATATCCATGAAGACCGAACCCGCAATCATGATGGCGTGCGTCACCAGAAAAAGCAGGAAGATCGGCACCAGCGCGATGACGGACTCTTTAACGCCGCGCAGATTGAGAACAATCAAGAACAGGATGGCGCCCGCTTCCGCCGCGAGTTTCCACTCTGCGGCGTCGAACCCCAGCCAATTCCATTCCATTCCAAAGAAGCCAAACAGCGCATCCCCGGCCGCTGCAATCGAGACCGTTACTGTCAGCACATAATCCACCATCAGGGCACAGCCCGAGACCAATCCCGCCTGCCGCCCCAGCAACTTGCTTGCGACCAGATATCCACCGCCGCCGCTGGGAAACTCCTCAATGATGTGGCCATAGCAGGCTGAGATAATGAATACCGTCGCAACCGTAGCCAGCGACAGGAACACGGCCAGAGGCGCATGACTGCCAAGATGGTGGAACGCTTCCGACGGTCCGTAGCAGGATGATGAAAGTCCGTCGGCCCCCAACCCCACCCAAGCCAGAAATGCAACGAGCGACAAACTCTCAAAGAGTGCATGATCGCCAAGATCACGCGGCTTGCCGATCAAGAATGTTTTGGCCCGGTCGATCCAAGGCACCTCTTCGGTTTCGGAGTGAGGTCCATGCGAAATCGGAATGACGGGCGGCAGAGAATCTCCATCGGCGGCATCATCATCGGGTGCGCCGGAGATCTCGGAAGGGTTGTGTGCAGTCATATTGCAAATGGATTGAGACTCGAAAATCACCGGACCAGCAAGGGCACCGGCGAGCTTCCGCGTCGAGTAGGTTCAGCTCAATAAAGTCCGACAACACTAGGCCGAATGTCGCAAGAATGCACTCCGGACACAAATGACGCGTGCTGTCGGACTGACGGCGTCAAGCACTCACGTTGCCTGAAAGCTCGGCCATCGGCGACTAGCCACCAATGGAATACATGGGGCGATCCGGCTGAATGAACCGGGCGGTGTTGATCTCGTGCCCCTCTTTTTTAGCGGTGATGGATGCTCGCACGGCTGCGGCAATCTCTTCATCTGGCACTCCACCTCGAAGCATTGACTTGATGTCAGTCTCCTCAAGACTGAAGAGACAATTCCGCACCTTTCCATCCGCGGTGATTCGGAACCGATTGCACTGCAGGCAAAACGGCTGGCTCACAGACGCAATGAACCCAATCCGGCCGACGCCATCCGCAAACTGAAACTCCGACGCCGGGGCATGCGGATCATGATCGCCGATCGGCACCAATGGCATGATCTCAGCCGACAATCGCTCGATGATTTCAGATGCAAACAGAACCTTTTCGCGCTCCCAGGCATTGTCAGCATCCAGTGGCATGAACTCGATGAAACGAATCTCAGCCCCGGTCTCGCGTGCAAAATGTCCAAACGGAACGATCTGATCTTCGGTCATCCCGCGGATGGAGACGGCATTCACTTTGACCGGATCAAAGCCCACTCGCTTAGCGGCATGAATGGCTTCAATGACTTTCTCATAGCCCTCGCGACGTGTGATCTCTTGAAAACGAACGGGGTCCAGAGCATCCAGGCTGATGTTGACGCGTCGCAAGCCAGCGTCCCATAACGCTTGAGCCTGCTCGGCGAACAGAATGCCGTTCGTCGTTACGCCAATGTCTTTAACGCCCGGAATCGCCGCGATCTTTTCAACCAGCAGATACAGATCTTTGCGCACCAACGGCTCGCCTCCCGTCAGGCGGATCTTGTTGACGCCCATCGGGACGACAATGCGCACGAAGCGTTCGATTTCTTCGAACGTCAGCAGTTCGCGCCGATTCATGAACTGCACATCACCAGCGGGCATGCAGTAGAAGCAGCGAATGTTGCAACGGTCCGTCACACTGATGCGCAAGTTGTTGTGAATGCGTCCAAACGTGTCGATCAGTGGCTCGATCATGATCGCGCCTCCCGGACGTTGTCAGCACCGGGATGAACCCACTCGGTGCTTCCGTCCGACCAATTCTCTTTCTTCCAGATAGGAACTACTTCCTTTAAACGATCGATGAGAAATCGACCCGCGTCAAATGCGTCTTTGCGATGCGGACAACTCACGGCCACCGCGACGCTGATGTCACCCAATTCCAGATGTCCGAGACGATGAATGATCCCCGCGTTCACGACCGGCCAGCGCTGCCGAGCTTCCGCTTCCAACTCGTTCATCTTCGCAACGGCCATCTCAGGAAAAGCCTCGTAGTCGAGTGCCAGCGTCTGACGACCGTGAGTCATCTCGCGCACCGTACCCAGAAAGAGCACCACGGCCCCGGCATCGTTCGACCGCACATCCTCTGTGAGGCGGTGATAGTCGATGACATCTTGAGTCAGCAGGATCATTTCAATTCCCGAACGAATTCGCGGCGAAGTTGGCGTCTCTCGGAAACGATAACTTCCCTCAACCGAGCCTCATGACATTGGTCATCAGCATCGGGCAAGTAAACCGCGAAGCAGACGAATCCCTGAGAAGCAAGAAAGACCTGCCGAACGAATCGGCAGGTCTTCTGTTCTCAATTCGAAATCCTCGGCACAGTTTTGCCGAAGCCCGATCAAATTCTACCAACTAATACGGCTTGGTCTGGCCCGGTGTGGGGACCATGTACTCGCCCTTATCGTTCGGCAGTGTGCCCGGCTTGGCATCCCAGGAGAGGTCAGCCGGAACGAGATTCATCGGAGCATTCAGCGCATCGTCCCAAGTAATCAACTTGCCGGAGTAGCAAGCCATACGACCCATGATCGCGGTGAGCGTGCTCTTCGCACCATTCTCGCCTTCGTTGTAGGGCATGTCGTTGCGGATTGCGGCAAAGAGGTCGTCGTGCTCCTGCTGATACGGATCCTTACCACCACGCTTGCTGCGCCACTTCTCGCCGCCGGAGGTGATCGAACCAGCGCTGACGTCCGAATAGCCTTTCGTGCCATGAGCATGCTCGGTCACACTGTGCCAGCAGTTGGCCTGATGCAGACACTGGCTGAACATCTTGGCGCCGCTCTTGAAGGTGTACTCAACTGCGAAGTGGTCGTAGATCTCGCCGTACTTCTTGTCGGTACGCACCTGACGGCCACCGATACCGTGGCACTCGATCGGGTAGTCGTTCATCACCCAGTTGCCCACGTCCAGATTGTGGATGTGTTGCTCGCAGATGTGATCGCCCGACAGCCAGTTGTAGTAGTACCAGTTGCGAACCTGATACTCCATCTCCGACTTGCATTGCTCACGCGTGCGGCGTGGATCCCACACTCCGCCGCTGTTCCAGTACACGCGCAGGGCGAGAATGTCACCAATCGCGCCGTCGTGCAGTTGCTTGATGGTTTCCAGGTAGTGAGCCTGATGATGGCGTTGCAGACCAACACCGATCTTCAGGTTCTTTTCCTTGGCCAGCTTGCAGGCTTCCAGAACCTGACGCACACCAGCCGAGTCACTCGCGACCGGCTTCTCCATGAAGACGTGCTTGCCAGCCTTGATGGCAGCTTCGACCTGACGCGGACGGAAGCCCGGCGGAGTCGCCAGAACCACCAGATCCACGCCACTGGTCAGCAGCTTTTCAAAGCCGTCCAGGCCAACGAACTTGTGATCATTGTCGACGGCGACGCGGTCCTTTGCACGATCGCCCAAAGCTTTCGTAATCGACTGCAGGCCGTTTTCCAGTTCATCTGGAAACGCATCAGCCACAGCCACCAGTTTGATCGGCCCTTCAGTGCTCAATGCCTGGACGGCAGCACCACGACCACGACCACCCACGCCCACAACACCGATACGGATCGTGTCGTTGGGTGCGGCATAAGCACGAGAAGCCACCGCGGAACTCAACAGCATGCCCGCACTGAGCGCCGTCGACGCTTGCAAAAACTCGCGTCGCGAAGACCCAAGCTTATCTGACATGAAAACGTCTCCAATCGGGGGGAAATGAGGAGCTGAGAATCTAAGAAACAGCAAAGGCGAACACGCGGCAATCATGCCGGCGTCATTCGCTTTATAGAACTAATCGCGTTCGATGTTTTCTTCCGGGGCCAGGTTGAGCTTCAACTTCTGCTCAGGCGTGGCTGGAGTCAGCGGACGAACGAGACGGAAGCCGACGTGCAGAGCATCGGTCATGTACCACTTGCTCTTCGGTACCTGCGGGTCCTGAACCTTCCACTCGGGAGTGGAGAAAATGCGGCTGGCGCTGCGGCAGCCATCGGGATCAGTGTCCCACGAACCACCACGAGCCACTCGCGGGTAAAGCTTCTTGGCCGGGAAGACCGGCGAGTTCACCACGCCACCCTTGGCGGCCAGCGTCTTGTAGAACCCGGCGTCATATTCATCGACGCACCACTCACAAACATTGCCGTGCATGTCGTAGAGGCCCCACGGATTGGGCTTCTTCTGACCGACTTTGTGATACTTCTCGTCACTGTTGTCGTAGTTCCAGGCATACTCGCCCAGCTTCGACTTGTCGTCGCCAAAGGAGTACGCAGTGGTCGTGCCAGCGCGGCAAGCGTATTCCCACTCCGCTTCCGTCGGCAGGCGGTAGTAATGGCCAGTCTTCTGGCTGAGCCATTCGCAATAGGTCTTCGCCGCCAATTGAGTCATGCAGATAGCAGGGAAGCCATCATGACCCATACCGAACGTCATATCGGTGTAGGGTTTGGTTGGTCGGGTCACCGCGTCAGCGACCTTATCCAATTCCGTACCCTTCAGATTCAGCAACTTGCGGCGTTGGATGTCGAGGTTGTACGACCAGATGTCGTATTCTTCCCAAGTGACTTCATGCTTGCCCATCCAGAAGGGCTCGATCTTAACCTTCACCTGCGGGCCTTCGTCTTCCTTACGGTCGGCTTCACTGGCAGGACTGCCCAGCAGGAATTCGCCGCCGGGAATAGGTTGCATCTCGTAGCTGATTTCCGTTCCGGGGATGACCTGCTTGTAAGCTTTCATCTCCTTCTCGGTCTTGGCTTCCGCAGCCGGGTTCTTGGAATCATCAGCCTGAGCGAGCGGCAGCAGCGAAAACACCGCGGCTATAAGGCTGACACGGCGAAGGCAGAACGACAAACTCTTCATTGGCAAGTGCTCTCAATGCTTGAGAGAGGATGAAATCTCGTCGGCCCGAATCGTCCGCGGCCAAGTGAGGCAGCACACAAATTGACGAACCAACACAAAACGGAAGTGACTGCAATGGCGGGTGCTGATCAGGCTGCAGAGTGCAGCCGCAGGAACTGGATTCGAATGATTGCCCTACTCCTGTATTGGCTCGTCACAGCCAACGCGGCACACGCTCAAGCACCAGGCCCGATGCGCTTCGAGTTCACCCAAGTCGAAATGGGCGTCCAATTCCGAGTTGTATTCTACGCCTCCTCTGCCGAGGCAGCAAACAAGGCTGCAACAGCAACATTCGATCGCATCAAAGAACTCAATGGCATCTTGTCCGACTACGACTCGAACAGTGAGCTGATGAAGCTGTGCGCAGCGTCTTCTCCCGGCCATCCGGTCGAAGTCGGTCCTGATCTTTGGAATGTTCTGAAGAGTTCAGACGAGATCTCTCGGCTCTCGGATGGCGCCTTTGACGTCACAGTGGGTCATCTGACGAAGCTTTGGCGCCGAGCACGCCGCCAGAAGCAGCTTCCCGAACCGCAAGAGCTGCAACAGGCGCTGAGTTCCGTCGGTTATCGACTCGTTGAATTGCGAACCGATGCAGAACGCCGTCTAGTCGAACTCAAGCAGGCTGGGATGCGTTTAGACCTCGGTGGCATCGCCAAGGGCTACGCATCAGATGAGGCCCTGAAAGTTCTGCGAAAGCACGGAATCACCCGCGCTTTGGTGGCTGCAAGCGGCGATATCGCGGTCGCTGACGCGCCGCCGGACCAGGATGCGTGGACCGTGGCGGTCGAATCTCCGTCGGCGCCCGGCCAGAACATTCGCAAGCTGAAACTCGTCAATCAGGCCGTCTCAACTTCTGGTGATGCCTACCAGTTCGTGGAAATCGACGGCAAGAGATACTCGCACATTCTAAGCCCTCGAACGGGACTAGGCCTTACTCAACGCGGCAGCGCGACGGTGATCTCAACTCGCGGAATACTGACTGACGCCGTCGACACCGCTGTCGTCATCCTGGGACCGAAACGTGGCCTGGAACTTATCGCCAAATTGCAGAAGCAAGGCGAGCAGATCGAGGTGCTGAATGTGCTAGTCGATGAGACCAACACGCCACACGAAACAATGTCTCCGGGCTTCGCAAAGTTTGTCGTGCAGGAGGCCGACCAACAAAAAAAGCCCTCGGAGTAAACTCCGGGGGCTTTCATATTCAGCGCCGCTGCAAACTTCAGCGAGGTAGATTCGGGAGACCGGCGACACAGTCGGCTTCGACCTCTACAACAATTTCCGTCTTACCGGAGCTGCAGAGTTCTTCGCGGACGATATTCATGTCGCGAGGTGCATCGATCCCTAACCGTACGGTATTGGGACCAATACGAACGATGGTGACTTGAACTTTGTCACCGATCAGGATTTTCTCGCCTGGCTTCCTTGATAGCACCAACATGTCTCAGCCTCCTCTTTGGAGAAACGGGCATCCTTGCTCTCGGACCTACGCCGAGCGGCAGCCGCAACATTGCAACCACCTGTCACAGTCGAGCCACCACAACCCACTGTGACCGCCATATCGCACACTTGAGGCGCCGCCTCGCTAGCGTGCGTGTCTATGACTCTAGCAAGCTAAAATCGGAATTCCAAGCATTCCAGAAATTTTTGTCATATCGTTCGCTTGCGTTCCTTGACACTACATGTCAGCCAACCTCCGTGGGTTACCAGAAGTACCTTCTTGGACAGCTTAACATCAGCCCGAACTCGATTCGCAAGCTGCGGACGAACCCGAAAACATTCTGAGCCCGATTTCGGTAATTTGGCCCCCATGAGCGACTTGCGACGGCACTA
>CAYLTY010000216.1:0-4538 GCA_964386705.1 uncultured Planctomycetaceae bacterium
GCTGTATCCGTTACGCGCACTTAATTTCTGGAATCCGTATAAGAAAGTTCAGTCTCGGAGAGACTGAACTACGAAAACGAAAACGCCCGCTCAAAGTTGAGCGGGCGTTTTGTCTTCTGGAAGCGATCAGCGAACGGTCACAGTTGATTAGTCGGCATAGAACTTGGTGAGTTCTTCAACTGTGAGCGGTTCCTGAATCGAGTCGCTGGTCAAGCGGGCTCGCAGGCGCTGGTTGCCTTCGTCGCGGCCCTTCACGGTCAACTGGAAGACCGCGGTCTTGCCAGGTGGCAGTTGAGGCAGAGCCTTGAAGACGACCAGTCCGCTCTCTGCGATGTACTCGACTGGCGACTTCACGTTGACGAGTTGAATCGCCGTTGGCAGTTCGATCGACAAGCCAATGTTCTGGGCTTCCTTCGAACCGCTGTTGCGAACGCGAACTTCGTAAGCGGTCTCGCGACCGATCTCGACAGGATCTTCGAGGTCCACAACTTCGAGCACCAGCGAAGCGGCGCCATCGACCTTCGTCTGCGTACGGGCTTCAGCGGTTGCTCCGTGCTCGGACACCACTTTCGCGACACCCGCGAAGTCACCGAGTTCGGTTGGACGCAGCTTCAAGGTCAGCTCGGTGCTCTTGCCAGCATCCACGCTGCCCAGGAACCACGTGACCATGCGATTGCTTTCGTCGTACGTGCCGCCGTTGCTGGCAGACACGAACTGGAAGCCCTTCGGCAGAATGTAGACCGCTCGCACATTGTTGGTTTGAGTCGCACCGTCGTTCTTGACGTTCAGCGTGTAGCGAGCGTCACGACCGACGTAGCGAACTGCGGGACCAGCGAGATCCAGCTTCAGGCTCGGAGCCAGCACGGTTAGCTTCGAAACCGCAGACTGATGCAGTTCAGCACCAGCCTTGGCTTCCACGCGAATCGCCTGGTCGCCGCCAGTCTTCGCGACCAGCGACAGCTTCACCGTGCGATTTTCGCCTGGAGTCAGCGAACCCAGATCCATCGCGAGGTGCGAACCCTTTGGATGTTCCAGGCCAGCAGGAATGTTGACTTCCAGGCTGACGTTGTGAGCCACGCCGCTGCCGGGGTTGGACACCGTCACAACGTGAGCGGCTGGTTCACCGACGCTGACCTGCTCGGGGCCGGCAATGGCCACCTTCAGCATGGGCTCTTCAATCTTGATGACAGTCGACGCAGCGCTTGTGTAGCGCACATTCGCATTCGCCGCCACTTCACCGCGCTGGCTGGGGATCACGATCAACGAGATGCGACGGTCTTCACCAGCCGCGATCGAATTGAACTGCCACGTGGCATGATCAGAAGCCGAAGCAGGCTCTGGCTTGGCTTCTGCAATGCGAATGCTGGCCGGAACGTAGACGTCGATCGTCACGTCGTTGGCCGCACCGGTACCAGAATTCGAAACCACCAGTTCCATCGAGCAGGGCTGGCCGACGTTGAAGTCAGACAGTTTTTTCCACTCGGTGCTAATGCGTGGCGAGCCCGTTGAAGCGTGAGCTGGGGCGCTGGACGACTTCTCAGCACTCAGCGACGTAGGCTTGCGAATGCCGGCATCCTTCGAAGCTGCCGGAGTCGTCGGCTTGCCAGCCGCTGGCTTCACCGGCTCCTTCTTCGCGCCTGCGGCTGTTCGTGCTGGTGGAGCATCCGGCAACAGCATCAGGCCGCCGCGAGGCGTGCCTTCAGCGTTGGTCTTCTGACCGCTCACCTGCTTCACTTCATCCGGCTTACCGGCTTGCTTGGCGAAATCGGCCTGAGTCACCGCATTGGTGGCTTCAGACTCGTCCAGCAGACCGCCGGCCTGACGAACGACGTTCTTGCCGTCGTCAGCCGCGCTCGTCTGACGAATCTGTCCATCGCGAACAGGCATACGTGTATTGGTGGGTTGCTTGGCCGCCGCGCCCGTCTTCGGGGCTTCCGCTCCAAACAACTCTTTCTGATAATTCTTCAGAGCTTGAGGCTGGCTGCCCGTCGGGGCTGCGGCAGCTTCCGAGCGGCTGCGCGTATAGCGCTGCATTTCCTGCGGGGCAGCTTCCTGCCCTTCCGCAGCTTGCTCGGTCTGAGCGTCCCGGCCCACATAAGTGTAGCCGCGACTGGTCGGTGTGTTGGTGGATCGGTAGGGCGAGAAGCCCTGCAACCGATCTTGAGCGGTGCTGACCGTCAGCGCGAATCCTAGCGCGCCGAGTGCACCCAATGTCCAAAGAACCTTTCGCATCCTTGCTTCTCCTTCCAGAAGAGCCGCCGCCAGGCGGTGTTCAGGCTGACAACGCTGAGGCCGTCTGTATTCGTGCCGCCGAATACCGAGCCTCCGCGCAAAAGCGCCTGTCTGGATCTATCGGACGTGGCGATTGTCCGACGTGAGCCGTTTTCTCCGGTCGTAGCGGTTCCGAAAAATGGGCAATTTGGCGAAATTGCAGGCGAGTGGTCGAATGCGGCTCGAAGTTACGCCTTGAGAAATTCGGCCGTTCCCAAGATTCTATTACGGCTTTCCTCCGGGACCGACATTGAGTTTCATGCCGGTGACGTGCGTACTCACCGACGCGTTTCCTATTTGCTTGGGAAATCTGCAGTTATGCCTGTCCAGCCTGGTTATCACCGACGTCAGTCGAGTGCGTATGCTGCTCCCGCCGTGGCGCTGGGGCAGGCGCGCGCCGGTGAACGTCTGGAAGACCGGACGCTGTTAACGGGCATCACGGACGACCAGACCGCTGTCTTCGGGCAGATCGAGTTTTCAACCGGAGAGCCTGCAGCCCCCGAATGGAAGCTGAACATCGAGGGGCGTCTGGCCGAACGTTGGCAAGACCACGCGTTCTTCGCTGACCTGGTGCACTCGTTCCACGAGCACACGAACAGCCCACTTCCCGACCAGATGCAGGAAACGCCCGGCGAGTTCCCTGACGCGCGTTTCCAGATTGAAGGCCATCTGAGCGATATCCTCGCCGAGGCCGAGCCCGGTAAGCGACCGGCTCCGCTGCAGATCATCTTTGGAGATGGTCGTCTGGCCAATGTCTCGTTGAACATGGCAGTACTGGATGGCCAGAAAATCTGGCGCGGCGAGTTCAGGGAAGTCACGAGGTTTGATGCTACCAATGCTCACGTGTTGGTGCTGGCTGACGCGTACCAGGAATACGAACCGTTCGAGTTCGAGAGATCGGATTCGTGGATTGTCACCGACTCAGAGGCATCGTTTTCAACCCTTGAGCAGGCTACCGGTCAGGGATTTGATAACCGGGACGTAGTAACAGAATACACCTTCAGCGGTTCGGGTATCAGGTTGCCGCCCGTGCTGGATCTTGATGACGTTTTTGAATCATCTGCAACCGATGTTTCGCCTGACGACTCGTCCTTGGGTGGACTGACATCACCTCTGCCGTCCGCTGCTCCAGCGGATCCGCTGGTACCCGATGAAGCTCCGGTGACAGACGAAGCACCTGCGGCAACGCCTCCTGATACCGATGCGAAGACAGATGCCTCGGCACCGACGTTCGCTCGTACGGACCTCGTGCCTGATGCAGATTCTTCGGACACAGCGAACCTGATCGCCGCTGTTACGCCGCTGGCAACCAACGAAGACAATACGCAGATCATTGAAGTCAGCTTCCAGGCCTGGATTGCTGAAGAGCCCTCCGTCTTAACCGAAGCGGCTTCGGCAGTGATTCCGGTGGCGAGCGTTGAAACCGAGATGCTGCTGGCCAGTCTGGACCCGGCGACTGTCAGCGGTTCCGTTGCCGCGCCACTCGAACCCGTTCTGGGAATGGCGAGCACGGTCGTGCTGATGGTGGAAACAGTCGGTCGGTCATTGCTTCTCGCGCTGGTGGGCGAAGGCGGACCGAGCGGTCCGGTCGCGGACTTCGTCGAACCCATTCTGGAACTGGCTGATGCCAGCCAGACGCCAGAGCATTGGGAGCTCAAAGTCAGCGATGCCATTGAGACTTCAGTGGCTCAAGTGGTCAGCGGTGACCGTCACTTTGAGATTCGCAACATCGGCCCGGCGGCTGATGCGGGCGGCAACTCGTCAGGCGTTATCGGCGTCGCGTTGCTCAGTCTGCCGCGGCACGGAGCGTTGGAACAAGTGGGCGTGCGACCGACATCCTTCCGCTATGTGCCCGATCCGGGATTCAGCGGGGTGGATGTCTTCCGCTTCCGGATGAGAACCAGCAGCGGAGCGACCCGCGAAGGACAGATCGTTATCAACGTGCTGCCTGAATCGGCTCGATCCGGCATGCGGACCGCCAGCCGGGCTGCGGATGTGCCGTTCGCAAATGACGTGCAGTCACAAACCGTAGCTGCATTTGAAGGGTTTGAAGACTGGCATCATCGACTGGACTAGTACGCTGGCCAGAGATTACCTGCTCGTTCTGATTCAGAACGGCGAGAACGGTAACGACATCGTACTGAGTTGCACTTTGGTAATTGCGATGAAGCATGATCGGGAGGGGGGGGCGACAGACCCGCCCCCCGGTGGGGGCCAGGCGGATTGGGCCGACCGCGCGGGAGGGGCCGCCCCCCCCCCGCCCACAA
>CAYLTY010000216.1:4548-15021 GCA_964386705.1 uncultured Planctomycetaceae bacterium
GCTCCTGCCGAGCCGCACTTTGGCGGCAAGGCTGATTCGCCATGCGGCTCGGCAGGAGCCTCGCCCTCCCGGCACAAATACCGATACGCCGCTCAGTCAACCGCATCGGTTGATGAGCACCAGCAAAGAATTTGAAACCGATCTGACAAGGTGGTTGATCGCCGCATTGTCAGCGTTCATCTTGCGGAGCAAGAGGACGATTCGCCGCTGCAGGGAGAGCACCATGAACTTTCCAACGACTCGCTACACGCTGATTCAACGCATTGCGACCAGCACTGCCGAGTCGGATTGGGCTGTATTCCTGGCGGACTACTGGCGTCCCATCTGTCGTTTTGCGGCCCGCTGGGGGCGACTGAGTCTGCATGACGCTGAAGACATTGCTTCGGTCACCCTGGAGACCGTGATTCGAAATGGTTTGCTCGCTCGCTGGACGAAAGACCGCCGGGCTCGCCTGCGAACTCTGCTGTGCGCCGTAGTTCGCAAGGTGCTGGCCAACAACAGCCGGCGACGTCAGCGCGAAGCCAGCCGCATGCGTGACTACATGGACGAACTGAGCGCCGAACTGAAGTTCGAAGAGCTGGTCACCGAGGTTATTCCCGGCGGTGATTCAGATGCGTTCTACGAAGCCTGGGCGGAAGAGCTGTTGCAGGCAGCCGTGGAATCTCTGCTGGACGACTATCACCGCGAAGGACGCGGCGACTACTTCCGCGTGTTCTATGGTCGAGTCTGTGAAGGCATGGCCGTGAAAGACGTCGCCGAACTGCTGGGCCTGAAAGTCACTGACGTCGACAACTTCTATCGGCATGCCCGCAATCGGCTGGAGACCCGCCTGCGGGAACTCGTCCGCTGGCACGTGACGCGTTATGTCGCGACGTCGGAAACTCAACATGAATTTGAAACGGAATGGGCTCGCCTGGGTGATTTCCTGACGCAACACGGCGGACTCGAAGAGACACTGCGACGTTCTTACGAGGCGTTCAGTTCGGATGAACTACGCGAACGGGAAGTCGAGTCCATGACCACCATCCTGAAGAACGTCCGCGAGTACCTCAACGAACGTAACGGCGGAACTTAGTCCCGCGATCATTCATCAAACCAAACCATTTAGCCTGCGTCCTACTTAAGTCTGCGTGATTCTTCCTATGCGTGACGTGCCCTCACAAAATGCCGATTCCAAAGCCGACTCAACCGCGAGCAGCGAGCAAACGACCGCGCTGTGGATCGGACGCCTGTCGGCTCGTGACTGCACGCGAGCGGTCCTGACAGCGGCCCGCGCAGTCTGGGTCTGGCACGAAGGGGATCGTCAGCATCGCGCAATTCGACTGGAAGCGCTGCACTGGGCTCGCGATGCCGAAGCGCCGGATCTGTCCGAACCGTCGCCCGATCCGATTGAATTTGGCGGACCGGTCATTGACCCCGATCAATGCCCGCCCGAGCTGCGCAACTCAAAGAGCATTCTGATCCCGGTCTCGCTCGACGCAACGCGCGAGGTGCTCAGCGCGCACAACCTGTTCTTTCCGCCGGAACGGATTGATGTTTATCAACTCGGAACATTGCTGTGCCGGCTGGTAACCGGTCAGTCGATCCGGTCGTACTTGAGTAGCCCGGCCACCATGAGTCGCGTGCCGCGTCCGATCCGCAACGTCATCGATCGCTGCATCGGCTATGACGAATCGACTCGCATCGAATCGGTTGCGGTGCTGGTGGAAGTGCTCGTCGAAACCATCGAAGAGCGGGGACTGACATCCGAAACGCCCGCCGCGAAGCCGCGTGATACGGAAGTGGTCACGCACAGCGAGACACGCATTCGCCGGCGTCGCGCCCCGGCGTTTCAGCAACTAGGACACTTCGAAGTCTTCGAGGAAATCGGTCACGGCGGCATGGGTGTGGTGTATCGCGGTCTAGACCGGTCTCTCGACCGCACGGTCGCGCTGAAGGTGCTGCACCCGCGATTCTCAAACGATCCCACGTTCGTGAAACGCTTCAAAGCCGAAGCCGCTGCTGCCGCGAAGCTGAGCCATCCGCATCTCGTCCCGATTTACTTCATCGGTGAAGATGCCGGACGCCACTTCTACGCCATGCAGTTTGTGGACGGCGAGTCGCTCGCGGAACGTCTGCATCGAGTCGGCCGTCTGCCGCGCGATGAAGTGCTGGCGATTATGCAGCAGGTGCTGCTCGGCCTCGCTGCCGCGCATCGGCAAGGCTTCGTGCATCGCGACATCAAGCCGGGCAACATTCTGCTGGACCGCCAGAACGGTTCCGCGTTGCTGACCGACTTCGGCCTGGCGCGCGGTCCGGTGCCTGATGAGCCCTCCGACCCGAACCTGGTGATGGGGACCGCCGAGTACATGTCTCCTGAGCAGGCTCAGGGTGAGACGGTCGACGTGCGTTCGGACCTCTATTCGGTCGGCATTCTGCTCTATCAACTATTGAGCGGTCGCACGCCGTTTGATGCGAACACACCGTCGAGCCAGTTGATTCATCACGTCTGCGAGCAACCACAGCCGTTGGCTCAAGTCGCTCCGGATGTTGAACCTCAGCTCGTACGCATCGTCGAGAAGCTGTTGCGCAAGCGGCCGCAGGATCGCTTTCAGACGGTCGAAGAGCTGCTCGTCGAACTGCAGCAACTGCCGGGACAGGCATCCGTCGCAATGCCTGGCTTCCCGCCGTCACGCGCACTTGAACCGGCGCGAGTTCCGCCGACACGGCAAACGAATCGGCATGTCATCGCCATCGTCAGTGTGCTGTTGCTGGGAGTGGTGTTGTGGGCGGCTCGCCCGCAGCAGAAGGTCAGCGGCTTCAGCGTCAGCCTGACGCCGCACGCCGATCCGGTCTGGTCGTTGGCCTTTAGCGCCGATGGCAAGGTTGTTGTCTCTGGCGGAGGACGCAGTTCTTCGTTGAAGGATGCGGGCGATACGAGTCTGCGACTTTGGGATGCCGCAACCGGTCGCATGCTGCGGCAGTCAGAACGCCTGCCGATCGGGCCCGAGCGCCTGGTCGTTACCGGCGACGCGCAGCGCGTGGTCGCTCTAGGAGCGGCTCGTGAAGACACCAGCACGATCGTCGTGTGGGACCTGGAATCCGGACGTCAGGAAGCTCCCACCTTCGATGACCCGTTCGCCTTTCACTTCGATGCCGCGCGACTCAACCCGCACACGCTCATCGCGGCCGGTAACCGCGGACTCGTGGAACTGAGCCTCAGCCAGAATGCTGACCAGTCAATCCGCAAACGCATCCTGCGTTCGTGGCCGAGCCCCATTCGAGCAATCTGCGTCAGTGGTGAACCGGGTGATCCCGTCGTCTTCGCGTCGTCGGAGCCAGCTGAGGAACCTGTGGTTGTGCAGTTCTCCGGCCGCAGCCTGCGTGAGCGATCCCGCATGCACGGTTTCGGCGGCCCCGTGATCGCCCTCGAGGCGACTCCAGATGGACGAACTCTGGTCACCCGCTCCACCGAGACTAAGGACTCGGCCTCCATCGGCGACTGGGTGCAGGCGTGGGATGTCCCTTCGCGCAAACTCCTGTGGACTCGCGGACCATTCGCCCCCGCCAGCCGCGCATTGGGCCTCAGCCGCGATGGCCAGCGACTCATCACCATCGCCGAGTCCGTGACGCTGGGCGGCGACACCGTCGATCCCAGCCCTCAATCCGCCGCCGTGCTGGAAGTCGCCACCGGACGCGAAGTCTGCCGCGTCCAGACGGGCAACTCCCACCTGCACGCCGCCGCCATCTCCCCCGACGGCACCCTCGCGGTCCTCGGTGACGCCACCGGCCGAGTCGTCTTCTGCCGCCTGCCGTGAGAGGACCTCGACCCACCCTCGCCGCCGGGAGAAGTCACCTCAATGGCGGCCGTTGTATGTATCTCCTTATGAAATAATGATTTGCGAATTTCCATCTCCACGCGTCAGCTCTCACATCTTTGGGAATTTGGATTGAGTTCTTAGAATCGTCGCAGTTGAGCTACGAATGCTGTTCACTCGCGACATGCACTCCGTGGTAAGAGTGTTTCCCTGCTGAAAACATCAGAATTCCCGGAGCGTACTCCATGAAGCGAATGGGCCAATCGCTTGTTCTGTGGGCAATGTCTTCATCAGCAAACCGGCAGCGCCGCAAGCTGATGCGCGCGAATCGCTCCGCTGAGTTGCTCGAAGTTCGAGCCGTGCTCGATGCCAGTTCGACGCTGGTTGCGATGGAGCAGCCTGCCGAGGATGAAGGCCGAGCTCTGGAGGTAGAATCGGAAGAGACCGTTGATCCCGTCATCTTCTACACGCTGGGAGGTGCCGCATCTGCCCCGCCGCCCGTCACGCAGTTTGAGTCACGTGAGCAGTTCGGGGAGTATCTGATCGAGCGCGCCCTACAGCGTTACGAGGGCTACTTCGACCAACCTCAGTGGTTCTATCGAGGTCCGATCTTCGCGCTGGCGGATGGTGGCTTTCAGGCAACGGCGCTGAACGACGCGCGTTCGCTCGACTTCTCAGAAACCAACACGCAAGTGGATGGTGTTGATGAAGGCGACATCATCGAGTCCGACGGGAATTACTTGTACGTGTTGAATGGGCAGGATCTGCTGATCGTCAAAGCGGTTCCAGCCGGAGATCTGCAACAGACGGCCCGAGTCAGAATTGATGGCTCACCGGTGGCCGAGTACCTCGACGGCAATCGCCTGACGGTGATCTCGTCCGAATTCGCCTATGCCAATTATTACTCTCTCCCATTTCGAGGTCGCTTTTATTCGCCGGGATCGAGTTCGACCATCGTCAGTACCTTCGATATCACCGATCGGGCGAACCCCACTCTGGTGAAGCAGGCGACGATTGATGGCAGCTATATCGACTCACGCTCCATCAATGGTCAGGTTCACCTCATCACGACGAACGACGTATCGCTGCCCGAACCCGAACTGGACGGAACGACGACGATTGACGTACCAATTTACTACCCGATCGGCATCGCCATCGACGAACCATTCACTAGTTTCAGTGAGGTCGAGGCACCGACCGGCGAGGTGGACGCGCCGTTATCAACCATGCCAACTGGGATCGGAACTCCCATTACAGAGACGGTCGAAGTCGAGAAGTATGAATCACGGGAGAGCTATATTGCTCGTATTCGTGAGACACTTGATGAATTGATCGACGAGGTCGTGCCTAGATACGAGGTCATCACGTCAGGTGGTCTGGCGGCAGAAGGAGCGATCAGCGAGATCGAATCTATTTCGCGCATTGCCGATGCGAATTCAGACTCGTTGATGTCGGTGATTACCATCGACACGCGCGATACGCAACCTGGGCTCGTCAGTTCGAGTTCGCTGTTTGCAAGCTACTCCAACGGCATCTACGCGAATCGCGATCATCTCTATGTGTTCTCTCCCATCTGGGAAGCGGAGCACGCGCAAACTCGAGTTCTGGAATTCGCCTGGGCGAACGGTGACCGCGCAATTGAACTGCTCGCCACCGGTGTCATTGATGGCACGTTGCTGAACCAATTCTCGGCCGATGAGTTTGAAGGCAAATTGCGAGTTGCAACCACAACATCGTCTTTCGCCAATAACACTTTTACTCAGGCGAATAACCTTGTGGTGCTGGAGAACGTGAATGGCACGCTGACGCAAGTTGGCGCCGTCGAGAACTTCGCGGCCAACGAGCAAATCTACTCCGTGCGATTCAACGGCGACCAGGCTTTCGTCGTCACCTTCCGTCGAATCGATCCACTGTTTGTGTTCGATCTCAGCGATCCGACGACGCCTGTTATTACCGGCGAACTCGAAGTGCCGGGCTATTCAAGCTATCTGAAATTGATTGATCAGAATCACCTGCTCGCAATTGGTCGCAGTACGACAGACGCAGCGACCAAGGTTGCCTTGTACGACGTGAGCGATCCGGCCAATCCGGTCGAGGTTGATGAGGACATTCTCCCGAGTTGGACATGGTCGATTGCAGAATGGGACCACAAGGCCGTGGGCTACTTCGGCGCGAAACAGACCCTTGCGATTCCCGTCTCGTCTTACAGCCACGACACCAACACGGCTCGCAACGAACTGTTCGTCTTCAAGTTTGATGTCTCGCAGACGGGGGAGAACGCGATTCGCCAAATTGGTACGGTCACCGACGATTCTTACATCGTACGTTCAGCCTACATCGGTGATACCCTCTATACGATTTCGGGGAACTCTGTAATCGCCTCTCAACTGACGCGACCCTCTCAAATCATTGACACCTTTGACATTGCTGCCGACTTCGACACGCCCGAAATCGATATCGAGCCAATCTTTACTGAAGTCGACGACGGCGCGAGCGACTGGGATTATACCAACGCTCCTGATACGGCCGAAGAAGCAGATGACCTGTTGGCACTCGGGGCGAGGAACTTGCTCACCGGCCAAGTGCGGATCACGCTGTTGCAGTCAGATGGAGATATCAATGTTTCATTGGCAAACGGATCAGTGATCGCCTCCAGCCAGGGGCACGATACTGAAACCGTTTCCCTCTCAGGAACGGAATCATTGGTCATCGACGGCACCGAAGCTGCAGATCGTATCAACTTGAACTTCGGCAATCCCGGAACTAACTCGCTGGGTGAAATTGTCGTCAGCGGCAAGCTTGGCAACGACCGGATCAACATCACGAGCGTTGCGGCAACTTTGAATGGGCTGGTAATGGTCAATGGCGATGAGGGCCACGACACCATCACAGTCACGCCAACCGTGCGGACCACTGTGAAGATCAGCGGCGGATTGGGGCGAGATACGCTTACTGGCGGAGCCGGTCGGGACTGGATTCACGGTGGCCCCAACAATGACGTCATCGAAGGCGGCGCTGGTGACGATACGCTGAATGGTGGCGGCGGTAGCGACTTCCTCTACGGCCGAAATGGCAACGATTTGATGATCGGCGGTGGCGGTGAAGATTATCTCAACGGCGGCAACGGCAACGACACCGTCGATGGCGGCGAAGGTGCCGACAACATTCGTGGCAGCTTCGGCAATGACCTGCTGAAGGGTGGCAACGGCAACGACTACATCCGCGGCGATGAGGGTGATGACACCATCTTGGGCGGAGCCGGAAACGATCGCCTCGGTGGTGGTGTTGGGAACGACGCAATCGCCGGAGGTGATGGCGACGACCAACTGTTCGGCGACGATGGCAAGGATTCGCTGCTGGGAGGCGCGGGCAACGATGCTCTGCGTGGCGGTATCGGCAAGGACGTGTGTCTGGGACAGGATGGCGACGACTTCGTGGATGGCGAGGCGACTGTAGGCGACACGGTTTCAGGCGGCGCCGGTACCGATCTGGTATTCGGTCGGCAGATTGAGATTGATGAGACCTTCATCCTGCAGGCTTCATGGCTCAGCCTGATTTGAGAGGCCCGCGCATGAAGTCGAGCGCAGCGCATTGATCGTCCCTCGCATGCCGGCGTGACCTGTCAAATCGAACGTTCGAATGACAGTTCGGAAGGTTGTTACGTCGTACGACCTGTCGATTCCGCGAATTACACACCGGGTTGCTCATGCGCCCTTGAGACGTGTGCTGACGTCCCTGAGGATGAACTCCCTCATCGACTCATTCGGCTCGCACGGTTTGCGGAAAATGCAACGGTTCTGGTGGCTCTATCTCGTCTTCTTCTGCTCGGGCATGTCGGCGCTCGTCTTTGAAACCGTGTGGTTTCGACAGGCGGGACTGGTCCTGGGCAACAGCGTGTGGGCCAGCAGCATGGTGCTGGCTAGTTTCATGGCTGGCCTGGCACTCGGGAATCTCGTGGCCGGGCAGTTCGGACGTCGTTGCCGGTTTCCGGTGCGAATCTACGGCATCCTGGAAGTGCTGATCGGTGCTGTCGGCGTGGGACTGGTGTTGGGCTTCCCGCACCTGAATTCGTGGCTGGTGCCCGTGCTGAGGCCGTATGCCGATCAGTTGTTGCTGTTGAACTCGATGCGACTCGCGGTGAGCTTCGGCTTGATGCTCATTCCGACTGTCGCGATGGGCGCCACGTTGCCCTTGATGGTGTCTGGCCTGACCGCTCAAGACTCACGCTTCGGCGAGCAACTGGGGCGGCTGTATGCCTGCAATACGTTTGGAGCGATGGCCGGAGCGCTCGGTTGCGAGATGTTCCTGATACCGACTTTGGGTATTCGCGATACCGGATTCACGGCCGGCGCCTGCAGCCTTGTCGCAGGTCTGGCGGCGATCGCTTTCGGCGGCGGCTTCAGACGAGACGTGTCTGAACTACCGCAGAAGGCAGAGGCCGCGGAACCAGCAGTCACGCCGACCGTCGGCCGCTGGCAACAAGCTCGATTCTATCTCGCGACGTTTCTGTGCGGCGGAATTCTGCTCGCTCTGGAAGTCGTCTGGTTTCGCTACATGGTGCTGTTCAACTTCGGGAACAGCCGGGTCTTCGCGATCATGCTGGCCATTGTGCTGGCGGGAATTGCCATCGGCGGATTGATTGCGTCCCGGTTGTCTCGTTCACCACGCGCTGGGGCCGCGCTGCCGTGGTTATCACTGGCGAGTTCCCTGCTGACGCTGCTGACATACGCCATTCCCGCATGGATGACCGTCCGTGAGAAAGGCGGTTGGGGCAGCGATCTGGAAGGCTGGTCGACATTCACTCGCGCCCTGCCAGTCATGCTGCCGGTCTCCATCTTGTCGGGAGCATTGTTTCCACTCATCGGCCAGGCGCTGCGTCGTGAGCAGGAATCCGAAACAACAACCGCCGGAAGACTGACGCTGTGCAACACGCTCGGTGCGGCTGTCGGGGCGTTGCTCGGCGGATTCGTGCTGCTGCCGTTCCTCGGTATGGAGAAGTCGCTCATCCTGCTGGGATTACTGTATGCCGTGGTGGCTGCGCTCTGCGTTCCACCAGCGGACCCAAATCAGACAGCCAATCGCAATCGAATGACACTGAGTATCGCTGTCGTGCTGCTGACAGCCTTCCTCATTCATCAGGTGGGATTGGGGCGGCGAATTCTGGACAAAGTGGCGTCGCGCTACGTCAATCGAAACACGAAGATCGTCGCGTTGCGTGAAGGTTCGATTGATACCCTCATGTATGCGGAAACGAGACTACTGGATCAGCCGCTGTATCACCGGCTGGTGACAAATACGCATTCGATGTCGGCTACCGATCCGACGTGTCAGCAATACATGCGGATGTACGCCTACCTGCCGGTGGCCTTGCATCCGGCGCCGCGCAAGGCGTGTTTGATCAGCTTTGGATGTGGCGTCACGGCGAAAGCTCTGACCGACACCAAGGAACTTGAGAGCATTGATATTGTTGATATCTCGCGCGACATCCTGGATCTGAATGATGTCGTGTACCCCGACCCAGCGGACCAGCCGTTACGAGATCCCCGCGTCCGAGTGCACATTGAAGACGGACGCTTCCACTTGCAGATGACCGAGGAACGTTACGACCTCATCACCAGCGAACCGCCGCCGCCCAAGGGGGCGGGTATCGTGAATTTATACTCCCGTGAGTATTTTCAATTGATTCACGATCGGCTGGCTGAAAGCGGCATGGTGACCTATTGGGTTCCGTATCATGACATCAGCCCCGGTGATGGCCGGGCCATTATTCGGGCCTTCTGCGATGTATTTACGAACGGCTCGGTGTGGATGGGAAGCGGTGATAACTGGATGCTGTTCGGCATCCGAGGTACTCACACGCCGGTTGACGTCGCTCGTTTCCGACGCCAATGGGAATCGCCGCTCGTGGGGCCGATGATGCGCGGGCTGGCGTTCGAAAGCCCAGAGCAGTTCGGATCCTACTTCATCGCTGATCGCGACCAGCTCGCCGACTGGCTGAAGGCGACCGAACCCGTCGTCGACAACTTCCCGCAGCGCATCTCGCCGACCGACAGCGTTGTGTTTAAGGATGCGGATTATGTCGAATGGCTGAAGTCCGATGCCTCTCGAGAACGTTTTCTGAAAAGCGATCACATTCGAAGTGTGTGGCCCAAAGAACTCATTGAGGCCGCATCTCCACACTTTGACGAGCGCAACTACATCCACGATTTGAACTGCGTGCCGCCGAATCGCATGAGTGGCTGGCGGTTCGGAAGCCTCGCGGCCATCCATCACCTGCAAACAAAGACAACGCTTCGCACACCCGTGCTCTGGTCACTGAATTCGAGCCATCAGCATGAAGCCGCTGTGGCCAAACTGCTGCCCCGCGAAGCAGACAATTCGCAGGTGCTGACTCATCGAGCCCACTTTGCTCTGGCCGATCGCGACTTCAACGGAGCCGCCAAACTCTACGAGCGGGTTTTGACCAAGCTGTCTCCACAAACCGTTGAGTATCAACGCTGCTGGATACGGACCATCTACGCCTTGTGCATGGCTGGCAAAGTGGACGATGCACGAGCCATCGTCAGTTCTCGTACTCCGACTTCCTACTTGAAACCGACCGCCACCATCGACTGGCAATACCTGCGTGAAACGTTTGATCTGCCCGAGTTCACGCCACCATCCGGCGAAGCCACGG
>CAYLTY010000217.1:0-14904 GCA_964386705.1 uncultured Planctomycetaceae bacterium
TCTCGAAGATCTTTGCTGGTGAAGTCAGCCCTGTGCAGCGGATTGGGAAGGCAAAGCAGGCTCACATTGCGAGCTGTCCGACAACCCGTGAACGCAAAATATCAAGAAGTGCTGCGACCGAATTCGGTTCGAAGCGAACGCTTCAAGACCGCCAGGAAATGGAACAACGAAATGAGACGCGAGAGGATGCCGAATCGGCCAATTCACACCTCAGACAAACCTCTCACCAAAAGTCGGCGAGCCGATTTGCGTTCGTGGCGCAGCAGTAAGCGGACCTAACGTTAGTCCAGAACAGAGAAGCCCATGCGGTTCGACCAAGCTCGAAAATGAGGCTCTTCATCTGATAAGCCTCGGCGAGCGGCGAGCCACGGACGCCATTCGGACGATGCAGACCACTGCACGGTTTGACCAGTTGTCAGCAGCATCAACGGCAACATCGGCTGACCGATGCGCGAGACACTCCGACCGCAGCACTGAAGGATCAGCGCCACTAAGGCCAACCCGAGCAGCAGGCACCAGCCGACTAGCGCGAGCACAACTGTCTGGGAGAGAACTGACATCAATTCAACACTAACTTGGTCGCAAGAAGACGCTGAGACGACGTTCGGTCGCAGCGAACTCAACTTACCACCGAACCCCCGAGGTATATCTTGAACCAAGAGGCTGCGGTTTATTCGCCGACTCGGGGCCAATGCAGCCGTATGAAATTCGAGTGAACTTCGTCAGATTGGCCCGTCGCAGGCGGGGAGAATCGTAACAAGTGACACACGCGCGTCGAGAGTTGCCGCTCCCTTCAACACAACTCCGCCACGAGACCTGTATGCGAATACTGCATTTGCTGACGTTGCTGGTGATGCTCGCTGCAGTTTGCACCGGCTGGGCCGCTGACCCGGCAACGGCGAAGAAGCCCGCCGCGAACAGCCGTTACCCGCTGCCCTATCCGCCGCGTCTGCCGGATGAACAGACTGTCGTCACAGAGACTGATCCGAGCTTTCTGGTCCCCGGTCCGAACTTCCTTAGTGGGATCGAGATTGCCAAGACGGCTCCGAAGGTGGACTTCAGCTACTACCCCGAGCAGAACTATCCCGGCAATCCTTGGTCGCACCGCTCCGACGGGATTGTTGTTGGCGAGCGTTATTATTCGTCATCCAACGACCATCTTGCACCGCGAGGCACCGCTCACTTGTGGGAGTACGACGCTGGCAAGAAATCATGGCGACAGCTCTGCGACACCACGAAGTTTCTGGAGTCGATCAACGCTTTTCCGGCCGAGATGAACTATCGGCCGGGCGAAATGCAGAGTCGCATCGATCTCGGCAGCGACGGCTGGCTCTACTACGCAACCGACCGCGGTTCGCCGACTGTAACAGACGATGCTCACGGTTATCTCGGCGAATGGGTGCTGCGAACTCATCCGGGAACTCGCGAAACCCAAGTGGTCGCTCAGTTTCCGATCGCCAAACACACGCTTCCCGCCAGCGTGCTCGACCCTAAACGCATGGTCTATTACGGCGGAACCGCGCCGGGAAAAGATTCGCCCAACCAGAAGGTGCAGTTCTTTGCGCTCGATGTGCGGTCAGGAAAACTCAAACTCGTCGCCGATGACGGCCCCGACCGGACAATGATCTTTTCGCCGTCAACCGGATGCGTGTTTTGGGAAGGGAAGCGTTACTCGCCCGACAGCAACAGCATCACGCCCTCGAGTGTGCCGCATGTTCGCTCGGCCACTCGCGAAACGCCGCAGGGGCTCGTTTACGGAACGTCTCACCGCAGTGCGGACTTGTGGGTGCTCGACGTGAGCAGCGGCGCGGTTCGGCAATTGGGGTCAGGCGCGGTCGGCAGTCAGGAGTACATCGCTTCGATCGACGCCGACCCGACCGGACGCTTTCTCTATTACATCCCCGGAGCCCACGGCGGCGCAGCCAGCGACGGCACGCCGGTTGTTCAATACGACACTCAGACTGGCGGCAAGAAGGTGCTTGCGTTTCTCCATAAGCACTTCTGGGAGAAGTACGGCTACGCGCTGGATGGCTCGTTCGGCTCAGCTCTGGATGAGAAGGGCGAACGACTCTTCATCTCATGGGATGGCTGGAGAAAAGGCCAACCTCGCGGTTGGGAATCTGCGGCGATAACTGTGCTGTACATCCCGGAGAGCGAACGACGCTGAGTTCGTTCAGTGAAAGCGCGAGTCGCTCTCAAGTTAAGCGTCCCGCGTATTGCCTGCGGCTTGTGACGAGTCTCGCTGGTCGGACTTGGTCAGGAAGTGCGGCGGCTTGGGACCGGCGTAGGGCTTGCCTTGCTCGATGCGGATGATTTTCTGGCTGAGGAACTCCAGGCGTTCGGTCATCGACCGCAGACGTTCATCCAACAGCGAGCGAACTTCGGCGCTGCTCTGTTCCATCCCCGCCGACACCAGAGTGACGATGCCGAGGAACAGCATCATTTGCCCGATGGTGGCGATCAGCCAACCCGTCGGCGCACCGCGAGCAGGACCGCCGAACGAACTCATGATGACCAGAGAGAACCCCGCTGTGATGGCCAGGATGCCAACGTAGGCCAAGCCCTGACCGATGTTGCCAATCATCCCCGCTTTCTTCGGCTTCGGGGCCGTTGGGGCGATGGCTCGATCTGTCATGGGGGCAACTGGCTCAGGCGCAACTTCAACTTCGTCAACTTCCGTGATTTCTGCGACTGGCATATCCATGCGGATGATCGGAGCGGGACTGGTTTGCCTTACTGGCTCAGGAATGGAAGCTGGTGGAATTGAGATCTCAGCAACAGGCCTCGCGGGAGTCTCGATTGCAGCGAAACTGGAATCAGCTGTTACTGAGGCGACCGGCGCGGGCACTTGCGGAGCATCAATGCGATCCGCTGGTCGAGTCATCTTTTCGACTCGAGCCAGAATCTCATTGGTGATGCGGTCCAATTCGACACTCTCCGTCGGCGACACTGCAGGTGCCGATGGAGTTGGTGAACTCAGCAGTTCCTTAGCTGCGCTATGGACAGATGGTGTTCCGTTCTCAACCGGCTGAGGTTGCTCGATCGCGGCCAAGGGCAACGCAGACGAGGCAACTGTGGCAACAGGTTCCGGAGCAGCGGTCGCAATCGGATCTGGAATCCGCTTTTTCGGCGGTCCAAATGGATCGGTGACCTGCTGATTGGCCCAGCGGGCGAGTAGTTCGCGAGCTTCCACGGTGCGAGTGGATCGCGGCGGTGGAGTTTGTGCGGCGCTGGATTCTCCCAGCGCGCTGCTGCAATGAGCACACAGCACACGCCGGTTGTCCGGAGCCAGCTCCGTCACAACATCACTTTGGCATTTGCTGCACCACATCCTTGCGGCCCACAACTTCCTGAATGGCTCAAGTCGCTCCCGAATGGCGGAAACCGTATGACCACGTGCGAAAATGACGCAATATCGGTTTCAGGCCGACGAAGCGCGTTTCCGCCGTCGCCTTTAAGTTGCCAGCGGTTCCGCCAGTCTCCAAACTGACGAAACCAGTGCCATCCTTCAGGACCAGCCCGCCATGATGTTTCCCGACTTCGACGACGAACTGCGTTTTCGCCGCGCCTGGAATGCCGTCGAGATCGCACGGTCGGTCGAGTACACGTTGTTCACGTTCGGGGACTCGGAGCTGTCCTATTATCTGGTTTGCGACCGGGAAGAGGCGGGTGGCACGGTCAAAATTCGCAAGGGCGAGGTTCAGATCGCGCGGCCGCTGATCCTGACTCCCGACAATATGGACCCCGAGTTCCGGGATTTTTTTGACGAGCAGGAAGACTCCGGCTACCTGCAGTTCATGCTGGCTCGCCGAGCGTCACTGTTCGGTAATCTCAAACTTTCCAATCGCTCGGGACCAGACAAGCTCGTCAGTGATAGCGTCGAAGAAGTCGTCGCCCGCCTGAACCGTCAACTGGACGCCGAGGACGAAGACCGGGTTGCTATTCTCACCGCTCCCGCGCACCTGGGCGGAGTGGCCGTTCTCAAGTACGCCACCGAACGAGTCATGGCGAGTGCGCCTGGTAACATTCAGGAGCTTCGTGAGAAAGGCTTTCTGCCCTAATCGGATCGAAGCTTACTCGGTCACCCAGACGTCGCTGGTGTGGACGATGCGGTGATCCAGGCCGTGCTCGTAGGGTTCGCTGGCGAAGGTTGGAGCGCTGCCAGTGAATTCCAGATCGCTGATCAAACGACCGTCTTCGTCGCGACCTTTCAAGTGCGAGACGAAGATGTCGTGGAACAGGTACTGGTTGTTCTCATCGAGCCCGTAAGCTTCGGTCACCTTGGCGATCTTGCGTGAGCCATCTTCGGTGTGGCGTACCAGTTGCACGATGATGTTGATGGCCGACGCGACTTGAGCCCGCGCGACATAGACGGGCAAGGCGACGTCAGACATCAGCGAGAGAGTTTCCAGTCTCACGAGAGCGTCGCGCGGAGACGTCGCATGCACCGTCGTCATACTGCCCGAGTGGCCGCTGATCATGGACTGCACCATGTCGAGCGCTTCACCGCCGCGCACTTCGCCGACGATGATGCGATCAGGACGCATACGCAGGGACGCCTTGAAAAGATCTCGGATCGTCACCTGCCCGCGCCCCCAGCGGTCGGCCTGCTGAGCTTCCAGGTACAGGCAGTGTTGCTGGTTGAGCTTCAGCTCCGAGCTGTCTTCAATCACGACGATGCGTTCTTCTTCGGGAACGGCCGTCGAAACGGCGTTCAGCATTGTCGTCTTGCCCGTGCCGGTACCGCCCGCGACGACAATGTTTTTCCGCAGGACTACGCACAGGTCGATGAATTCACGCACCTGCTCCGAGAGGCTGCCTAGCCGAACGAAGTCCTGCAGGCTGAAGATGTCGCGCTTGAATTTGCGAATCGTCAGATAGGTGCCGCTGCGGGCACTCGGCGGAATGACGGCGTGCACGCGGGAGCCATCCGGGAGACGCGCATCAAGCACCGGGCGGTCCCGATCGATTTCGCGTCCGACGTATTGAGCCACATTGTGAATCGCCGACAGCAGTGAGTCCGCCGTCGGAAACTTCGCATCCGTCTCGTAAAGGCGACCAGCGCGTTCGATATAAACCTTCTCAAAGCCGTTGACCATGACTTCGGTCACGGACGGGTCTTCAAGGAATTCGCGGATCGGTCCCAGGAAGTAGCCCAGCGTGGCAGCAAACACAGTCTCGCGGGACATGCGCCTCACCTATCGCGGCTGTGCCGCTTATGTCGCAACTACGCAACTATCTGACGTACAGAAACTCGTTCGACGTCAGCACAACATGACAGACCGCGCGCCATGCAGCCAGCCGTTTTGCGGCGGCATCGGCACTTTCAGCGTTGGATGCCACCTGCCGATCCACGAAGGCCAGCAACCGAGCCGTTTCCATCTCCGTCGCCGGTCGGCCATAAGCCGCTTCGTAGAGCCGATCCAATCGCCCGGCATCGTCACCTTCGGCGGCCAGCAGTTGTTTTGCCAGGTTCGCAGCGGCGTCCTGAACCAAATCGCTATTCATCAGGAACAAGGCCTGCGGAGCGACTGTCGATGAATTGCGATCGCCGTTCGAAACGGTGCTGTCCGTCGCGTCAAACAGTTGAAACACGTCGTAGAGGTTATTGCGGACAACGGGCAGGTAAACCGTTCGACGCAGCGAATCGTACTTGGTGAGATCCTTCGACGTGTGATCGAAGAAGAACTCGCGGTTCTTCACATGCAGCAGCGAACCGCCCATCGTGCGATCCAGTAAGCCCGCGACGGCGAGCACGCTATCTCGCAAGGTTTCCGCATCCATGCGACGCAACGGGAACCGCGACAGCCAGACGTTTTCCGGATCAGCGGATGGTTGGTTGGCAGATGGCAGGTCACTCGCTTGCTGGTACACGGCCGACAGCAGGACGAGTCGATGCAGTTGCTTGAACGACCAACCCGATCGCACAAATTCATCCGCCAGCCAATCCAGCAGTTCGGGATGCGTCGGAGCCTCGCCGAGCTTGCCGAAGTTGTCCGGCGATCGCACCAGACCTTGTCCAAAGTGCCAACGCCAGACTCGATTCACGACGACACGTGATGTCAGCGGATTACGCGGATTCGTCAACCACTTCGCCAACTCCAGGCGACCACTGCGGTCGGCAGGTAACTGAGGATTATCCAGCGGTGCGAATACTTCCGGCATCCGCCGCGGCGAAACATCGCCCAGCGTCAGGTGCGAACCGCGCAGATGAATCGCCAAATCCGAAACCTTGCCTTCGCTGGCACCCATCGCCGTTGGAATCAGCGTCGCGCCGTCTGTCTCCAGCTTCTTCAATTGCTCGCGAGCGGCAACCAGAGGTTTCTTTACGTCCTCGGACAATTGCTTCTCAAAGTCTGCGGGGACTTTGGTGTCTGCCGGCTTGTCAGCCAGCCACTTGGTTTTCGCCTGAGCTATGAGTTCATCAACGGCCGCCTTCTGCTGAGCGATCTTCGCGTCCTGTTCCCGTTTCGCGGTCAGGTCCCTATCAGTCGGGATAGAATTTTCCTGCCACTTCGCGATCTTCTTGAAGTGCTCCATCGTGCGCGTGCTTTTGAAGATACCCGCCAGTGCGTAGTAGTCGGCAGCCGTCACCGGATCGAACTTGTGATCGTGGCAGCGGGCACAACCGAACGTCATGCCCAGCGCCGCTCGGCCGAGCGTGTCGAGCTGCTCGTCGATGATGTCCATTTCCATCTTGGTCTCATCGACTTCCGCCAGCACCTTCGGACCAATCGACAGAAAGCCGGTCGCCACGAGTTGCTCATTGCGAGCATGGCGTCCTTCGTCGGTGGATTCATCAAACGGCAGCAGGTCTCCAGCCACCTGCATGATCAGGAAGCGGTCGTACGGAACATCTCGATTGAACGCGCTGATCACCCAGTCTCGGTACCGCCATGCATTGCCGTGCGCAATGTTCTCATCCAGACCGTTCGAGTCTGCATAACGCGCCACATCGAGCCAGTGTCGGCCCCAGCGTTCGCCGTAGTGCGGAGACTCCAGCAGTCGATCGATCGCCTTCAGCCACGCTTGAGGCGATTCATCGGCGAGGAACGTCGACATCTCCGCTTCCGTCGGCGGCAGGCCGGTGAGATCCAGGGCCGCACGACGCAGCAACGTCCGTTTGTCAGCTTGAGGAGCCGGGTTCAAACCGTGCTCTTCCATCTTTGCCAACGCGAACCGATCGATATCGGTACGCGACCATGATTCGTTCTTCACCGTCGGCGGAACCGGCCTCTGCACGGGCTGGTACGACCAAAACTTGCGGCCTTCAACGAAATCAATCTTGCCCTTGCGCGGCGTGATCGTGCCCTTCATGGTCAGCATGTCAGGGTGCGGAGCCCCCATCTCGATCCAGCGTTTCAGATCGGCGATCTCGGCATCCGACAGCTTTTTGTCGGGGGGCATCTTCAGTTCGGGATCCCGATATCCCACGGCCGTCAGCAGCAGGCTTTTCGACGGCTGCTTCGGCACGATCGACGGCCCCGCGTTGCCTCCCTCCAGCAGCCCGCCCAGCGAATCGATGCGCAGATTGTTCTCCTGCGTGTCGGCCCCGTGACATTCGCCGCATTTTTCGATCAGCAGAGGCCGAATGCGACTCTCGAAAAACTTGAGGTCCGCTTCGGACGGCTTCGGCAATTCTTCCGCCGCCGGCAGCGAAACAGAGGTTCCCATCAGGATGGCAGTGAGCATCAGCACCGGTGTCAGTTTCATCTTTTCACGCCTCTAGCCGCGATGGCAGAACAACGCCGAATACTTCGTAGTCAAACGGCGCGGCGGCTTCAAAGCAATGCGTTCTGACTTCGCCGGAATCGTGGGCACTGCCAGTCTGTCACATTTCTGCGTGATCACACACTTGCATCTGCCGAGCGGTTGTTAAATTTCCACTGCCAGTCATCAGTCGTGCTGGATGCTTCGAGTTCGTGTTCTCTCAAACGTCGCGTACTTCAGGACCGCACCATGATTTGCATTTCTGTCACTCCCGTTTCGCGCACCTTCGCCAAAGTCGACTTGCTGAATGCGTCGTTTCAGTGCGATCTGATTGAGCTGTGCCTGGACCGGCTGGTGAAAGAGCCTGACGTTAAAGACATGATTGATGGAATCAGCAAGCCCATCATGATCTCCTGCCGCCGCAAAGAAGACGGTGGCCAATTCGACGGCACGGACGAGGAACGCATGATGCTGATGCGCCAGGCCATTGTTGCGGGACCGGCCTACGTCGAATTGGACTACGCCACCGCGCAACTCATTCCGCGCTTCGGTCAGACGAAGCGGGTGATCAACTACACCAGCCTGAATCGTCCGTTCTCACAGGCGGACATTGAGGAAATCTTCAAAGAGGCCAAGCAGGTCAAAGGAGATGTGGTGAAGTTCACCTGGCCGACGCCCACTTTGGAAGCCGCCTGGCCGCTGCTGGCCGCCGTCGCCAAGAAGCACGATCTCCCGGCTGTAGGATTGGGACTGGGTAAGGCCGGCGTCACGTTCTCGCTGCTGGGCCGCAAGTACGGATCGCCCTGGCTCTACGCTGCGCTGGAAAAAGGCATGGAAGCGTATGACGGGCAGTCAACCGTGTCGGAACTTGACGACATCTATGGCTGGCGCGAAATCAACGGCCAGACGGCGTTCGTAGGCGTTGTCGGCATGGGCCAGTCAGAAATCGTGACCAGCCGCTGCCTCAACAGCGTCTTCAAGACTCACGGGTTGAACGTCCGCTGTCTGCCGTTGATGAGCGAGAAGATGGACAAGCTCAAGCAGATGCTGGATTCGCTCAAGATCAACGCGATTGTCACCAGCCGTGACCTCGGCGACGACATGTTGGCGCTGGCCGACGAACAGGAAGAATCCGCGAACCTCGGCCAGTACTCCGACCTGTTGTTGAGAAAAGGCGGTTCCTGGCACGCCTACAACAGCATTTGGCGCAGTGCCGTGCGGGTTCTCGAAAAGACTCTCACCGGAGTCGGCACCGACAAGCGACCGCTGGAAAAGCAGAACGTGATGGTGATCGGTTCCGGCAGCCTCGCGAAGTCCATGATCTACGGCATCGGTAAGCGCAAGGGTCTGGTGAGCGTTGCGTCCACGGACGACAAACGATCCGCGGAAGTGGCCACTCAGTTCGGCGTGCGCGCAGTGAGCTTTCAGAACATCTACAACACCTTGTCCGACGTCGTCGTGATCGCCGACCCGAATCTGCGAATTGGCACTCACAAGACCGAACTTAACCCGTCTTACTTCCAATCACGCATGACGATTTGCGACGTCACGGAAATGCCGGGCGACAGCCAATTCGTTGCGGAAGCACGCGGACGCGGTTCCCGGATCATCGAGCCACGCGAAATCTACTTCGATCAGATTGCAGCCTACATCAAGTCCATCACGGGTAAGGATGTCGGCCCCGAAGCGTTCGAATCCATCGTCGCCGCCGAACTGGCCGCTCAGGCGGCTGCGAGGGTTCCGGCACTCTGACGACTTCTACTTCAGTCACCGGCTTCTGGCATTACAGATCAGCACCGCAACTGGCGCACTTGGTGCGCGTGGCGTCGGTGACCTGTCCGCAGTGTGGGCAGTTGAGCGTCATGCCCGCAGCCGGAGGCAGAGTGCCAGACGAGCCCTTTCGCGCGCCGAACAAGGCGGCGACGCCGCCAACGACGACCAGTCCGATCACAACAAGTATCAACAGACCAAAAACGCCGAACGCCATTGCTCTCGCTCCCAAGTGGTGCACTGCCGACCTGTGTATGCCGACACCAGAGTAACATCGGCCGTCGCAGCGCATCACGACGAAATGAGACGCTGCAGACCGTCACTTCCACTTGCCGAGTTCGTCGGCGACCGCATCGATAATACGCTCCAGACTTCCGGCGGCGACGAAGCTGACTTCTACCTGATAGAGGGACTTGTCATAAGCCTCGCACGTCGGCAGATAGCTCGACTTCGCGCCGTTGGCGAGTGTCATCACCAGCAGCGTTTGCTGAGGGAACCTGCGCTGTAACTCAGCTTGCAGGGCGTAGTACGGCTCGCCGTCGACGCACGCCCAGATGGCATCACCGACGCGCCACAGATCCACCACGTAGGTGAACTTTTCAGTCAGCGGCGCAATCCGTTCGATCAGCCGACGCTTGCGTTCGACGAGCGCCCGCAACCGGGCTGTTTCCGGAACATCGCCTTTGGCCTGAGCCGCTGACTCCTGAGTCTGCAGGTCACTGAGTTCGCCGCGAGCTTGTTCCACCGTCGGCATGCCGGGCAGATAGTCCAGCGGGACTTCCATGCGACGCCGCTCAAAACGCTGAGCCTGCCGGGTTTGCTCGGCCGATTGCGGCTCGAAGCGCCAGTTGCCCAATGTGGCTCCGGAGATCACCGGTCCAAGATACTTGAAGTCCTGCGCGACCGGCCCCATTGCTTCCAGAGCCTGCAACGCCGCATAACCGACCTGCCTCCCGTTGCGATCCGCGACTGCAAAGTCACCGACGAATCCCTCGCGCGGACCGATGTCACCGCAGGGAGCTAGCAGGAACAGGCAGGGCGACTGCGTTGCATCCTCGACCACCCCGCGCAGGGCTCCGATGTAGTCGGGGCTGATGAGCGTGTTCTCGTAGGCCAGTGTCGTCGGATGACACGGGTAACTCACCAGAGTTGTGACGTGTTCGCCTTCGGCATCGGTCGCTCGCACGACGATGACTGGCAGGCTCAACTCAACATCCGGATTGAAGCCGCAAACGAAGAGCCCGTTCGTATCGTCCCAGCAGTCGCGATGATGGCCCATCCGACAGTCGACTGAGGCGTACGTCAGCGTGACCGGTTCCAGAAACTCTTCGGCTTCTTTGACCGCTGTCGCGATCTTGGCCGGCAAACCATCAAGGTACGGGGCGATCAGATCGCCGCCCGGCAGGTTCACTCGATCACGCGTCAGCAAACCGGCGCCGTGCGTGTGTGAGAACACGATCGTCAAATCGTTCTCGCCGATCTTCAGCAGTTCGCAGGTCCGGCGCTTCAACTCGTCCATCTCCGGAGGTCGGAACATGCAATGGTCCAACGACACAAACAGGTGCCGTTGTGCCGCATGGCCGTCTGCAGACTCCAGAATCATCGCCGTGGCCCGCAGAGTGCGGTGCACGCCGGTGGAACGATCATGTTTCGCCGCGCCCCACATGCGATGATACATCCCGACTGGCGGCGTGATATCCGTGATGCCCAACCCTAAGCGGCAGATGGAGGTGGGAGTATGAATCGAAGTGGTCTTCATCAGATTTCCTGGCAGTGGTAACAACGACCGGCCGAATCAGCAGAAATATCAAACGAATAGGGTCAACCGAATGAAAGAACAAGTGCTGACACCTCTCTCATTCGGTTGACCCCATTCGTTTGATTCACGTCGGGCCGGGCAAACTTTGGCGACCAGTGAATTACTGAGCAGCTTCGATTGCCGCCCAGTCCACGAGCTGAATTGGCTCGGCCAGAATCTCAGACAGATCGTTCCGCTGGCTGGTCTTCACGCCCTTACCACCGCGGCCGGTTACCGAGTATTTCATTTGACCGAAGCTCAACTCGGTGCCGTTTTCATTCTTCACGCGCAGTGAATCGCTCGGTCGAGCCAGCAACTTCGCACCAAGAATGGCGTCTTTGTCATCCATCTTGATGCCCTTCACGCCGATGCCCGGTCCCGACAGGATCGGCACCTCTTCGAGGCTAAAGTGAATCAGTCGGGCTTCGCGTGAGACGAGGACCATCGTGGTTTGATCTTGAATCAGTTCGACGTGGACGACTTTGTCGCCGGTTCGCAGACGACAGTATTTGCGACCGGATTTCGTCGAAGCCGTGCGATACGGCCCCAACGCGACCTTCATCACCTGACCATCGGCCGTGACGACCATCAAGTGCGGTGGACTGGTCGGATCGCCTTCGGTTTCATCCACCGGCGTGAAACGTGAGTCCGTCGACAACGCCGTTACCAGTGATACTCCATCGCTCAATTTGACGTACTTTGCGAGCGGATCACCATAACCTGACGATGGCGGTATCTGATCAATCGGCAGCGTGTAGGCAACGCCGTCCGACGCAAAGAACACCACGCAGTCGATTGTGCTACCGGGTACGACAGAAATGACCGAGTCGCCATCACGCACGCGGGTGCTTTCCACTTTGGCCAGGCGTCCCACGCGTTTGATCCAGCCGTCTTTCGTCAGCACCACGTTGGTGTTCTCGCGCACGATGTAGGTCTCGGCGGCGAACTCCTTCATCTCTTCTGACGAACCAAGTCCCGTGCGACGGTCGTTGCCGAGTTCGGCGGCAACTTCCTCAAGCTCCGTCTTCACGACTTCCCAGAGCTTGGCTTCCGAATTCAGGATGCTGCGGATGCGTTTGGCTTCCTTCTGCTTCTCAGCCAGTTCCGTGCGGATGTCGTCGATTTCCAGTTTGGAGATGCGGTATAGCTGCAATTCCAGAATGGCCATCGTCTGGATTTCAGACAGCGGAAACTCTTTCATGAGTTTCACTGCCGCATCCTGTTTGCCTTCGCTGTTGCGAATGATCTTCAGTGCGCGATCCAGGCCATCGAAGATGATCGCAAAGCCTTCGAGGATATGGATGCGTTTCTCAAGCTGAGCCAGCAGGTACTGGAAACGTTTCCGCACGGTTTCCTGACGGAACGTCAGGAAGTACTGCAGCATCTCCACAAGGCTCAGACGGCGCGGCAGCAGAACGCCTTGCTCGTCCGGAATCAGGCACGTGGCGTTGTAACCAAAGTTCTGTTCGAGGCTCGTATGCTTGTAGACATAGGCCATCACGGCTTCAGGATCTGAGCCCGGCTTGAGATCCAGAATCAAACGCAGACCGTGTTCGTCGTCTGTGAGGTCCGAAACTTCCAGCAATTGCGGCAGCTTGCGGTTCTGAATGATCGCCCCGATCTCAGCCTGCAACGGCCCGGTCTCGACGCCGTAAGGCACCGAATAGATCTGGATGCGATTCTCGACGGTCTTGCGGCCTTCTTTGTCGAGCTTCCATTCACCGCGCACTTTGATGGAGCCGCGGCCCTCTTCGTACATGGTCCGCAGATCCGCGCGGTCGGTCATGATGCGACCGCCTAGAGGAAAGTCTGGGCCTTTGATGTATCGCATTAACTGCGCGACTGATGCTTCCGCATTCTCAATCAGGTGCACGCAGGCTTTGATGACCTCGCCCAGGTTGTGCGGCGGGATACTCGTCGCCATGCCGACCGCGATGCCTTGAGTTCCGTTGACGACCAGATTGGGAAACCGCGCAGGCAGCACCACCGGTTCTTTTCGCTCGCCGTCGTAGTTGGGCCGCATTTCGACGGTGTCGTAACGCAGCTCGCTCATCAGTTGCTCGGCGACGGCCGTCAGCCGCGCTTCGGTGTAACGCTGAGCTGCCGGCGGCAGCCCCATTACCGAACCGAAGTTGCCCTGACCATCTGCCAGCGGATAGCGATAGGTGTAGTCCTGAGCCAGCCGGCACAGAGCTTCATACACAGCCATGTCGCCGTGCGGGTGAAAGTTGGCGATGGTCTGACCGACGATATTGGCGCACTTCTTCGTCTTCGCGGTCGGTACCAGGTTCAGCAGGTCATACATCACGAACAGGATACGTCGCTGCACAGGCTTCAGGCCGTCGCGAACGTCCGGCAGGGCGCGCGACTGAATCACCGACATCGCATAGTTCAAATAGCGGCGGCGCGTTTCCTGGCTGAGCGAAACGAATTGCAGACGGTCGTCATCGTCCTCATCACGCTGCACTGAAAGTGCTTCAAATTCGGAGTCATCGGCCTCTGGTTCTTCGTCATCATCGGTGCGTTTGGGCAGCCCGACGCGCTTGATCTCCAGCTCCGTCTGCGGAGCCGATTTCCTGCCTGCCGATCGATCTGCTGAGTTCCGTTCGGGGCGATCACCCGCAGATGATCGCGACTGCTTCTTAGCCAAGGCTCCCTCCAAGTATCGAGCGTTGTCCGTCATGGGTTGCACGAGTGAGCGAAAGTTAGGTCATGCGTCCGCTCGCGTCCAAGGTGGAACTTGTGCAGCGTGTCCTTCGCGTCCGATCACGCGGAAAAGCGATCACTTCGTTTCTCCCGGCTTCAGTTCTCCCGCATCGCTCGCGTCTGAGACCAGCGCATCAATCGTCGACAGACTGTGATCGACACCCTGCGCTGGCGGCGGGACGTCTGGATGGTCGACCAGCCCCTCGGACGTCACCAGCACGGAGAAGATTGTTCCCGTCGGTCCCGTCGAAGTCAGTTCAATCTTGCCCGAACCCGCTCGCTCCAGCACGTGACGGCACACGAATAGCCCCAGTCCGGTGCCGGTCTGCTTCGTCGTGAAGTAAGGCTCGAACAGCTTCGCGAGATCAGCTTCCTTGACGCCCTCGCCGTCATCTCGCACAGAGATCCGAATCCAACCGCTTTCAAGGCTCGTCGTGATTTCGATCATCCCGCCCTCGCGGGTCGCGTCCATCGCGTTCTGGATCAGGTTGAGGAAGACCTGCACCAGTTGATCGCGCATGACGCAGATGGTGGGCAGTCCCGCCGCGTAGCGCGTGATGATGCGTTTGCCCTTGCGCCGCTTGTAGTACTTCGCGATGTTCAGAGCGCCTTCGACGACCTCGTGAATGTGGCAGACTGTCTTCAACTTGGTCGCGGGACGACTGAAGTCGATCAGCTCCCGCAACGTGCCCTGAATGCGCAGCAACTGATCGCCCATCATCTGATAGCGATCTTGGGTGTATTGATCCGTGCTTTTCTTCTTGAGCAACTGCACCAGTGAGCTGATCGCCGCGAGCGGATTCCCGTCTTCGTGCGCAATTCCCGCAGCCAGCAAACCGAACGCGGCCTGCTTTTCCTGCTGGACGAGCTTGGCTTGAGACTCGCGCAGCTCCTGAGTTCTTAACGCGATGCGCTGCTCC
>CAYLTY010000218.1:0-14788 GCA_964386705.1 uncultured Planctomycetaceae bacterium
TCGGCGATGCGATCTTTACGAGCACCTACGGCGGCAAGTCGTGGCTGTTCGATCTGACCAAGAGCCGCGACGCGACCGCAGACGAAAAGATGTCCGTCACGGAGCGTTGGCAGAACAAGACGCAAGGCTACATGTCCACGCCGGTCGTGATCGACGGCCACGTTTACACGCATCTGAAGAATCAGCGTTTCGCATGCATCGACCTCGCGACGGGCAAAGAGCGTTGGGTCACGACTCCATTCGGCAAGTATTGGAGCCTCGTCGCGCAAGGCCCGAAGATTTTGGCTCTCGACGAGCGCGGCGACTTATTGCTCATCAAAGCGAATCCAGTGAAGTTCGAGTTGTTCGCCCAACGGCATGTCAGCGATTCGCCAACGTGGGCTCATCTGGCCGTCTGCGGCGACGAGGTTTTCGTTCGAGACCTCAAAGGGCTGACCGTCTATCTTTGGCCAACAACCATGGGCACGAAAGGCTCCGCCAATGCCGACTGACCGCACGGGCGAACACGAGATCCTGCCTTTTCTCGTCACTCTGATTCTCGGAATGTGCCATTGTTCTCTGGTTGCCGGCGGGAACGTATCTCGTCACCAAGTTCGTTGCGTTACAAGCCGGGAGCTGGCAACGGGTACAACAATGTTCGCGGAGCAGGTCGCGAGGTTGGTAAGGGAGTCCATGCCGACTGGTTCAACTGTAATGTGGCCGATCTAACGATCGACACCGAGAAGCGGAATCCCCCATGCCACCTGCTTCAGCATCTGGTTGTCCAGCGAGAGATCCTTAACCAGTTGCTTCAGTCGATGGTTCTCGTCTTCCAGGACCTTCAGCCACTTGGCGTCCTCAGGACTTTATACCGCCATACCAATCCCGCCAGTGGTTGTACGTCGCCTCGCTGACTTCCAAAGCCTGCAGCACCGCCGCCAGATCCTTGCCGGCACTCAGCATCGCGTCCGCACCCCAGCTTCCGCACGATCTCCTGTGGACCGTGACGCCTTCGTCTCTTCGCTGACATCGAGACTCTCCTCGCCCTTGATGGGCAGTTGAGACTCCCTGGCACCCGGGTCAGGAAACGGGCAGTAGGTCACTGCCATTGCCGCCCAAGCGCTTTTCACGCGTACCATCCGCCCTCAAGTCTCCCAGGAAAGGCAACCAGGTACTCATAAATTCGGTTCTCGATGCGCAACGCGTTGCGCTAATGCATGAGAAAGGTGCAGTGGTACTCTCAGCAGGCCCACGTGGCTTATGTGGCTGCGTACTGCGCATCAGCGAGTGTTCGCAGAACCGCGCACATCACATTGCCAACGACCTCGTGGCGTCCGGCTGCCATCGCTCCGTCGGCGACTTCTTTAACCCGGAAATCTCACAGGCTAATGCAAACGAGACGGCTGATTTTGCGTAAGTGCTGTTACCACACAGGACACCACGCATCATCCAGGCCGTCTCGTCATGACAGAGTGTAACACGCAGCTGCTCTTGTTTCAGCCTCATGGACGTCGGGAAGTCGTTGCCGAGTTTGATGGCGGAACCATCACTTCCGATGCGGGCGGGTTGTTGCTGCGGGAGGTCGAACAGAACCAAAGCGCAGCAGTATCATCCCATTTCAACTTGCCAATTTGTTCCAGTCGCGTCCGTCCGAACGGCCATCTTGTGAATTGTTCGGCGAATCCACGCACCGCGAGCACAAACCGTCTCGGGTCTTTAACCGGATAAGCGCCATCATAACTGGCTTCGAGTGGATCACTGGGATTTGGGGCAACAACATTCAGATTCCGAAGGGGCACCAGTGACTGCTCCAGATCTCTAAAATGCGGCGCGAACTCCATCTGCGCAACTCCTGTTTTGTACGGGCTCGCCCCAAGCTGGCCGCGAAAACAGGAGATCGGGACCAGCGAGGAGCGACTTCGTTCGTGCCGCTTCGAATCAGCATGAACAACCCTGCACAGAATTCTGTTGCCGGTTTGGTTCGCTCGCAAGTAACTGCGGGTGCCTTCATCAGCTCAATTGCGTGTATAATCGCGTCGGCAGATCGGGTCGGCACTTCGGCGTAATAGACTGGCAGGCAATCGCTTATCGCGCCTCGACGGCCGTGTGCTCGCCGCCGACACGACGGGTAACGATATGCAATCTCGACATCCGGACGATCTGATTCTGTGTTCGTGCTGCGGAGCCAGTGCCCTGCGTTCGATGTTTCCCGCTCGCCGCAGAACCTGCCGGAAATGTCTCGCCGCGATCCGGCGTTGTGACCGGGCCAGACAGCGAGACCAGCAACTCCACGAACGCCTGCAGTCCCGCCTACGCGCCATTCGTGAGGCCGGTAACGTGGTGATCCGGCGGCAGTTGGTCAGGTCCCTCGTTGCGCAGTGCGGCTCTGTGGAGGACGTTGCTAGCGCCGTGAAGCAACAATTCGATGCGGCCCTGTCTCGTCATCAGGACGCCGGCGCAGCAGCGATCTTGATGAGCGTCGGTTCGATCCTGAGCACCGCAGACTGACCCAATTTCCACACCTCAAAAATAAACGACGGCCGATATAGACCCTCACCGATCATCGCTTGGGGGCCAGCCGGGGGGCGTCTCGTGTTGATCAGTCCCAATGCATAGGGCGAATCGTACAGAAACGATTTGCTTGTTTGGTTGAACTCAGAGGCACCGTAGCGGTTAATGTTCAGCTTCTCCGATTGTGGGTCTTCCTCAGTGAGCGGCAGAGATGACACTTGAGCAATGCTATCAGACTCTTGAGGTTGCGACTGGCGCATCGCTTACGGAATGCGAAGAGTCCTACCGCAGACTGGTGCGAGTGTGGCATCCTGACCGATTTCCTTCCGATCCAGCTTTGCAACAGGCTGCCGAGGAGAAGCTCAAACGAATCAACCTCGCGATGGATGGGCTCCGAGCCCACTTCCACAACGAATCGACAGAAGACTCAGCCGACACGGGCAGCAACGACCAGGCGGCGATGTATCAAGACCGCGCATACCTACGGGGTGGCGACCCTCGTTTTGCGGCCATCGGTCCGATGGAACTCTTGTCAGGCGGTCGCCCAGCAACTGTCGAGGTGACAGCGGCAGGCATTGTCATCGCAACGATCCAGAACGATTCGATTCGCGACGCAGTCACTTATCTGCCGGAGTTCATAAAGGGTCTCGCTCACTCTCCAGATTCATCGGACCTGACACTCATCATTGCCGACCCGGAAGGCATCAGCCCGCAGGGTTTTCGAGTCGTCCTGCGATTCAAGACGTGGTACTTCTCGGCACTCTTCGCAAAACGGTGCCGCGCATACCTGCAGATTTCCCCAGCACAGACGGGGCACCAAGCAAGCGACAAGCGAGCCGCACAACAACCGACCCTAGCCGCCGAGAGTACCTCAGAACTCGTTCTGTTCGGGGCCTTTGTATTGACGGTGAGCGCGGTGATTACTGTCGTCCTGATTGGATTCAGCAGAGCTGGTTAGACCAAATGCGGCTCACCAGACGGCACGCAGTTGCTGCCGAGGAACTGGCGTCACAACGAAGCAGGCGAGCGCTGCTGAAGACGCCACGCAGTATTCGAGGTCACTGTGAGGCGCTCAACAGCCGCCGAACTGCCTCTGCTTTCTCCGCGTCCGATAGTGGCAGTCGCAGGATGGCAGCAACCTGAGCAGCGAAGTCCAAAGACGCAGATGCCTGCGCTTTCGCCGGAACGACGGCAGCATCGGTCTTGCGCTTCGATCGTGACTTCTGGTTTCCCCCATAGTTTCCCCTAAGTTTAGGCAAACCGGGTGTTTCGCAGTCACTCGCTGTCACTTCGACAGCCGATAGCGGGTCTGCCGATCCAAATGATGAATGCGCCGTTTTCGCTATACGTGTCAACAGAAAAGGCTCGCTGTCATTTGCTGACCACGAGCCTTCGAAAGAGCGGGTGAAGGGAATCGGACCCTCGCCTAAAGCTTGGGAAGCTTTCGTTCTACCATTGAACTACACCCGCGGATGAGAGCCTCATTATGGCTGCCTGCGGCGGGCTTTCAAGGTTCATGGGCGGCATCACAGACAGATCTTGTGAACGGACAGCAACCGGACGCACGGGGCGCTCTCTGAATTACTGGATCAATTCAGGTGCAATCTTCGATGTGCAATCGAGCTGCGGTGGTTGTGGAAACGTCAGTATTTTGAAGCTACAGCTGCGCCGGGCGGGTCTCATTCGGATCTGCTGACTCCGGCGTGATGTTGACGCAAGCTGCTGAGCACTCATCTGGCGGGTGACTTGCTATTGTTTCCTCAGCTGAGTTCCGCGCGCCTCTGTCACGCAGGAGTTGTCATGAAGTCGTTGCTTGTTGCCGTCCTGATTCTGTTCCCGTTCACGACAGCCTTCGCCGAACTCCCGAAGGACCTGCCTGCAGCCCTTCCGCTCTGGCCTAAGGGAGCACCGGGATCGGAGTCTCGTACCAACGAAGCGGAAGAGATCACCGGCGACAATGTCTGCAACGTGCACAACCCGACGCTGACGCCCTACGTCCCGGATGCTGGCAAGTCGACGGGGACGGCGGTCATCATCTGCCCCGGCGGTGGACATTCGAAGCTCTGCCTGGGTCATGAGGGCTACGCCCTCGCGGAATGGTTCCGTGATCGGGGCATCGCCGCGTTTGTGCTCAAGTACCGCCTGGCGCGCGAGAAGGGCAGCACCTACACGATTCAGGATCATGCCATGGCTGACACACGCCGGGCTCTGCGGATCGTGCGCAGCCGGGCAGCGGAATGGCATATCAAGCCGAACCGCATAGGCATCCTGGGATTTTCAGCGGGTGGCGAGCTGGCAGCCTATGCTGCAATGAAACACGATTCTGGTCAGAAGGACGCGACTGACCTCATCGACCAGCAGAGCAGCCGTCCCGACTTTCAGGCTTTGATCTATCCCGGCAGTTCTGCCACGTTCACTGCGGAAGCCGGAATGCCACCCGCCTTCATCGCGGCCGGGTACAGCGATCGACCAGACATTGCCGAGGGGATGGCGACACTGTATTTGAAGTATAAAGCCGCCAAAGTTCCTGCCGAACTTCATCTGTTTGCTAACGCCGGACACGGCTTTGGCTATCGAGCGAATGCCAAACCCAGCGCCGCTACCCGCTGGCCAGAACGATTTACGGAATGGCTCACGGACACCGGTCTGCTGAAAGAGCCTGAAGGCAAGGCTCCGTGATCCGTGAGGGGCCACTCAAATTAACTCATTGACCTTTTCACGATCGTCGAGCAGGTACATCGGACGCCCCTGATAATCCGGGAACGTCTTGGATGGGTCGATACCCAGCACGTGATAAATCGTTGATAACACATTCTGCGGAGTATAAGGCTTGCCCTTGGATCGCTCCGCCCGCGCATCGGTCTCGCCGATGATCTGGCCCATGCGCAAGCCACCGCCTGCGACCACCGCGAATCCAGCGTCCCACCAGTGGCCACGACCGGTTGCATACTTACTACCCAGCGCTTTCGATTCGTCGCCGACTCGCGGAGAGCGACCGAATTCACCCCAGATGACGACGGCAACCTGCTGATCGAGGCCGCGGTCGTAGAGGTCCGTCAGCAGGTTGAAGATGGCTCGGTCATAAGCCGGCAGCAACTTTCGCATGTGCGGGAAGTTCGCAGAGTGAGTGTCCCACGTTCCGAAGACAGGCAGCCCCGGGCCTCGCTGAACCCCACCTTGTGCTACGGTAACAACGGACACTCCGGCTTCGACAAGCCGCAGCGCCATGAGCAAATCCGGGCAGCCTTGATACCGTTCCTTGGTGCGAGCATCTTCACGACTGAGATCCAATGCTCGATAGACGGCGTCTGAAGTGACCATCCCGAAGGCTCGGCGCTGGAACTCATCCAGGACCTGCATGCCTTCAGACGCTTCAGCTTCGCGCCGCACCTGATCGAGCTGCGTCAACAACCCTTTGCGCTGCTCCAGGCGTTCGGACGAAACGCCAGCCGGGACTCGCAAGTTCTCTAACCCCGGTCCAGTTGGGCGAAAAGGTGCATGCTGCGGTCCCATGTATCTGGGCACTTCTGGGTCGTCGGTGTCAGGCACGACGCGCAGGTCGTTCAAGTTGACATATGGAGGCAGGGTGCGGGATTGATCGGACCTGAGACGGCTGACGATCGAACCAAAGACCGGCCATTTTTCACCCGCACGAATTTCGCCTGTGCGTGCCGACGGATATCCGCTCAACAATTCATACGGATCGTGCCTGCCTCGCCACTTGATACCCTGAATCACCGAGAACTTATCTGCGATCTGCGCCTGCAGTGGCATGTGCTCACAGACGCGCAACCCAGGCAACGCTGTCTGAATCGATGAGAATTCACCCCTGAACTCCATCGGAGCATCAGGCTTCGGGTCGTACATGTCGATATGACTGGGGCCACCAGGCAGCACGACCATGATGACTGACTTGGGCGAGGCTCCTCCGCTATTTCCCGCGTGAGCCTGAAGACGCAATACGTCCGGCAGGGCGAGCCCGCCCAGCCCCAACGCCCCGACTTGCAGAAAGCTGCGGCGATCAAGGCTGTTCGCCAAGGGACTGCGTGTTTGCATGGTGCTTACCCCAGCAACGGTCGCACGTGGATAGAAGACGCCGATTTATTATTTCGACGAAACTATGCTACGGCATGCAGTGCGTCCAGAAGGCCGCGGCCATCACAGCGCGATGCGTTCAGCGACATCAGCCAGGATCTGCTGCAACTTGGCAAAGTCGGCGGGTTTTACCATGTGATGATCAAAACCTGCGTTCCGCGAAGTTTGCCGATCAGAATCTTGGCCATATCCAGTGAGCGCCACCAGCACGACGTCTTTATAGGACGGTATCTGGCGCATGCGACGGGCAACTTCGTAACCATCCATCCGCGGCAAACCAATATCCAGAACGACGACGTTGGGATGAAACTCAGAGGCGGCCTCCAGCGTTGAAGGACCGTCGTGAACCATGCGCACTTCGTGCTTGGATGATTTCAGCAGCATTTCCAATGTCTGAGCCGCATCCACGTTGTCGTCGACGACCAGCACCCGCAAAGGTCGCGAGGTGGAGGGAGCAAATTCAGGCCCCGGTGGTGGCGCCGGAGCGTCATGCGGCGCTAACGGCAAGCGGACTACAAACTCGCTGCCCTGCTCCAGTTTGCTATAAGCCTCAACCCTGCCACCATGCAACTCGGTCAACCGCTGCACAACTGCCAAGCCAATGCCCAGACCACCCTTGGATCGATCCAGCGAGCGTTCGGCCTGAGTGAACAAATCGAAAATCCGCGGTAGCAGCGACTCTGGAATTCCAACACCTGTATCGCGCACGCGAATGATAGCTTCATTGGCTGACGGCTCATCGGCAGCATCCAGTTCCACGTTCAGCCAGATGTGGCCTCCCTCTTCCGTGTACTTGGCCGCATTGGTCAGCAGATTGATCAGCACTTGTTCGAGCCGCGCGGCATCGGCATACAGCCAGATGGGCCCAGGTGGCATTGCGACTGACAACTCGTGTCGATGCTGATCAATCAACGGCCCCACCGATTCCACGGCACTTTCAATGATACCGCTCACTGCAACTCGTTCGCGGCGGAGTTGTACGCGCCCCGTCGTGATGCGAGACACTTCCAGCAGATCATCAATCAGACGCTGCAGCTGGCCAACCTGGCGCCGAATGATATCACAGGCTTCTCGCTGGATGGGTGTTTCCGAACTGCGCTGAAAGCCCAGCAGGTGCACCGCGTTGCTGATCGGCGCCAACGGGTTACGCAGTTCATGGCTTAACATCGCGAGGAATTCGTCCTTGCGACGATGCAGGTCCGCCAGAGCTTCCGCCTGCTCACGCGTCTTGCGTTCGAGATTCGTGCGTTCCGTGATATCCCGAACGTTGCACTGAATAACGGCGTGATGGTCCTGCAGGTACTCGTTGGCGACAATTTCCAATTCAGCTCGCGCCCCGTGTGTAGCCCCCATCGGACAATGCTCACAGCGGAGATAACCATTGGCTTTCAAATCGCCCAGCGCCGCGTCGTTAGCCAGCTTGTCTTTGAAGAGACCGATCTCCCACAATTCCCGACCCGCAAACTCGTCGTATGTATAACCAAGCAATTCGCTCATTAAGGGGTTGGCATCGAGAATCCGTCCGGTGCTCTTATCAAGTATTAAAATGCCGTCTTTGGATGCTTCGAAGAGTCGACGATAGCGAACCTCTGAAGTCTGCAGGGCCTCTTCTGCCAGCTTGCGATCCGTGATATCAATCAGCATGTTGATACCGCCGATCACCCCGCCCTGAACGCCATACAACGGCGTCGGATAGGCCTCAATCCAGCGACGCGTGCCATCTGGACGCTCGATGATGAGTTCCTCGCCCTTAATTGCGCGACCATCTTGCATGGCGCGCGCCATCGGGCTTTCTTCGTGCGTGAGAGGCGTACCATCGGGGCGGAACATCCGCGGACTCAGCCGCCACTGATCAGTGCCAACCTCAAGAGCTTTGCCGGTGCACTCCAATGCGGCAGGGTTCGCATGAGTGATCCAGCCTTGAGCGTCCACCGTATAAACCGCTGCCGGGAGCGCATCGACCATCTCGCGAAATCGACGTTCGTTTTCACGCAACGTTTCCTCAGCTCGTTTGCGTTCCGTGACATCACGAGCAATGCAGGAAATGCCGACGAGCTGACCATCGACTATGGCGGGGGCACTGCAGATAAACAGGTCGCGATGCTCGCCGGACGCCGTCACGAGCGTGGTCTCGAGCGCCACGGACTCCTGCCGCAAAGCGGCACGGAACGCGTCTTTGCCGGCTTCTCGTTGCTCAGGCAGACACAGATCCAGAAACTGAGTCTTTCTCAATTCATCCAGCGTGTGGCCCGTCAGTCGAATGGCGGCAGGATTCGCCGCATCAAAACGTCCTTCGGGATTCAGCGAGATCACCGCATCGAGACTGTTATCGAACAAGGAACGATAGCGTTTGCCAGTTTCATCCAGCGCAGCATTGGCCTCAGCCAAAGCTTCTGTGCGTTCCACGACGCGCAGCTCAAGCGTTTCATTCAATTCACGCAGTTGTTCTTGCGCACGGCAGCGTTCTGTGACTTCCGCCAGCAGCGCACGATTCGCCGTGCTGCATTCGCGGCCAACACGGTACAGCTCAGCGAACACCGACACCTTGGAGCGCAGAATCGTCGGGTTCACCGGCTTGTGAAGATAGTCCACCGCACCGGTCCCATAGCCTTCCAGCATGTGCTGGTCTTCGTTGTAGTAGGCCGTGAGAAAGATGATCGGCACGCGCGAGGTCTTCTTGCGTTCCTTGATCATCGCCGCCAGTTCGAAGCCGTTCATGTCCGGCATGCGAATGTCGAGAATGATCAAAGCGAACTCATCTACCACCAGCGCCAGGAGCGCCTGATTCGCGGATTCCGCACGGACCAGTCGATAGCTGGGATCGTTGAGGATCGTTTCCAGAACGGTGAGATTCTTCGGCTCATCGTCCACAATCAGGATGTTGATCGGACCATCCGGAAACACGGGCTGAGAAGCCGCTGGCGCAGGCCGACGCTGAGGCATCCCGCCCGGCGCCTGACCTTGAATTGGCTCCGACAATGTGTCGTTGTTCATACAGTGCCCTTCTCGCCCCATTCTTTCTATCGGAACAGCCACATACGCATCAGCGACAGCAGCTGGTCGGTATTCACCGGCTTGGCGATGTAGTCACTCGCCCCCGCATCCAGGCACTTCTCCCGGTCACCCTTCATCGCTTTGGCTGTCAGCGCGAGAATTGGCAACGTGCGGAACTCTTGCACTCGTCGAATCTCCTTCATGGTTTCGTAGCCGTCCATGTCAGGCATCATGATATCCATCAACACGATCGACAAATCCGGCGTTTTCTCAATCACATCAATGGCACCACGACCGTTCGTCACGCTGATGACGTCCATTTCCTGATTCTCCAGCACGGACGTCAAAGCAAAAATGTTGCGTGCGTCGTCGTCGACAACCAGCACCTTGCGTCCCTTCAAGATTTCATTGGAACCGTGCAATCGTTCGAGCATGTTCTGCTTGTCGGCCGGCAGATCTGTCACCACACGGTGCAGGAACAGAGCCGTTTCATCCAGCAGTCGCTCGGGGGATTGAACGTCCTTCAGCACAATACTCTTGGCCATAGCCTTCAGGCGGGTCTGCTCTTCAACGTCCAATTCCTTGCCTGTGAAGACGACCACCGGCGTATCGGCCAGTGACGGTTCAGAGTGCATCTTTTCGAGCAGCTCGAAGCCCGTCATGTCGGGCAGACGCAAGTCGAGAACTACGCAATCGAACGTCTTGTCCAGCATCGCCAGCAAGGCAGCACCGCCCGTACCGACTGCCACCATCTCGATGTCGTCATGCCCGAGCAGTTCGACGATGGAATCACGTTCGATGGTGTTGTCTTCCACGATCAGCAACCGCTTGGTGCGCGGTGCCGTGAAGTCCCTGATCTTCTCGAACGCGGACTCGAGACCTTCGGTCGTCGGAGCCTTGATGAGGTACGAGAACGCGCCGTGAGCCAGACCGTGTTGGCGTTCCTCTTCCAGAGTGACAATCTGCACTGGGATGTGCCGCGTGGTCGGGTCGAGCTTGAGCTGGTTGAGCACGGTCCAACCGAGCATGTCCGGCAGGAAGATATCCAGCGAAATTGCTGATGGGTGGTACTGCCGCGCGAGGGACAGTCCCAACGCACCCTTCATCGCGACTAGGCCCTTAAAGCCCTTGTCGCGCGCCAAACCCAGCAGGATTCTCGCGTAGTGAGGATCGTCTTCGATGATCAGCAGGACCAGATCGCCTTCGTTGACCTCGTTGCGATCGTCCTCCACGACTTCTTCGCGAACGACGGGCAGGATCGTGATACCGCGCGACTGTCTCGGAGTTGCCGCAGAAGTCGGCGTGGGCTTCAGGCTATCTGAACCCACATAGTGCAACGGCAGGAACAGGGTGAACGTACTACCTTGGCCGTGCACACTGGCGAGCTTGATCTCACCCCCGAGCAGCGCTGCCAATTCGCGGCTGATCGCAAGGCCTAGACCAGTACCACCGTACTTTCGGGACGTGCCAGCGTCGGCCTGCTGGAACGCTTCGAAGATCAACCGCTGCTTCTCGGGTGCCACACCGATACCGGTATCCTCAACCGAAAACGCAATGACCTGCGGAGCGGCGTTGAGCACCGGATGGTCGGGGCTCCAGCCTTCGGTCGCAAAGCCCACTCGCAGTTCCACGTGACCGTGAGCCGTGAACTTCACCGCGTTCGACAGCAGGTTCTTCAAGATCTGCTGCAGACGCTTCGGATCGCTGTTCATAGCGCGCGGCAACTGATCAGAGAACTGCACTCGGAACGGCAGATTCTTCGCTTCAGCCACGTGACGGAAGTTGCGTTCCACGTTGTCACGCAGACCACCGAACTGAATCTCTTCGACTTCGACAGTCACCGTACCAGATTCGATCTTCGACAAGTCCAGAATGTCGTTGATGAGGTGCAACAGGTCGGAACCTGAAGAATTGATGTTACGGCAGAATTCGATCTGCTTGTCGCTGAGATTACCGGCCGTGTTACCGGCCAGTTGCTGGCTGAGAATCAGAATCGAGTTCAGCGGCGTGCGGAGTTCGTGAGACATGTTGGCGAGGAACTCAGACTTATACTTCGACGTCAGAGCCAGTTCCGCGGCCTTCTCTTCCAGAGCACGGCGAGCTTGTTCCACTTCCGCATTCTTGCGTTCCACTTCCGCGTTCTGATCGGCGAGCAGCTTGGCCTTGGTACCCAGTTCGACGTTCGTCTGCTGCAGTTCGCTTTGGCGCGACTGCAATTCCACGGTCAGTTGCTGCGACTGCATCAGCAGGGCTTCCGTACGCATTGTGGCCTCGATCGTGTTGAACACCACGCCGATGCTCTGCGTGAGCTGTTCCAGGAAGGCGATATAACCGCCTTCAAATGCCTTGAGCGTGGCCAACTCGATAACGGCCTTGGTCTGACCTTCGAACAACACCGGCAGTACGATGATGCTCATACGCTGAGCTTCGCCGAGACTGGACGAAACCCGCACGAAGTGCGGCGGCACATCGCTCAACAGAATTCGCTTCTTCTCAACCGCACACTGGCCGACCAGTCCCTCGCCCACCGCAATCTCTTCGTTGAGTCTCCGTTCGCCGCCGTGGGCGTAACTGGAAAGCAGCTTCAGTACGTAGTCGCCTTCGATCTCGGCAAGGTGGTAGATCGTGCCTTGATGAGCGTTGACCAGCGGAGCCAGTTCGGTGAGTAGCATCTGCCCCACCGTGCTGAGTTCGCGTTGCCCCTGCAACATACCGGTAAACTTCGCGAGGTTCGTCTTCAGCCAGTCCTGCTCGCGGTTGCGTTCCGTGGTCTCGCGCAGGTTCGAGATCATCGTGTTGATGTTGTCTTTCAATTCGGCCACTTCACCGCGCGTCTCGACCTGAATTGAACGAGTCAAGTCGCCCTTCGTCACGGCGGTGGCCACTTCAGCGATAGCACGCACCTGAGTCGTCAGGTTGGCAGCCAGCAGGTTCACGTTGGCGGTGAGGTCCTTCCACGTACCCGCTGCACCAGGCACGTTGGCCTGACCGCCGAGGCGCCCATCCACACCCACTTCGCGAGCCACGTTCGTCACCTGCTCGGCGAAGATGGCGAGCGTGTCCGTCATGTTGTTGATGGTGTCGGCCAGAGCGGCCACTTCGCCCTTCGCCTGCACGGTGAGGCGTTGCGTCAGGTTGCCGTTCGCCACGGCCGTCACGACTTTCACGATGCCGCGCACCTGCTCGGTCAGGTTCGACGCCATGAAGTTCACGTTGTCGGTCAGGTCCTTCCACGTACCGCCCACACCGGACACCTGAGCCTGACCACCGAGCTTGCCTTCCGTACCCACTTCACGAGCTACACGCGTCACTTCGTTGGCGAACGAGTTGAGCTGATCCACCATCGTATTAATGGTTTCCTTCAGCTGCAGAATCTCGCCCTTCACGTCAGCCGTGATCTTGCGGTTGAGGTCGCCGCGAGCCACGGCTGTCGTCACTTCAGCGATGTTACGCACCTGAGCGGTCAGGTTCGCGCCCATCGTATTCACCGAGTCGGTGAGGTCCTTCCACGTGCCAGCCACACCGGGCACCACGGCCTGCACACCGAGACGTCCTTCGGTACCGACTTCGCGAGCCACACGCGTCACTTCCGAAGCGAACGAACGCAGCTGCTCCACCATCGTATTGATAGTTTCCTTCAGCTGCAGAATTTCGCCACGCACGTCGGCCGTAATCTTCTTGGACAAGTCACCGTTGGCGACGGCGATCGTCACTTCAGCAATGTTGCGAACCTGACCCGTCAGGTTCGACGCCATCGAGTTCACGTTGTCGGTCAGGTCCTTCCACGTGCCGGCCACACCGGGCACCACAGCCTGACCACCGAGCTTGCCTTCGGTACCCACTTCGCGAGCCACGCGCGTCACTTCGGACGCGAACGCCGAAAGCTGCTCGACCATCGTATTCATGGTCTCTTTGAGCTGCAGAATTTCGCCCTTCACGTCCACGGTGATCTTGCGACTCAAGTCACCGCGGGCGATAGCCGTCGCCACGTCGGCGATGTTGCGGACCTGACCTGTCAGGTTCGACGCCATCGAGTTCACGTTGTCGGTCAAGTCCTTCCATGTACCGGCCACACCGGGCACCTGTGCCTGGCCACCGAGCTTGCCGTCCGTACCCACTTCACGAGCCACGCGGCTGACTTCGGCCGCGAACGAACGCAGCTGATCCACCATCGTGTTAATGGTGTTCTTCAAGGCGAGAATTTCGCCGCGCACTTCTACGGTGATCTTCTTGGACAAGTCGCCATTGGCCACGGCGATCGTCACTTCAGCGATGTTGCGGACCTGACCTGTCAGGTTCGACGCCATCGAGTTCACGTTGTCGGTGAGGTCCTTCCACGTACCGGCCACACCTTCCACGATAGCCTGACCACCGAGCTTGCCTTCCGTACCCACTTCGCGGGCCACGCGCGTCACTTCCGACGCGAAGCCGTTCAACTGGTCCACCATCGTATTCATGGTGTTCTTCAACGCGAGGATTTCGCCCTTCACGTCCACGGTGATCTTGCGGCTCAAGTCACCGCGAGCGATGGCCGTCGCCACGTCAGCAATATTGCGGACCTGACCCGTCAGGTTCGACGCCATGAAGTTCACATTATCGGTGAGGTCCTTCCACGTACCGGCCACGCCGGGCACCTCAGCCTGACCACCGAGCTTGCCTTCGGTACCCACTTCGCGGGCCACGCGCGTCACTTCCGAAGCGAAGCCGTTGAGCTGATCCACCATCGTATTAATGGTGTTCTTCAGTTCGAGGATTTCACCCTTCACTTCCACCGTGATCTTGCGGCTCAAGTCACCGCGGGCCACGGCTGTCGTCACGTCAGCGATGTTACGCACCTGCGACGTCAGGTTGTTGGCCATCGAGTTCACATTGTCGGTGAGGTCCTTCCACGTACCGGCTACGCCCTTCACCTGCGCCTGCCCACCGAGCTTGCCTTCGGTACCCACTTCACGAGCCACACGGCTCACTTCCGACGCGAAGCCGTTGAGCTGATCCACCATCGTGTTGAGCGTGTTCTTCAGTTCGAGAATTTCGCCCTTCACGTCCACGGTGATCTTCTTGGACAAGTCACCATTCGCCACGGCCGTCGCGACGTCAGCAATGTTGCGGACCTGACCTGTCAGGTTCGACGCCATCGAGTTCACGTTGTCGGTAAGGTCCTTCCACGTGCCGGCCACACCGGGCACCACAGCCTGACCACCGAGCTTGC
>CAYLTY010000219.1:0-14645 GCA_964386705.1 uncultured Planctomycetaceae bacterium
CAGCATCATGTATGCGCCCTTGCCGTGATCGTCTTCGGCAGTGTTCACGCCGCGCACGAGGCACATGTGCTGCATCTGCTGAGCTGAGTACGGCAGCAGTTCGCAGATCTGGATGCCGGGCACCGAGGTATCGATCGCTCTGAAAGGGCCACCGGTCGGCGCTCCAGGCTTGGGGTCCCAAGACTCCAACTGAGACAGACCACCATGCATGTTGAAAACGACAATTCGCTTCTGCTCGGACTTGAGCTGAGCGGCAGCAAGAGGCTGCGTGAACCAGCCGAGGCCACCGGCGACAGCACCGGTGCTGGCAGCAGCCATACCTCTCAAAAACTGGCGGCGGGCGATTCCGTGCTCCGTAGAACCACAGGCGTAAGAGGCTTTCATGGCGAGTCTCCAAGTCGGCGGGAATGTTTTGGAGGGATATCAGCCAGAGTGTGCACTCAGGTGGCTGACGCGAGCAGCTTGTGTAGACCTGAAGGATTGTGGCGCAACATCAACATATCAATAGAATTTTATCGAGAAGTCGTAGCTGTGACTTCAATCCGCCCTACGGACGAGCAGAAACCACGGTGGCAAAAATGCCGGTCGTAACGAATCGCCGGGCAACTTTTGCTGCTGAATGGCTTTCTGCAACGTCGCCTCAGCACCTGAGGTCGTTCAAAAACATCTCAGTCGGACGCGAAACGCGTCCGCCACGATTGTCGCTTTCGCTCCGGGCGAAGGTGCTCGTTACGAATTCATCCCGCACGAAAACAAAGCCGCAGTCTCTCAACTGCGGCGCTCCAGGTCGCACTAGGACTTGCGATTCCGCTTGCGCTCATTTTCCGTGAGGTAGATCTTCCGCAGACGGATCACTTTGGGAGTGATTTCCACGTACTCGTCGTCTTCGATGTACTCCAGCGCGGCTTCGAGCGACATCTTCAATGGCGGCTGCAGGATGATGTTTTCATCCGCACCGGCCGAACGCATGTTGGTGAGCTTCTTCTCTTTCAACGGATTCACGACCATGTCGTTATCCCGTGAGTTCTCACCGACAATCATGCCTTCGTAGATCTCATCACCAGGGGCGACGAACATCTGAGCCCGCTCCTGCAGGTTGAACAGCGCGAAACCAACAGCCTTACCCATCTCCTGAGAAACCAGCACACCGTTCAAGCGATGCGGCACTTCGCCTTCAACCGGCTTATAGCACTCATAGCGGTGATTGATGATCGCCTGGCCGCGCGTTGCGTTGAGCAATCGCGTACGCAGGCCGATGAGACCGCGAGCGGGAATTGAGAACTCAAGGTGCGTGTTCTTGCCGCTGCCAGACTCCATGTGCAGCAGTTGGCCCTTGCGCTGGCAGACCAGTTCCATCACGCCGCCCATGACTTCCGTCGGCGTATCGACATGCAGCGTTTCGAACGGCTCATGCCACTTGCCGTCGATCTCCTTGCGGATGACTTGAGGCTTGCCGACGCAGAGTTCGTAGCCTTCACGACGCATCGTTTCGATCAGCACGGACAAGTGCAGCACACCACGACCAGCGACGTTAAAGCTTTCCTTGGTCTCGCCGTCGTCCACGCGCAGTGCCACGTTCGACTGCAGTTCGCGCTGCAGACGATCGCGCAGATTACGGCTGGTGACGTACTTGCCATCTTTACCTGCGAACGGCCCATTGTTGATCGTGAACACCATCGACAAAGTGGGTTCGTCGACGTGCCGTCGCTCCAACGCGACTGGATTCAAGACGTCTGCAATGGTGTCACCGATCTGTGGATCGGGCAGACCAACCAACGCAACAATATCACCCGCCGTAGCAACTTCAGCGTCGTACTTGCCGAGCTTATCGAACAACTGCACGTTGACGACTTCCGCTGGCACGTTCTTGCCGTCGGCCTTCATCACAACCACTTTTTGCTTCGGCTTCACCGAGCCGCTGGTGATTCGTCCGATCGCCACCTTACCGACGAACTCTGACCATTCGAGCGTCGTGACGCTCATCTGCAATGGCACGTCCGGATTCACGTCAGGACCGGGCACCTTCTCGAGCACCAAGTCCAGTAAGGCTAACATGTTGTCAGGTCGAGCATCGGGATCATGGGTTGCAAAACCCGCGCGACCGCTGGCAAAGATGTACGGAAAATCGAGTACCGCATCGCTCGCGCCGAGTTCGACGAACAGTTCAAAGGTCTCATCGAGGACAGCGTGTGGTCGGCATTCGGCGCGATCGATCTTGTTCACCACGACAATCGGTTGCAGGCCAGCTTCCAGAGCCTTCTTCAACACGTACCGCGTTTGTGGTCGCGGTCCTTCAAACGCATCGACCAACACGAGCGCGCCGTCGGCCATCTTCAGGACGCGTTCGACTTCACCACCGAAGTCCGCGTGGCCGGGTGTATCAATAATGTTGATCTTCGTATCACGATACTGCAGCGCAATATTCTTAGCGAGGATTGTGATACCCCGTTCGCGCTCCAGATCGTTCGAGTCCAGAATGCATTCGCCTTGCAACTGTGAGTCTCGAAAGAAACCACTCTGCTTCAGCAGGGCATCGACAAGCGTCGTTTTGCCGTGGTCGACGTGGGCAATAATAGCAATGTTTCGGAGTTCGTTGCGTCGCATGAAATCTTCGTAAATTTGTAGGCGGCCGTGCCGTTAAAGACGACAGCCCCGGCGATCTACCGGGGCTGTCGGTAACTCATCTCAAAGCTGCATTAAGTTAAAGGTAATCGTTGATGATATTCTCAATCATCTCCTGACGGCCACTGTGGTTAGCCGCAGAGTTCCCCTTCTTCAGCATATATTCTTCCAAATCCTTGAACGTCATCTGGCTCTTCTCGATCTTGCGACCGATGCCCGAATCCCAACTGGAGTAACGCCCCTTCACAATGTCGGTCAGCACGCCGTCCTTGCGAATCTGCGCCGCGATCTTCAGGCCACGAGCGAACGCGTCCATGCCACCAATGTGAGCGTAGAACAGGTCGTTCGGTTCGAAGCTTTCGCGGCGAACCTTGGCGTCGAAGTTAATACCGCCCGGCGACAGGCCCTTCTGAGCCAGAATCACCAGCATGCACTGCGTGGTCAGGTAGATGTCGGTCGGGAACTGGTCGGTATCCCAGCCCAGCAGCAGATCGCCGGTGTTGGCGTCGATGCTACCCAAAGCCTGAGCGTTCGAAGCCACGGTGAGTTCATGCATCATCGAATGACCAGCCAGCGTCGCGTGGTTGGTTTCGATATTGAGCTTGCAAGTCTCCATCAGGCCATACTGACGGAGGAAGTTCAAGCAGGTCGCGGCGTCGAAATCGTACTGGTGCTTGGTCGGCTCTTTCGGCTTCGGCTCGATCAGGAACTGACCTTTGAAACCGATCGTGCGCGCATGCGTCTTGGCCATCTGAATGAACTTGGCCATGTGATCCAGTTCGCGACGCATATCCGTATTATAAATACTGTGATATCCCTCGCGGCCGCCCCAGAACACATAATTCTGACCGCCGAGATAATTGGTAACTTCCAGAGCCTTCTTCACCTGGCAGGCCGCGAATGCGAACACATCTGCATTGCAACTGGTCGCCGCACCATGCACATAACGCGGGTGTGAAAACAGATTCGCAGTACCCCACAGCAGTTTGATACCGGTGCGTTTCTGCTCTTCCTTCAGCTTGTCAGCGATCGTATCGAGAATGTCATTGCTCTCGGCGAGCGTCGCGCCTTCCGGAGCGATATCGCGGTCGTGGAAACAGTAGAACGGAGCGCCCAGCTTCTCCATGAACTCGAAGGCCACGTCCACGCGGCGCAACGCGTTGTCCACCGAATCCTGAGCGTCTTCCCAAGGACGCTGCATGGTCGGAGCACCGAAAGGATCTACGCCCGTTCCACGAAAGGTGTGCCAATAGCAGACACTGAACCGCAACAGATCGCGCATCGACTTGCCTTCGATGACTTCTGTCGGGTTGTAATGCTTGAATGCCAGAGGGTTCTTGCTCTTGGGTCCTTCGTATTCGATCTTCGGAACGTCGGGAAAATAGGCCATCTTGGTCTCGATTTGCGTACGTTTCAGAGCGACTCAGCAGCGCCCCTGCGGGCTGCCGGAGAAACATTCGGGCCGTAAAATAGCGGGAATTCGTGCGTCACGCGAGCGTCCCGACCGCTGATTGACACTACGTAACGAGGGTTACGAGAACACCCGTCGAGATCCTCAAAGTCAACGCAGACCGACAGTTAAGCTCAGGCCTTGTCGGAAATGTCGCGACGGCACCAGCCGCCGTTCCAGGAGATCAGGTCGGCAGCCTCGTAAGCTCGACGCTTCGCCGCTGCGATGTCGTCACCCAGCGCCGTCACGCCCAAAACGCGGCCGCCATTCGTGACGACCGAGCGATTCTTCATCTGAGTGCCCGCATGGAAGACCTTCACATCCGACAGCTTGGCGGCAGCATCCAGACCGGAAATGACGTCTCCCTTCGGATACGAACCCGGATACCCCTTCGCAGCCATGACGACGCAGACTGCGGGTCGCGGATCCCATTCGAGCGGCTCAAGCGTATCCAGGCGAGTCTCGGCACAGGCCAGCAGCACTTGAGCCAAGTCCGACTTCAGCCGCATCAGCACCGGCTGAGTTTCCGGGTCGCCGAACCGGACATTGAATTCCAGAACCTGAGGCCCGTCCGCCGTCATCATGATTCCAGCGTACAAAACACCTTTGAACGGCGTTTGACGCATATTCATCGTATGCACGATCGGAATCAGCACTCGCCGCAGGATGTCGTCCATGATGTCAGGAGTAATCAGCGGAGCCGGACAATAGGCTCCCATACCGCCCGTATTCGGGCCGGTGTCGCCGTCGTGAGCCCGCTTGTGATCCTGTGCGACTTCCAACGGAATGATCGTCTTGCCGTCGATGATCGCCAGAATACTGGCTTCCTCACCGACCAGGCATTCTTCCAGGACGATGTTGGCACCGGCCTGCGTTCCGAATTCGCGCGTCACCATCACTCGATGAATGGCCTCACAAGCTTCCTTCTTGTTGGCACACATCAGCACGCCTTTGCCCGCCGCCAATCCATCCGCCTTCACAACCCAGGGGCGATCCGTCTGCTCATTCACCCAGTATTGAGCCCGTTCAAAGTGTTCGAACGCCTTGAACGCCGCTGTCGGGACGTTCGCCATCTCCATGATCTGCTTGGAAAAAACCTTGCTGCCTTCCAGCATGGCGGCGGCTTTCGACGGTCCAAAGGCCTTCAAACCAGCCTTTTCCAACTCATCAACCAGCCCCAGCGTCAGCGGCACTTCAGGGCCGACGACCGTCAGATCAATGCCTTCTTCGCGTGCGAACTTCACCAGCCCGCGGACGTCGTTGTCGGCGATGGGCACATTGATGCCGTCCAGCTCGGTGCCTGCGTTGCCGGGAGCACAATAGATCTTTTCGACGGACGGGGACTGCTTCAGCTTCCACAACAATGCGTGCTCACGACCGCCCTGCCCAACAACCAGCACCTTCATGTGACATCCGCTTCAACCAAGTGGCAAACCGCTCCAGCATCCCTTCGACGCCCGGAAAGCTTTAGTTTGCGAAGTATAGCCGGGTGCGGGGTGATGCGTAGCGAGCGGTTCCGGTAGACCCAAGAACCAAGGTTCCGAACCTGAAGGGCTGATGAGACCTGAACGCTGCCAAACTGGAGAGCTGGATTCGACTTCGGTCTAATACTTCCGCCTGAATTCTCTTAAGAAGACTCCGAGGACGTTTCACCATGAAGAACTGGCGCTCCTGGCAGTGTGTTTGGGTTGCACTCTTTGCACTGCTTGCCGTGAATCCTCTGCTTGCGGCCGACAAGGATCTGGCTGCAGGATGGAAGTTCGACAAAGACGATGGCGGGTGGAAAGCGGTTGCCGAGTGCAAGCTGTCTCTCAAAGACGGGCACCTTGTCGTGGACTCGACGGGCAAGGATCCGCACTTCACCAACGCCGTGAAGGCGCCCGCCGGCTGGAAGCGCGTGAGGATCCGCGCTCGCTTCAAAGGCGGCCTCAACGGCCAAGTCTTCTGGTCAGAAGAAGGCAAGCCCGGCTTTGTGGAAGAGCGAGCGGTCTCGTTCAGCACGAACGGCAACGACGGCAGCTATCGCAATCTGGATGCGTTCTTCAACGCCTCCGCTCCAGTGACCGGGTTGCGAATTGACCCCGACGGGAAGAAAAACCACATCGAGATTCAGAGCATCGAGATCCTGAACCAAGCCCCCCCTGCCCCGAAGGCGACCCCGGTGGCCTCCTTCAAAATCAAGGAAGGCTTCAAGGCCGAGCTGCTGTATTCGGTGCCGACCGAGCAAGGTTCATGGGTCAGCCTGTGCGTCGATCCTAAGGGGCGACTCATCACTTCGGACCAGTACGGCAAGCTCTACCGGCTGACACCGCCGCCAGTCGGGACCGCGCAAGCTCTGAAGGTGGACCCGATCAACATCGAACTGGGAATGGCTCAAGGTCTGCTGTGGGCATTCGACAGTTTGTATGTCGTCGTAAACGGCAAGGGTTCCGGGCTGTACCGTGTCCGAGACACCAACAACGACGACCTGCTGGACGACGTCAAGCTGCTGCGAGCCTTCGAAGGTTCGAGCGAACACGGCCCCCACGCCGTGATTCGTCACCCGGATGGCAAATCGCTCGTCGTTTGCGCGGGCAACCACACCAAGATTCCGAACCCGGAACGCTCGCGCGTACCACGGAACTGGGATGAGGACCAGTTGCTGCCGCGCATGTGGGACGCGGGCGGCCACGCAGTTGGCATCATGGCTCCCGGGGGATGGGTCGCGAAGACTGATCCCGACGGCAAGGAGTTTGAAATTCTCGCCGCCGGATTCCGCAACGAGTACGACATTGCCTTCAACCTGGAAGGCGAACTCTTCACCTACGACGCGGACATGGAATGGGACATCGGCTCGCCGTGGTATCGCCCCACGCGAGTCAACCACACTCCCAGCGGCGGTGAGTTCGGCTGGCGTTCAGGCACAGGCAAGTGGCCGGCCTACTCGCCGGACAGCCTGGGATCGGTCGTGGAAATCGGGCCGGGCTCGCCGACGGGCATCGCGTTCGGTTACGGCGCCAAGTTCCCGCACAAATACCAGCAGGCCTTGTTCATCTGCGACTGGAGCTACGGCATCATGTATGCCGTGCATCTGAAGCCGCAAGGTTCGACATATGTGGGCGAAGCCGAACGTTTTGTTTCCGCCGCACCACTGCCGTTGACGGATGTCGTCATCAACCCGACCGACGGGACGATGTACTTCACGATTGGCGGTCGCAAGACGCAGTCTGGGCTGTATCGAGTCACCTACGTCGGCGGTGAGGGCACGTTGGCGTTTCCACCCGAAGAACCCTCGGAACCACAAGCCTCGCTGCGCACGCTGCGTCGCCAACTGGACGCTCTGCACAGCCCCGGCAATGACGCACGACTGGACTTCATCTGGAAGTCACTGGGCCACGCCGACCGCAACATCCGGTACTCGGCGCGCATCGCGCTGGAATTCGTCCCGGCCGAAAAATGGCAACAGCGCGTCGCGAACGAGAAGACTGCAGACGGCCTGATCAACGGAGTCATCGCGGTCGCTCGCGCTGGCAACGTGAAGGAGCTGCAACCACAGTTGGTCGCGGCACTCGCCAAGCTCGAATGGAACTCACTCAGCGAGATGCAGCAGTTGGCCCTGCTGCGCGCTTATGGGCTGCTCTTCATTCGCGGCGGTGCGCCGTCGAACGACGTGAAGCAGGTGGTGCTGCAGCACGTTGACGCCAAGTTCCCTTCCAAGTCGGAACCGCTCAATCGCGAACTGGCTCGCCTGCTGTGCTATCTCGAAGCCCCCAAGGTCATCGATCGAACACTAGCCCTGATGGCGACGGCTCCCACTCAGGAAGAGCAAACCCATCTGGCCTATTGCCTGCGACCTGTTAAGAACGGCTGGATGAAGCCGCAGCGTGAAGAGTACTTCAACTGGTTCCTCAAGGCGGCGGGCCATCGCGGCGGGCATTCCTTCAGCGGGTTCCTCAAGAACATCCGCCAGGAAGCAATCGACGGCATGTCCGATGACGAGCGCAAGTCGCTGGAAGCCGTGCTATCGAAAGCTCCCGACCCCGGCGAGGTTTCGATTGTCGAATCCCGTCAGGTCGTCAAAAAGTACACGGTTCAGGAACTGGTCCCGCAGGTGCAGTCAGCCACATCAGGTCGCAACTTTGAACGCGGCCGCAAGATGTTTGCCCAAGGCGCCTGCTTCAAATGCCATCGTCTGGCGGGCGAAGGTGGCACCGTCGGCCCGGACCTCACCAGCGTGGGCGGACGCTTCAATGAGACCGCGATTCTGGAATCGATCATCGAGCCCAGCAAAGTGATCTCGGACCAGTACGAAGCGACGACGTTCATTCTGGAGAACGGCAAGGCAGTCACGGGCCGGATCATCAACCTGACCGGCGACAATTACCTCGTCAGCGAGAACATGTTGGATCCCGGAAAGCTCACGGCGGTAAATCGGCACGAAGTTGAAGAGATTGTGCCGTCCAAAGTCTCGATGATGCCGACCGGGCTCGTAGACACTCTAACCACCGAGGAAATTCTGGATCTGGTGGCGTATTTCCGCTCGGGAGGCCGCGCCGATCACGACTTCTTCAAACCGGCCAAGTGAGTTTCAACGACCGGTTTCGATCGAAGATGACCACCACATCGCCAGTTTTCTGAGCAACCACATAATGCCTGCACCGTCTGAGAAAGAACTCTCCGCACGTCTTCAATTTGCTTTGGACGCAGCCAGCCGCGCGGGTGAGTTCATCATGAGCCACTACCAATCGGCTGAGCTCGCTGTGGAGCGCAAACGCGACTCGTCGCCTGTGACAGAGGCCGATCGCGGCGCGGAACTCCTCATCCGCAAGCTGCTGGCAAAGGCATATCCGGATGATGCGATCCTCGGTGAAGAGTTCGGCGAATCCGCTGGCACGAGTGGCTGGCGCTGGGTACTGGATCCGGTCGATGGCACGAAATCGTTCATTCATGGCGTCCCATTGTTCGGGACATTGATCGCCGCCGAGTTCAACTCGGAGCCGCTGATCGGCGTGTGCCGCATGCCCGCGCTCAACGAAGTGGTTTACGGCGCGACTGGCCTCGGAGCTTCCTGGCAGGTCGGCGATCGACCCGTCCGCCCGGCGCGAGTTTCCTCAGTCAATGACCTCTCGGCAGCCACCTTCAGCACCACGACCATTCAGGGCTGGCGACGCATCGGCCGGCAGGACGCCTTTGATCGCATCTGCGGCAAGGCAGCGATCAGTCGCGGGTGGGGTGACTGCTACGGGCACGCTCTAGCGGCGACCGGTCGAGTCGACGTCATGATCGACCCACTGCTCAACCCTTGGGACTGCGCACCGTTCATTCCGATTCTGAAAGAGGCCGGAGGCTCATTCATCGATTTCAACGGTAAATCTGTCACAACCACTGGAAACGGACTTTCCGTCAACGCAGGATTAAAGGACCAATGCCTCGAATTGCTACGTTCTTAGCCTGAGTTGAAGCTGACAGCGTCGTTCGCGGGAAGGATGCAGCGCCTCTAACAATGACGCCTGAAATGGCGGAAGTTCCGGACAAACCTATCAGTCGGCCAAAGCCTTGTAAGTCCTGAGCCGACCAGCGAAGTCGCTCGTTGACCATACAGAAACCCCGTTTCTATAGTCGAGTTAGCGTGCATGGCTGTGCCATTTTGCGGAGATCGTTCCATGCGTTGGACTCGTTGGTTTGCAGCGTCGCTCGTCGCGGCCGGTTTGGTTCAGGTATCTGCGGCTCAAGAAGTGAAGCCCACGCGCGGCGGCTTTGACACCATCGTCAAGCTGCAGGCGACCGGCGAGGAGCGCAACAACCAGCCGAATCTCTGGGTCTTCGAGATCCAGATGAAGTCGCTGCGCATGCTGGAACTGCCCGTCATTGACGCCAAGACCGGCACGAAGAAGAACGAGGTCATTCATTACCTCGTCTACAAAGCCATCAACCGCGAACTGGAACGCAACAAGGACGACGGCGAGAGCGTGCCCGTCAATGTCTTTGACGCACCTCCGGGGCCGGACATTTTCGCTCCCAGCGCGTTGCTGGTCACCGAAGACAACGGCAAGAAAGCCATCTACAAGGACGAGATCTATCACGACGCTCAAGCAGCGATTGAACGTCGCGAGAAGATCAAGCTGCTGAATTCCGTGCAGGCCATGAAGCCCGTACCGGAAGCTTCTCCAGCAACGGACCCGAGTCCGGCCAGCGCGTACTACGGTGTGATGATCTTCAAGAACGTCGACGCCGACGCCGACTACTACACAATTTATCTCACCGGCTTCTCGAACGGCTACAAGCTGGTCAAAGGCCCGGTGGCCTACAGCGAGTTGAGCCAACTCGCTACCGACAAGAAGCTGGCCATCAACAACGAACTGTGGAACGGCAAGTTCAATCAGGACTGGCGCGCGGCGGGTGACTCCGAAAACCTGTTCGACAACACCGTCCCCGCGAAGCCCGGCGCCGAGGAAAGCCAGTGGTACTACTCGCGTTTCCCGGATGCCGCCGATGATGAAACCATCGTCTGGCGCAAGACGCTGATGATGAAGTACTGGCGCCCTGGCGATCGCCATGAACGCTTCGAAGGTGAAATCCGCATGCAGGGCAATCCCGTCTGGATCTACCGCCCGGATGAGCCCAAATCGAAAACCGACGAACCGAAAGCGGCGACGGCGCTGAAAGTCGACATCAAACGAGGCATCTAGGCGAGCGAACCGGGATCACTTTCCCGGCAACATTTCGCGTATCCGGCGAATGAGGAGCAAACGACAGCCGTCGAACTCCGCATTCGCCGTCGCTTTTGAGGGACGGTTGATTCTCAAGATCCGCAAGACTTTTGGCCGCGGGTGCGAACCGAAACTCGCCGCGAGAACTCTTCCTGCTTAGTCTTGCCGATGTCGGCCTCAACCTGTCGAATTTGCCAGCGGTCGATGCGATACTGTTACGCACGCGGTGCGTACCTGATGCTGGTCGAGGTTGGTTGGCATCTGAGCGAATAAATGGCTCAGTTCTGGAGAAATCTGCATGTCACTGAAGGTCTACGTTGCGGGTCAGCTGGTTGCGAAAGAGGACGCCAAAGTCAGCGTCTACGATCACGGTTTGCTCTACGGCGACGGCGTATTTGAGGGCATCCGGGTCTACAGCGGCAAAATCTTCCTGCTGGCCGAACACGTAGAACGCCTGTACGAAAGCGCCTTGGCGATCCGCCTCACGATCCCCATGACGCAAGCCGAAATGGCGAAGGCGCTGAACGACACAGTCAAGGCCAACAACATCGTCGACGGCTACGTGCGTCTGGTCGTGACACGCGGCTCCGGCACACTCGGCCTCGACATTCGCCGCACCAGCGACCCCCAGGTGATCATTATCGCGGATTCGATCTCGCTGTATCCGACCGAAGATTACGAGAAGGGGTTGAGCATCATCACCGCTTCGACGATCCGTAATCATCCGGGTGCACTCAGCCCGCGGATCAAGTCGCTCAACTACCTCAACAACATCCTGGCGAAGATCGAAGGCACCGACGCGGGCTGCAAAGAAACGCTGATGCTCAACCATAAAGGTGACGTCGCGGAATGCACGGGCGACAACATCTTCATCGTCAAGAAGGGCGTGCTGAAGACTCCTTCGCGCGACTCGGGTATTCTGGACGGCATCACTCGGAACTGCGTGATCAAGCTGGCCAAGGAAGCTGGCTACACCGTCGAAGAGATCACGCTGCAACGTCACGATATCTTCGTTGCTGACGAATGCTTCCTGACGGGTTCGGCAGCAGAACTGATCCCCGTTGTGAAGCTGGACGGCAGGCCGATTGGCGCCGGAGTTCCCGGCCCGGTCACCGCAGATCTGCTGCGCCGCTTCCAGGAATTCGTCCGCAAATAGGCCGCGGCCTGACAAATACTGCCGATCCAAGGAACGTCATGATGAGGCGACTCAAGCAATGGTTCCTGACGACGTTGATCCTGCTGGCTGCGACGCCAGCGGTTCTGGCGGAACCGCCCAACATCGTCTTCATCATGGCGGACGACCTCGGTTATGGAGAACTCGGCTGCTACGGCCAGCAACTGATCCAGACGCCTGAGATCGATCGCTTGGCTCAGCAAAGCCTGCGGTTCACGCAGTACTACGCCGGAGCCACCGTCTGTGCTCCCTCACGCAGCGTGCTGATGACCGGGAAGCACACCGGTCACACTCGCGTGCGCGGCAACGGCGCCGCCGACAAGCAATCGCTGCGCGCTGAGGATGTCACGCTGGCCGAACTTCTTAAGCAAGCCGGTTACACCACCGGGCTGGTCGGCAAGTGGGGACTCGGCGAAGACACCCCCGGAGCGCAAGCTGGCATGCCGACGCGGCAGGGGTTTGACGACGTCTTCGGGTTTCTCAACCAGCATCACGCGCACAACTACTACCCGACGTTCCTGTACCGCAACGAAACGCGCATCTCGCTGCCCAATGAGGGCAACTTTGACGAACGTGGCGCGGGCAAAGTACGGGTGAAGAAGCAGTACGCTCACGACTTGTTCCTGCAGGAATCGCAGCGGTTTCTGCGAGAGAACAAATCGAAGCCGTTCTTCCTGTACGCCGCCTGGACGCTGCCGCACGCCAACAACGAGGACAAACCAGCGGGCGTCCCCGATCACGGCATCTACACGTCGAAGGATTGGACCGAACCCAACAAAATGCACGCGGCGATGGTCACGTACCTCGACACGCAAGTCGGCAAACTGCTGGCGACCCTGGACGAACTCGGCCTCAAAGACAACACGCTGGTCTTCTTCACGTCGGATAACGGACCTCACAGAGAGAGCGCCAACGACCCGAACTTCTTCCACTCCAGCGGTGCGGTGCGCGGCACAAAGCGCGACCTGTATGACGGCGGCATTCGAGTGCCACTGCTGGTCCGCTGGCCCGGCAAGGTGAAACCGGGCGTGACCGATCACATCGCCTATCACGGTGACATCGTTGCCACGCTGGCCGACGTTGTCGGCTTCAAGGCGCCGCAAGGTCTCGATTCACTCAGCTTCGAGCCCACGTTGCGCGGGCGAGCTGCGGATCAGAAGCAGCATGAATTCCTCTACTGGGAATTCTATGAAGGCGCCGGAGCTCGAGCCGTACGCTATGGCCAATGGAAAGGCGTGCGTCCCAAATGGCACGCCCCTCTTGAACTGTACGATGTGGTTGCTGACCCGAAAGAGCAGCGAAACCTCGCCGCCGACCATCCAGAACTGGCGCAGAAGATCGAAGCCTTCATGCAGAGCTCGCACACCTCGTCGCCGGACTGGCCCATCCCGAATCCGATGAAGAATCAGAACCCGGGTAAGGCCAAGTAACCGAACTTACGCCAGCACAGGTTCCAGCAACCGCATCACACCGACCACCAGACCCAGTGGCTGGAACTGATTCAGCGTCGGGCTGAATCGACGAATCGACAAGCGCTTGAACTCGTCGGCCGAGACCACCACTTCGGACTCTGAGTAGGACTCCTGCTTGCGAACGATCAGGTAGTCACCATCTTGAATCCGCTGTTCGAGCAGCCCATCGCCCTTGACCTTCAGCAGCAGGTCACGATTGGGGTCAGAGACATGAGCCAGATCAATTCGAGTAGCGCCTTCGTTCTCACCGAGCTGATTGCCGACCCTCAACGTGCCTGCGACCGGAATACCGCGCTCCCCATCAGACAGCCGGATCGAACGCGACTTGTTGCCATCCCGCAGGATGTAGCCGCGAGCTTCCAGCGTCTTCAAGTGCCTGTGCACACTTGTTGGCGACTTATCACCCACATGCTTCACGATTTCGCGAACAGTGGGGGAATACCCGCGACTGACCAGTTCGTTGCGGATGAATTCCAGGATGTCGTGTTGCCGTTTGGAGAGCGGTTTTGTCGAAGGCATCGGTAAGACCCTAGTACAGACCTGCTTGAATCATGGCCGTAGGGCGGCCAAATGCGTTTGCTCCGCAAACGGACATTCACAGGACTCTGTCTCGCCGGGAAAAAAACGAAATCCTGGGCAATTTCCAAATCGGAAATCAGACGTTGCCAAGCCACGACGAAACCGAAACAGCAAGCCTTTTTAAATCAATGACTTACAGCAAACAATGGAACCAACAGTGATTCGATCGGCAGGATGCGATTCAGGCTTCCCGAACGAAAACCCTCCAGATCGAGCGTCACAAACGAGAAGCCAAGCTGCCGAAACTGAGCCACGATCGCGTCTCGGCGATCGGCAGCAGCGAGCTGCGGCAGACACTCCAGCGGAACTTCAATGCGAGCCAAGTCATTCGCCTCCAGCCGCACCCGTAACTCTCGAACGCCGAGCAGTTCTCGGAGGAAGCCCTCCGCGGCGTCGATCCGACGGACTCGTTCCGGAGTTACAGAAACTCCGTAGGCAATACGGCTCGACAAACACGGCATCGCAGGTTTGTCCCAAACGGGCAGCCCCCACGCTTTGGCCAAGTCACGCACGTCGGCTTTGCTGAGCCCGGCTTCGATGAGCGGGCTCCGGACGCGATGCTCCTGAGCCGCCTGCATGCCGGGACGATGATCACCCCGGTCATCCAAATTGGCTCCATTGGCGATGATTTGAACGTCGAAGCGCGGCAACCAGCGTTC
>CAYLTY010000220.1:0-14637 GCA_964386705.1 uncultured Planctomycetaceae bacterium
GGCAGCCATCCGATGAAGGGCCATCCCGGCTATCAGGGCGACGACATCGACTACGTGGCTAATATCGCCCGCAAGGTCGGGTCGGACCGCATGAAGATTCTGTTCGATATCTATCACGTGCAGATCATGAACGGCGACGTCATTCGCCGCCTCGACGAATGCAAGGACGTGATCGGCCACATCCACACCGCCGGAAACCCAGGTCGCGGCGAGCTCGACGATAACCAGGAGATCAACTACCCGCCGATCATGCGGAAGATCGTTGAGATTGGCTACAAGGGCTACGTCGGCCACGAGTTCATCCCAACTCGCAACCCGCTGGCTGGCCTGCAACAAGCAGTGACACTCTGCGACGTGTAACCATTGCGGATATCGCTCCCCTCGCCCCGGCCTACCGGGGAGAGGGGCTGGGGGTGAGGGGCGATTAAAGCCTTGGCAGCAATTTTTGCCGACCTAGTTTGCGCCGCGCTCGTTCGAGCGAACGCGACGCCCCATCGAATTGTCATCAGCAAGTCCTAGTTTCTCTTTCAACCTGCCCTGACCGGCAGATGAGTCTGGCATGTGGATCAAAGTCTGCGGCATCCGTGATCTCCCGACGGCTCAATCCGTCGCGGAACTCGGAGCGGATGCCATTGGTCTCAACTTCTTCAGCAAGAGCCCGCGATTCGTTGATCTCACCGCCGCCAAAGAGATCGCCGCCAACCTCCCGCCATCCGTTGAGTCCATCGGTCTGTTCGTCAATCACGAACTTCACGACGTCCTGGACACAGCAACCCATTGCGGCCTCAAAGCCATTCAGATCCACGGTGACGAACCACCTGAGTTCCTGGCTCAGCTCAAGGCAGAACAACCGTCGTTGAAAGTCCTCCGAGCGTTTCGCATCGGCTCAGAAGGCTGCCGTGACGTTGCCAAATACCTCGAAGAATGCCGCCGTTTGCAGGTTTGCATCAGCGGTTGCTTAATCGACGCCAGGGTCGACGGAGTTTATGGCGGTACCGGCCACACGGCTCCTTGGGATTTAATTGCAGATCAGTATGATTCCGCCCGCTGGCCGCATCTGATCGTGGCAGGGGGACTCAATCCGGCGAACGTCGCCGAGGCGATCTCCAAAACCCTGCCCTTCGGCGTCGATGTCGCGAGCGGCGTCGAATCGGCTCCCGGCACCAAGGATCTGTCGCTGGTGCAGCGATTCATCGCCGCCGCCCGTCGATAAGTTCGGCCAACGGCGAAGCAACGAATCGCCGGTCGCTGACCAACGGCAAACCATAACCTGAGTCGTCGCAGTCACCGCAACTCAGGCTCACCTCAAGGATTGAAGCAATGGCTCAAGTTCAAGCATTCTCCGGACTCCGTTACGACCTCGGCCAAGTGGGCGATTTGTCGGACGTCATCGCCCCGCCGTACGACGTCATCGATCCGGCGTTCCTCGATCGACTCTATAAGCAGCACCCCTGCAACGTCGTCCGAGTCGATTTCAATCGCCCGGAATCCGATGATGCTGGCACACAAGACCGCTACGTCCGAGCCGAGAAGTTCTTCCGTCAATGGCAGAAGGAAGGCGTGCTGATTCGCGAACACGAGGATGCTCTGTACGTCTATCACCAGGAATTCGACTGGGAAGGCAAACACTACGTCCGCAAGGGGTTCCTCGGTCGCATCAAGCTGGAAGAGTTCGGCAAGGGCACGGTATTCCCCCACGAGCAGACCCTGTCCGGTCCAAAACAGGACCGACTCGATCTGATGCGCGCAACGAAGGCCAATCTGTCACCCGTCTTCGGCCTCTATCCTGATCCGGAGAATGCTGCTCAGCAGCCGCTGGAAGATGCCATCCTGAAGCTGACACCGATCGTCGCCAAAGATCATCTCGGCGTCATTCACAAGCTGTGGCCGGTCACCGATCGGGCTGTCATCAACAAGGTCTGCGCTTCGCTGGCTGACAAGCCGATTTTCATTGCTGACGGCCACCACCGCTACGAAACAGCCTGCAATTACCGCAACGAACTCGCCGCTAAAGGCGAAATCACCGAGTCATCCGGCGCGAACTACAACCTGATGATGTTCATCGGGATGGAAGATCCCGGGCTGGCCATTCTGCCGACGCACCGACTCGTTTCCGGTCTGCCAAACCTGAAGATCGAGGATGTCCGCGCCGCGTTGGAGAAAAACTTCAGCATCGAAGCAGTCGACAGCGCCGACGAGGCCTGGGAACTGATGAGTGCCGATGGCGCTCAAAACATCTTTGGCCTCGGCACACCCGCTGATGGAAAGTGGATTCTGGCCCGCGCGACGGACACGAGCCCAATGGCGACACTCGCACCCCAGCAATCTGAAGAATGGCGCGGTCTCGGCGTCAGCCTGCTGCACAAGCTGATCCTCGATCACTTGATCTGCGGCCGCTTCCCCGAAGCTAAACCAACCTTCAAGTTCGTGCACCTCATGGACGAAGTGCTTGATTCTGCAAAAGCCAAGACCTGCCAACTGGCATGCCTGGTCAATCCAGCTCAGATCGAGCACGTACGCGACATCGCCTCGAAACTCGAAAAGATGCCTCCGAAGAGTACTTACTTCTACCCCAAGCTGCTCACCGGGCTCGTGTTCCACACGCACTAACGACCAAGACGATCGTGAGCCGCATCTCCGCGCCAGCGCGCTTCATCTGAATGCGCGCCGCGCGACTTCGCGAAAGTGAATTCGCCCTGAATCCCGGCGTAAATACGCCACCGCGTTGAGCGAAACATTGCGCGAGAATAGCGCATACCTGCTCGTGATGTCGGCGGCACCTCGCGTACGGCTTACCGCGATTGAAGGGCTCGAGCCACCAAATGTTCGCCCTTCTTCAGTCGGTTGATTTCGCCGAGGCCTCTTGGACCTGAGATTTACCCCGTGTCAGCCCCTTTTCATGGGTTGCGCCTGATCGGGCGGCACATCCATTGCCTCGCCGTGCAATCCAGGGAACGCCGAAGCCTTGAAGGCTACAGGTGGTAGAAGTCGCGGAAACAATCATGGCCGCGACCGGTCCTAGTATCACCTCGGATTGGAAGGGAATTATATGACCTCTGTTCGGAACTCACTCACAGCCCCCCGAACCGCAGCGAAACTTCTTGCCACAGCGCTGTTGCTCGCCCCTATCACACTCGCCGGATGTGGCAAAGGCGGACCCGACCTTGGTAAGCCAGTTGAGATCTCCGGCAAAGTCACCATGGATGGCAAACCGTCTGCTGGAGTGCAGGTCCTACTGACGCGTACCACTCCAGGAGGTGGCGCCAAAGACCGCGACTTCATGGCCAAAACGGACGAGAACGGCGACTACAAGCTGCCAGGGGTATATCCAGCAAATTATCTGGTACGCGTCACGGAAATAAAACAAGAAGACCCGCAGCAGATTCTCGCCTTCGATTCTGGCCCTTACGTCAAGTATGGCTCAGAGGCCAGCGGACTGACCGCGGAGGTACAAGAAAGCCAGCGCGATTTTTCATTCAACTTGACCAGTAAATAACTCTATTCACCAGTTCCCACGACACGTTTCGACATACTACCCTCCTGTTTAGAGAGTCACAAAATGCGCAGGCGAGCGTTTACCCTGATCGAATTACTTGTGGTTATCGCAATTATTGCGGTGCTGGTTGCGTTGCTGCTGCCTGCGGTGCAGCAGGCTCGTGAATCCGCCCGACGTTCTCAATGCAAAAATAATCTCAAACAGCTTGGCCTCGCACTGGCAAACTATACCGAGCAATTTGGTGAATACTTGCCGCGAGCCACCATGTCACCTCTGGCAACCCCCTGTTGTTGTGGCAACTATGGAAACGTCGCCCCCCATGCGTCGCATCCCGGGCCGTGGACGATGCACACTGTGCACACCATGTTGCTACCGTTTATCGATCAGCAGAACTTGTACGATCAGATGAACTTGAATCTGCGATATGACCATTCGTCTCACGCCAATGCGGTGAAGACGAGAATTTCGTCGTACCTTTGCCCAAGCGACAGCGGCAAAACAGAATTTGCCACATGGACCGCGTCAGATAACGGTTCTACCATGGCGTTCGCCGTACACAATTACCCCGGGACGGGATCAGATCATCCCTACGGATTCTGCAACCAGCACGGCAGCTTTAACACTGTGTTCGCTGAAAAGCAGGGCCTGGAAAACTCAGCCGGCACAGGACTTATTTCACCTTGGGTTCGCCTCAAGATGATTACAGACGGCATGTCAAACACCATGTGCTTCTCCGAGTTCGCACAGGATACCAAAGCGTGTACCGGGGCAGGTGACAATCAAGCCAAGTTTGGTTGGGCACAGCCTGCGATTGGTGGCACATCCTTCACAACACTGAGTATCTCTGGACCGAATCGCTGCAACTCTCTGAGCTTCAGCGGTTCAAACACCGGAATCGCTCGCAGCTGGCATTCGGGAGGCGTGCACATCGCTTTGATGGACGGTGCGGTTCGCTTCGTGTCAGACTCGATCCACGGCCCGAACTGGACTTACTTGGGCAATATCGAAGACGGCAACGCAATTGACGGGAACGTGATGGGCGAGTAACAACAATGGTGTTAATCAGGCATTGGCGGTCTATCGAGATTCTGTCAGGTTGCTCGGTGCCGCCAATTTTTCCCAAGCTTGTTTCACTTTCGGGCGTTTCGCGCGTGCGAATAATTCGCCAAGTATTTTAAAGGTTGTCGAGTTCGGCTTATCCAGATCACCTCGACTGACGATTACGTACAGTTCTTCGTTGACCTTGCGAAGCAATTGAACCTCGCGATGGTAATCCCTGGATTCCATCGTGAGGTTTTTCGCTTGATACCACGTGGCAATTGTCTGCAGATATCGAACTTCACTCGGACGCAAGCGGATCGCTTCTTTGAGTGCGTCGATAGCGTCGTCGGTCTTCGCCTGGCGCTGTTGAAGTTGTGCCAGCAGCCACCACCAGCGATCTTCCATAACAAGCTGAAACTTCAAGGGCTCAATCAGCGATTGCGCCAGATCAAGGTTGTCTTGCTCGATATAAAACTCGGTGACGAGGAGCGCGGTTTCTACATCAGCGGGTCGCTGCTGCAGCGCAGCTTCCAAAAATCGCGTCGCCTTGTTGATATCGCCAAGCTTCCAGTAGCAATGTCCCAGTGCCAATTGAACTTGCGGTTGTCCCGGCTTCAGTTGTTCGACTTGCTCGAGACGCCTGACGGCCTCGCGCGGATTGGGGCGGCGCAGACTGCTGTAGAGGATGTGATACAAGATCCGAAACTTGTTCGGCTCGCGATCCAACAGGCCTTCCAGAAAGACTTCCAGTTCCCGCTCGCGAAGCTGATTGAACAGCAGCCACTGTAGCTCAGTCTGCACGGCTTCATCTGAAGGGTTACGCTTCAAGGCCGTGTGGAAAGCGTCCTCTGCTTCGCCCAAGCGACCGGCGTTCAGCAGGCAGAAACCCCGACGGCCTACCGCCTCAGCGCCGGATTCCGGGATCGCACTCGCCCGGCTATAGGCCTCGGCGGCCGCGTCAAAGTCGCGGAGCTTCTCGCAGGATCGTCCCAACCACAGCCATCCTGCTCCATTCGATGCATCCCGGTTCACAATTTGCTGAGCCATCTGCTGTGCAGAGGCGGGATCACTAAGATGCCAACTCATTTCTACGTCGCGCAACGAGGGAGTTCTGCTCCCGAAAGTCCAGACCATGCCTGCGGGAACGCAAAGTCCAACCGCCGCCAACACTACCCAGCGAAGTTTGCGAGAAGGATTCTGCGAAGCTGTTGATGTGCTTTCCGAGGACATTGCATCCCAGACCTGTGACAAGACGACGTCAGATACTGCCGGGAATCCGAGCAAAGTTCAGACCGTGCTCCCTGAGCCTGAAAATGCAGCGGCGAAAGTTCAAAGCGACTCTCTCAGAAAATTCGCCATCTCAGTGCTGGTCCTAGCCACACTTATTCTGACGGTCTTCGGCCGCACGCTGACTCACCAGTTGCTGACATGGGATGATGATATCCACATCACCGCGAACCCAGCCTTCAATCCGCTCACCTGGCACAGCCTGTCTAAGTTTTGGCAAGCCCCTTACGAGAACTTGTACATACCCGTCTCATACAGCTTATTTGCCGCCGAAGTCGCGTTCACTGACCTGCTGTTTTCTCGCGACGCCAACGGCGCAATCGAGTCCACGCCGATCTTCCGGGTCGCCAGCCTCAGCCTGCACTGGTTGAACTGCGTGTTGGTGTTCGTACTGATGAAGCGCGTCGGCGTGAGGTGGGGAAGCGCGCTCGCGGGAGCGATAGTGTTCGCCGTACATCCACTGCAGGTTGAGAGCGTTGCCTGGACGAGCGAAACCCGAGGCCTGTTGGCGACAAGCCTCGGGCTGACCGCCCTTTGGTGTCACTTGAGATCGCAGGAGCCCACCGCTCGCAAGCTCAATTGGTCAGCGGGTGCATTGATCGCCCTGTTACTGGCGCTGCTCTCGAAACCGTCAATCGCCGCGATTGCACTGATGGCGGTGTGCTATGACCTCATCTGGCTGCGACGTTCGTGGAAGCAGGCAGCAGTCACGATGGCTCTCTTCGGGATTGCGACGCTGGCAATCGCTGTGGTCACTCGCACGCTCCAGCCCTCGGGTGAGAGCACAACCGCCGTCCCGCTCTGGTTCCGTCCCGCCATCGCACTTGATTCCTTGGGATGGTACCTCGTGAAGTTCTGCTGGCCGCTGAATCTCAGCATGGACTATGGCCGCAGCCCGCGATCCCTGTGGCAAAACGGTTTGGACTATGGACTGATGGCTATTCCCCTGATGCTGCTTCCGGGCCTGTGGTGGATCAAGGCGGAGCGGCGTATCTGGATGGCAGCTCTCTGGTTCGTCGCGGGACTGGCACCCGTACTGGGTATTGTGTCTTTCGGCTTTCAGGAGATCTCGACGGTCGCTGACCGGTACATCTACGTTGCCATGCTGGGACCAGCTCTGGCAGCGGCAGTTGTCTGGGACCGATGGAACTCGTTGAACTTTCGCCGTGCGTTCACCTTCGGACTGGCAGTACTTTCGCTGATCGCGTGGAACGCGGCTGGGATCTGGCGAGACAGCGCGACTCTGTATGCTCAAGCGTTGGAAGTGAATCCTCACAGCTGGATCGCACTGCACAATCAAGCCAGTCTCTTCGCGAAGTCTGGTGACTACCCCCGTGCGATCCGTCAGCTTCGCCATGTGCTGCAGTTGAGGCCGCGATATCCGCAAGCGTGGTTGAACCTCGCAGTCTGCCTGAGAGCCAACGGCCAAACTGCGGACGCGATTGATGCACTTCGGCAGGGAGCAGCAATTGAACCTGACAACGTCGACATTCACCTGGCGCTGGCTCAAAACCTGGCGAACGGCGATCAAGCAGCGGCCGACGCTGCATTCGACCGATCGTTAGAATTAGCTCCAAAGAGCCCTCAAGTTCTCACTGAAGTCGGCGAATGGTACGCCAGAACGAATCGTTCGCGGACAGCATTCGAGTTGTTCGCGCGAGCCGCACGAGCGGATCCTACCTATTGGCAAGCAAAGATGAACCTTGCATTGCAGCTTCAAAATCGCGGCCAACACGACGAGGCCCTTGATGGAATCGAGACTCTGCTGACGGACCATCCACAACGTCCAGAGATCCGATTCCAGTATGGTTTGATGCTCGCTCGTGTCGGCCGACTCAAAGAGTCCGTTTCCGCCTTGTGCGAAGCTCGTGCTCTGGCAGTGCGGCACAAAAATTCCACTTTGCAAGCGGCAGTGACCAGGGAGTTGGTTGTCGCTCACAATTCGCAAGGCAACTCGGCCCTGGAGCAGCAGCAATGGACTGAAGCAGAAAGTGCGTTTCAAGCAGCACTGGAGCTCGACCCGACGTTCGCTGCGGGATACTTCAATCTCGGACGGGCGCTCGCAGCACACGGCGAGTTCCCCCGAGCGAAGCAGGCGTTCGAGCAAACGCTGGCGCTGGTGCCCCCCGACTCGCCCGCAGTCAGCGATATTAAAGAACAACTCTCGGCACTGCGTTCCCGAACAGTTCGGGACTCGCCGCCGCCCAGATAGAACTTCACGCAGCACAATCGAATGACACTCGCGCTCAACAACATCACTCCCGAACCATCACTCGCAGCAATCACAAACAACCTCGCCAGCGAATCCGCACCGTCGACAGCGCCAGCGTCCACTTGCAAAACGCCGCGGCCATGGTGGTTCAAGCTCGGAGCGTTGCTGACTGGCCTGCTGGTGGGGATGATCATCGCCGAGGTCATTGTGCGAGCGTGGGCCATCGAACCCGCTCGATTCGTCACCAAGCGGCAACTGGTCAAGAACAATGAAACATCGCCTCTGTTCTATCACTGCTATACTGACAACCCCTCAAGCGAGCTTTCGCTGACTCCAGATGTCACTCAGGGTTCCTGGCTGCTGCAGGAATACACCTTCGAAGCCCGGGAGCTACCGCTCTCCCGACTGTCTGAAACCCCTTGGTGCGTCGAGTATCGGCACTCGTCGAAGGGCATTCGCGATCGCGAATACCCGCCTCGCCAACCTGACGATCGTGAGCGCCTCGCCATCGTTGGAGACTCATTCGTGTTCGGCGAAGGCGTTCCTGAGCCGCTCAGTCTGCCCCGCCAGTTGGAGCGGCAGCTCAAACACTCGATGGATTGCGTTAACGGCGGTCAGGTGGGATCCAACGCCGAGCAACAACAGGGCATCATGGATGCGCTGATTCAGCATGCTGAGTGCCGGCGCGTGATCTGGGTTTTGATCCCCAACGATGTGACTCTGACTCCAGCGCTCGCTCGCCAGCAGAAATACATCAACGATTTCGTCCTGCTGCGTGATCGCTACCTCGAGCAGGAGCGACAACGCGGCTGGCTGCTCGGTCGACCTCGTTTGCTGGATCTCGCGGCAACGCCCTTTGAACTGGCACGCATTCGACAGGACACGCTCAACTGGTATCTGTCCTGTTACAGCCCGAACGAGAACGGCTACAACTTGCACCAGCTCAAGCTGCAGATGATTGCGGCAGCTCAACGAACCGACGCTCGCGTTGTTCTGGTCATTTATCCATTGCTGGAGAGCCTGGAGCAGCAATATCCGCTGCAACCCGTTCACGATGTGCTCCTAAAGATGGCTGGCGAGGCGTCACTGCCAGCGCTGGATCTCGCGCCCACGTTTACTGGCCAATCCACATCGAAGCTCTGGGTCGATGCAACGGACCATCACCCGAATGGCACAGCCCACCGCATGGCGGCAGAGGCGATCCTCAAGTGGTTGCGACAAGCTCAGCCCGATTTCGTTATGGAGCAAGCACTGTGAGCACTCCACTCGAATCTGCTTGTCGCTCGCACGGCAGTGGCGGGTATCGAATCGCCATGTGCATCTGCGGCTGGCTGGCCAGCGGATTGATTGGTTGCAGTACAGCCGACGCGCCGCCGAGTGCAGCAACGGCCACTTTGCCGAGTGCACCTCAAAGCCTGCTTTCTCAACCTGATCCAGTTGACGATCAACCCATACGTCGCCCTTTTCGTTTTGAACTGATCAAGAACAGCGGCCTGGATTTCACCTACTACGGCAACCCCAGCCCCAAGCACTACATGACCGAGCAGAACGGCGGCGGTGTCGCCCTGTTTGACTACGACCAGGACGGCTGGTGCGACGCGTTTCTCACGAATGGGTCCGACTTCACGCATCCGGCCGAGAACAAGGAAGCCGTTCATCAGCTCGCACGCAATGTCAGCTCGGCAGGCGGCATCCGGTTCGAGAACGTCTCGCGACCCAGCCAACTTGCTGTGAGCGGCTTCGGAATGGGAGTCGCCGCAGGTGACTTCGACAACGACGGATTTCCCGATCTCTGCATCTGCTACTACGGCCGGGTCGAGCTTTGGCACAATGCGGGAGACGGCACCTTTCATCACGTCAGCAGCTCTGCGGGCATCGCGGATGCATCTTGGTCCGCCGGTGCAGCATTCGCGGATCTGGACGACGACGGTGATCTCGATATGTACGTCACCAACTACGTCGATTATGCGTCCACCGACCCGCCCTGCTTCACTGAGCACCGGCCCCCGGTGATGATCTCCTGCGGACCGATCGGGCGAATCGCCCAGCACGATACGCTGTGGGAGAACCGCAGCGATGGCACATTTCTCAATGTCAGCGAGCCGGCGGGCATTCGAGCCGTCGAGCCGGGCAAGGGCCTCGCCGTGGAAATCGTCGACCTGAATGGAGACCGGCGGCTCGATGTTTACGTAGCCAACGACACCAGTCCTAATTTTCTATTTCTGAATGAAGGCGGGCTACGTTTTTCTGAGCAAGGTGTCGTCAGCGGCGTAGCTGTTGGCGCTGATGGCGGTGCTGAATCCTCAATGGGCATCGCCTGCGCTGACTTCGACGGCAACGGCTGGTTCGACCTGTTCGTCACTAACTTTGAAAACTCGTTGAAGGACTACTACGACCATGTCGCCCCGACGGCGTTCGTCCATCGCAGCGGAGCGATGGGCCTCGATACGACGTCGCGACCGTTATTAAGTTTCGGGACAATCGGTGCCGACTTCGACCTGGACCAGTGGCCGGATCTGTTCGTCGCCAATGGCCATATCTGGGATCTGACCTCTTTGGGTTTTGGTCATCAGTATGCAATGCCTCAACAGTTATTCTGGAACGATCAGGGTCGACGGTTTCATGACGTGTCCCGCGCGGCGGGTGATTACTTCGAAGACAAGTGGCTCGGTCGAGCTGCAGCAACCAGCGACTTCGATCACGACGGACTGCCGGACCTGCTGGTGACCCATCTGATCCGTCCTGCGACGGTTGTTCATAACGCCAGCGAGCGTCGCGGCAGTAGCGTGCGGCTCAGGCTGATTGGGCGATCAGCAGCGCGAATGCCGCTGGGGATCAGCTTGAGCTACCGCTGTGGCGACAAGACAGCCACCACACACATTCCATCAGGTGGCAGCTTTGCCGCCAGCCACGATCCTCATTGCCTGTTGTCCGTTGGCCAGTCGCAAGTGATTGATGAACTCATCGTGCACTGGTCGAGCCATCATTCCGAGGTTTGGCGCGGTCTCAACGCCACTCGAGAACTGACGTTGCTTGAACGCACTGGTGAAAAGTGGTCGCCGCCGGAAACAAACGACGCAGCCTCAAGTCGTGCGAAAGACTGATCGACAAACCGAATTTGAAAGTAAGAACCCGAGCGCCCACACCGTTCGCTTACCCGTAGACTTCTTGGACTGCAAAGGTGTTTTTCAGCCTCTCTGTGCGGGCTGCATCGCAGTGTGAGAATCGCGTTGGGATTTACCGGTGAGAACAAGTTCTGAGTCGCCCGATCTAACTCCCTGCTTTCAAACCGCTGAGGATCGCTGGCAGGCAGTCGCTGGACGCGATCAACACGCTGACGCCAGCTTTGTGTACGCGGTCAAGACGACGGGGATCTACTGCCGCCCCTCGTGTGCGGCCAAACTGGCAAAGCGTGAAAACGTACGGTTCTTCAACACACCGTCAGACGCGGAGCGAGCCGGGTTCCGCGCCTGCAAACGCTGCCATCCGAAAGACCGTTCGCTGAGTGAGTTACATCAAGACGCCGTCGCACGTGCGTGTCGTCTGCTGGAAACTGCGGATGAAACCCTTGGACTGGATGAGTTGGCTGACGCGGTTTCGCTCAGTCCTTCGCATCTACATCGCGTCTTCAAAGCCGCTACGGGATTAACTCCAAAGCAATATGCGACAGCGCATCGCGCTCAGCGCCTGAGGGATCAGATCGGTGGAAACACGACCATAACAACGTCGGCGCTCAATGCAGGCTTTCGTTCGCAGAGTCGTCTTTATGAAACATCCACCAGGACGCTCGGCATGACTCCAACCCAAGTGCGCCGGAAAGGAAAGAACGCTGTGATTCGATTCGCGATTGGTGAGTGTTCGCTGGGATCGATCTTGGTGGCGGCTTCTGAAGTCGGCATCTGCGCGATCTCATTAGGTGACGATCCGGCGGTTCTTGTCACAGAACTAGAAGACCGCTTCTCGCAGGCCGAACTGATCGGCGGCGATGCCAGCTTCGAAACTCACGTCGCTCAAGCTATCGCTCTGATTGAACTGCCAGCAACCGGGCTCAAACTGCCACTCGACATTCAGGGCACGGCCTTCCAGCAACGCGTGTGGAAACTGCTGACCCGGATTCCTTGCGGGCAGACCACCACCTACACGGAACTTGCAGAGCAACTCGGCAAACCTGAAGCCGTGCGAGCTGTTGCCAGTGCGTGTGCAGCGAACCAGATCGCCATCGCAATCCCCTGCCATCGTGTCGTACGCCGGGACGGCTCGCTGGCCGGCTACCGCTGGGGAGTTGAGCGCAAGGCCGCTCTGCTGCAGCTTGAGCAGCAGGCTGATGAGGCAGTTAGGTCTCCTAAAGGTTCGCGCAGAAAACCTTTGAAATAAGGCCTTCGAATCCCTCGCCGACCAGCTACTTGCCGCAATTGCAGCCGGCGTATGAGGTGCGACTTTCATGGAGCCTCTTAGCTTCGTACGAGGAGAAACTCGCTGGGAGCACAACCTGCAGGACATTGATTCGGGCTGAGGAGGCGAATTGTGACGACTGTTGAATCGCCAAATGCAGTGGTCGATCAGCTTCTCGGAGTTCTCGACGAAGCGTTCGAGCACCCGCAGAAGCCGTTTACGTACTTCACCGACCCGGAGCCTGACTCGGGCTATTTCGGAACGCTGGCGAAGCTGGATGCCGCTGTCGCCGCGCGGCAGGTGGCTAACACATCAATCGCTGCGCAGGTCAAGCATGTCACGTTCGCCATGCATGCGACCGCAGGCTTTATCCGCGGCAACATGGAGCAGCCGGGATTAGAGCGTTGGCAGAAGAGCTGGCAGGTTTCCGTACTCGACGAAACGGGCTGGAAACAGCTGCAGGTAGAACTTCGAACGGCTTACGACGACTTGCGCCGCGCGATCAAGTCACACAATTCGTCCGAGGCCCTGCAGGTCGGAGGAGCAATCGCGGCAGTGACGCATATGGCCTATCACCTCGGCGCCATCAAGCAAAAGATCGCAATCCTGAAGCAAGCGTAGGCAGGCGTCTGGGCCGGAGAGCGTGCGGAGTCGCGCCAAGTGAAAATTCGATGTGAAACGCGTTTGGCACGGAAACCGCTCTCGACAGCGACATTGACCGATTGCCGATAACGGGGGTAGCGTCCCGGCGTTGGCGAATCAGGCCGGTTCGTTCTCTGTCATTCACTCAGGGAGGATGCGATGCCAGTGACCCACGCAGGTTGTTCCCCGAAGTTGTTTGTCATTGACACTAACGTGATCCTGCATGACGCAGGGTGCTTAAGAAACTTCGAAGAAAACGACGTTGCCGTCCCCATCACTGTGCTCGAAGAACTGGACCGCTTTAAAAAGGGCAACGACGACATCAACTTTCAGGCTCGGGCATTTCTGCGGCGCGTCGACGAACTCACCGGCGACGTGCTCTCGCCCGAAGGGGCTTCGCTGGGAGATGGACTCGGTTCCATCCGCGTGATCCTTGAAGGGGCCAACAATCAGCGCTTGAAAGACACCTTCCTGGCCGATTGCCCCGATCATCGCATTCTGAACGTCGCTCTGACGCTGCAGCAGCACGAGTCGCCCCGCCCGGTCGTCCTCGTTTCCAAGGACACCAATCTGCGGATGAAAGCCAAATCACTTGGCTTGACCGCCCAAGATTATAGCACTGACAAGGTCGAGAGCTTCGACAAGCTTTACACCGGCAAAAGATTAGTGGGCGGGCTTTCGAGTGATTCCGTGGGCCAGTTTTTCAATAATGGCGGTCATGTGCCGCTTGACGAGTTGGACTGCGTCGAGAAACCCATCCCCAATGAGAACTTCATTCTGCGAAACGGTTCGAAGTCGGTGCTCGCCACGTACAACGCCAACGAACGATCGTTTGTGCGCATCGATCGCCTGACCGCATCAGGTATCAGCCCTCGCAACGCCGAGCAATCCTTCGCGCTGCGAGCCCTGATGGACGACCAACTGAAACTCGTATCGCTGACTGGCAAGGCGGGGTCCGGAAAGACCCTGCTGGCGTTGGCCGCCGCGATGGAATGCCGCTCACGCTATCGCCAGATCCTGTTGGCACGTCCGGCAGTGCCGTTGAGCAACCGCGACCTCGGTTTCCTTCCCGGCGACATCGACGCGAAGCTCGATCCTTACATGCAGCCGCTATACGACAACCTGGCTGTGATGAAGCATCCCGTTGGCGAAGCGAATGGATATCAGCGCGGGCCCGAGTTACTGGCGGCCCACCACGTTGAAGTGACTCCGCTAGCCTACATTCGCGGACGCAGTCTGCAGCGGGTCTTCTTCATTGTCGATGAGGCTCAGAACCTTACTCCGCACGAGATCAAGACGATCATCACTCGTGCCGGTGAAGGCACCAAGATCGTCTTCACGGGTGACATTCATCAGATCGATCACCCTTATCTGGATTCGCTCTCAAATGGCCTGAGCTACCTCATCAACCGCATGGTGGGGCAACCTCTGTACGGACACGTTTCATTGGAGAAGGGCGAACGCAGCGAATTGGCGGAACTCGCCAGCAATCTTCTGTAGTTGACCATCTCAACAAAAACGCGAGCCATCGATTCTGTCTTCAGAACAGTGATCGATGGCTCGCGTT
>CAYLTY010000221.1:0-14553 GCA_964386705.1 uncultured Planctomycetaceae bacterium
CCCCGGCAGACAAGCGAACATTGTTGAGACGCGCCACCCTTGACTTGACCGGCCTGCCCCCGACTCCGGAAGAGATGTCAGCGTTCCTTGCCGACGACACACCGCAGGCGTTCGAAAAAGCGGTAGATCGTCTGCTGGCGTCTCAGGCTCATGGCGAGCGTTGGGGCCGACACTGGCTGGACCTGGCCCGCTATGCAGACACGAGCGGGGATGGCACCGATATGCCGATCCCCGAGGCACGCTACTATCGCGATTACGTCATCGCCGCCTTCAATCGCGACATGCCGTACAACCAGTTTCTCATCGAGCAGATCGCAGGTGATCTCGTCGCAAAGCAAACGCCGGACGATCCTCGCAACTTCGAAAAGATCATTGCGACGGGCTACATCGCCTTGTCCCGCCGCTATGGTAATTCACGCAACGCAGAATATGACCTCATCCTTGATGACTCGATCGACACTATTGGCCGTTCGGTCCTCGGTCTGACGCTCGGCTGCGCCCGCTGCCATCACCACAAGTTCGATCCGATCACGACCGATGACTACTACGGCCTCTACGGCTACTTCAACAACACGTTGTATCCCCACGCGGGCACCGAACATCAGAAGGAACGCGCCGACTTCGTTCCGATTAAAGTCTCAGAAGAAGTGAAGTCCACCTACGAATCCGCGGTAGCCTGGGCGGTAATCGACAAGAAAGAAGGCATCGGCGATTCGCCCATCCTGATCGGTGGTGATCGCGGTAAACGCGGTCCGGTTGTGAAACGCGGCTTTCTCAGCGTGATTACGCCGGGGCCGGCCACGATCCCGGATGGGCAAAGCGGACGTTTGGAACTCGCGCAGTGGCTGGTCTCGGAAACGAATCCGCTGACGGCCCGCGTGCTGGTCAATCGCCTGTGGCATTATCACTTCGGGCGCGGACTTGTGCCGACGACCAGCAGCTTTGGCAAGCAGGCGCCGCCGCCATCGCATCCCGAACTGCTGGATTGGCTGGCGCACGAATTTCAAACTCAGGGCTGGTCCATCAAGCGGCTGCACAAGCAAATCATGCTGTCGGCCGTCTATCAATTGGGCACCGACCACTCTGCAGACAACGTGACTCGCGATGAAGCCAACGTCTATCGCTGGCGATTTGACCGCCAGCGCATGGACGCCGAGACGCTGCGCGACTCGATCCTGTCGGTCAGCGGCACCTTGGAAGCAGGCACTGGCGGCAGGCATCCCTTCAAGCCGTCAGACAAGCTGAACTACACACAGAGCACGCCGTTCACCGAGGTGTTCGACCACAATCGCCGGTCGGTCTACCTGATGACTGGTCGACTCGCCAAGCACCCTTTCATCGCCTTGTACGACGGCCCAGATACCAACAAGTCGACAGATCAAAGGTCGGCTTCCACCGTGGCGTTGCAGGCACTTTCGATGATGAACAGCCCGTTCATTCGCGATAAATCGACCGCCTTCGCTAAACGTTTACTAGCTGCCTCGCCGGACAATCAGCAGCGCATTGGTTTGGCTTACGAGCTGGCCTTCAGCCGTCCCGTCACCGACATCGAGCGGGCAGACGTGAATGAATACGTGACTGCGTTGATCGCCTCTCTGCAAAGCAAGGGACGGTCAACTGATGATGCCTCGGTCATCGCCTGGACCAGCTTCGCTCGAACTCTGCTGAGCAGCAACGAGTTTGTTTACGTCGATTGAGTTGGCACAGAATTTCCTAAATGAGATGAACTATCAGGCGAATGGCGCCGAAGTTGTTGCAAACGTATCAGCGTTAGCGGCAGCAGACAGTGGCGAGTTCGCATTCGTGAAACCCGGAACCGATTCATGACTCACTTCACGCGGCGACAAGCGATTCAAACCAGTCTCGCGAGCACTCTGGGCCTAAGCCTGATCGGTGGCCTGCCAAGTCTGTCCGCTGCCAACGACTTGAACCCTCTAGCCAACAAACCCGCCCCCGTGGTTCCGAAGGCCAAGCGGGCCATCATGTTCTTCCTGACTGGCGGGGTATCAGCCTGCGATACCTTCGACCCGAAACCGGCCCTGCGCCGCGATCACGGTAAAGAAGTTCGCAAGGAACGAGTACTCGCAGCCAGCCGCTGGGACTCGCATCGTTATGGCGATAGTGGCCTGGAGCTAACGGACCTGTTTCCGCATCTGGGTGGTTGCGCGGACGACCTGTGCCTGATCCGATCGATGCACGGTGACAAGGGCGACCACTTCGAGGCGACGCTTAGCATGCACTCCGGCGCCAAAGCGGGAGTGTTACCCGGCATCGGCGCGTGGATCAGCTACGGCTTGGGCACTCTGAATGCCAGCTTGCCATCGCATGTCGTCTTCTGCGAGAAGCTGCCTTACGCGGGCTCCCAGCCTTGGGATTCCAACTTCCTGCCAGCTTACCACCAGGGAACTCGCATTGTTCCCGTCAGTGAGCCGATTCCGAATCTCACGCCAGATGCCGTGCTGTCGCGACATCAAGACAACGAACTCGCACTGTTACAGCGCATGAATGCCCGGCATCGCGATGCGCGTCCCGGCGATCAGACGCTGGACGCTCGCATGTACTCGTTCCAGTCGGCGAGCAACCTGCAACGCACAGCGCCGCAGGTGTTCGATCTGGCTGGCGAGTCCGAAGAGACTCTCGACATGTATGGCGTCACCCGCGACGGGCCGCGCAATTTTGGCTGGCAATGCCTGATGGCGCGACGCATGAGCGAACGCGGCGTGCGGTTCATTGAATTGGTCGACACCGGTGCCAGCGGCAACTGGGACGCTCACAGCAATATGAAGTCCTATGAAAAGCTGTCCCGCAATGTCGATCGTCCGATGGCAGCGTTGATTGCGGATCTGAAGCAACGCGGCCTGCTGGATGAAACTCTCGTGATCTGCTGCACAGAATTCGGACGAACTCCCAGTGCACCGAAGAGTCAGCTAGATGGCCGAGATCACTTCAAAGATGCGTTCACCTGCTGGCTGGCGGGTGGTGGCACGAAGGGCGGATTCGCCTATGGCGCCACCGATGAGCACGGCCAGAAGATCGTTGAGAACCCGGTTCACATCCACGACTTCCACGCCACGATTCTACATCTGATGGGCATCGACCACACCAAGCTGACGTATTCATTCACCGGTCGTGACTTCCGTCTGACGGGGCTGGCAGGCAACGTCGTGCATGGCGTCATTGCCTAGCGGCTCATCCTTGCTTGCGAGCGTCAGCTCATGATCCCGCTAATCGGCTTGCCGTCCGCGTAGAGCGATTGTGGGCGTCGCAGGTGATCGTAGATCTGCGCTTCGCCTTCGATGCCGCAGAGATGGTAAACCGTCGCCAGCAGATCTTGCGGCGAAACGGGCAGGTCGGCGACATAGGCTCCGATCTTGTCCGAACGACCGTGCACGGCGCCTCGACGAATTCCGGCGCCGGCAAACAGGGCACAATACGAACCGACCCAATGATCGCGACCGGACCGGCCGTTGATCGCAGGGGTACGTCCCATCTCGCTCAAGCATACAACCAGCGTTTCATCGAGCATGCCGCGCGATTCCAGATCATCCAACAGGGACGACAGCGCCTGATCGAGTCCCGGCAGCAGCCAGCCCTCGCTGGCCTTGAAGTGATCCCAGTGAGTGTCCCAGCTCAAGCCCGCGATCTCCTGGCTCTCCTTGGTGCAGTCCCAGATCGACGTCACGAGCGGTACGCCAGCCTCAACGAGACGCCTCGACAGCAGCGTGCTCTGGCCGAACAAGTTCCATCCGTATCTTTCACGCACTGCAACCGGCTCGGATCTCAGATCAAGTGCCCGGCGAAACTGGTCCGACGTCATGAGATTCAACGCGCGATCCTGCCAAGTTCCGTAGTGGGCAGTTGCTGGTGATCGCAAGACGTCGCGACGCTGGTTGTCGAGCTGCTGCAACAGATCGGTCCGACGGTGCAGATGATCCAGCGTGATCTCAGGGCTCAGGCTTGCGCCGGCGGGCGTGAAGTTGAGCGATTCGACATTCACGCCATCAGGCTGAAACAGGTATTCGCCCGTCTTGCCAAACTGCGTGCAAACTGGATCGAACCGCGCGCCGAGCAATCCGCCATAAGGGCCGGTGCGATTGTAGCCCTCCAGCAAACCTAAGCGGTTCGGAACGCAGAGATGGTCCGGCAGCACCCGATCATTGATCTGGCCACGTTGCTCCAAGAAATGCTGCAGAGCCGACATGAAGAAGGGCCGGTCGCGCGGGATACCTGGATTGATGCCCTTGATCGCGGTGCCGCCGACCGTCGCGTGATGCCCTGTCAGAATCAGGCTGGTGTTGTGATTGGCGTCGTCGCTCTGCACGCTGCGGACCAAGGCGACCCGGTCCATACGCTGAGCCATTCGCGGTAGATGCTCGCAAACGGGCAAACCGGGGATCGAGGACGCAATGGGCTTGTAGGGTCCTCGAGTTTCCACCGGCGAATCAGGCTTTACGTCGAATGTATCGAGCTGACTCCAACCTCCAAACAAAAACAGGCAGATCACCGACTTGGCTTTGGGTTGGACCGTTTCGCCAGCGGCCGCAGTACGAACAGTAGCCCCCAGCAGCGACCCCAAACCGCCAGCAACCAATGCTTCGCGTCGCGTGACGCCCTCACAAAACTGTTTCGGATTTCCGAGGATTCGAAGCATGTTCGTCTCCGGCTTCGGCAGTGACGCTCTTCTGTTGCGTCGACTTACGCAACTCGCGCTCTCAGAACAGTTCGCGGATGGGAGTGCCCTCAGTCAGAATCGGGATCGGACGTCCGGCGTGGTCCTGGAAAGCCAAGGTCGGATCAATGCCCATCACGCGATAAACGGTCGCGAGCAGATCATGCGGTTGCAGACCTCGATCAATCGGACGTTCCGCGCGAGCGTTGGTTGTACCCACAACCTGACCGCCGCGAATTCCACCGCCCGCCAACATCACCGAGAACGCGTCGCCCCAGTGATCTCGCCCAGGAATCGGGATACCCGGCTGGCCGGTGTTGATTCGTGGCGTGCGACCGAACTCGCCCATCACGATGACGAGAACGTCATCCAGCAAGCCGCGATCAAAAAGATCATTGACGAGAGCGCCAGCAGCCTGATCCATCGCCCGCATATTGGGAGCGTGACCTTCAACCAGTGACGAGTGATGATCCCAGTGCGGCATATCGACAGTGACGAACGTCACGCCGGTTTCAACCAGTCGACGAGCCATCAGAGTGTAGCGGCCCCACGGATTGTCTCCGTAACGATCGATTAGACGCGGGTCTTCCTTAGAGAGATCAAAGGCCTCAGTGGCTTCCGGACTGAGAACCATCGTCAGAGCCTGCTGCTGGAAGCGATCAATCGCGTCCATCACGCCGGACTGGTCAACTTCGCGACGCACGCGATCCAGTTGCGAGAGCAAATCATGCCGACTGGTGGTCCTCGTAACGCTGATGCCACCAGACGCTGACAGACACTTGGGTACTCCCGGATTCACCTTGCTGGTGTGATGCAGATACTTGGTTTCAGTGTCGGCATCAAACGGGTTGTAAGGCTGCCCCAAGTACGCTGAACCCTGATAACCGGGAAACAGATAGACGCTCTGAGCGGCTGGCAATCCCACGTATGCAGGCAGGCCCGGATGGTTCGGCCCTAAGACACGCGACACATACGAGCCAACGGATGGAAACTTCTGCGGGAGGTTCACGCTGGTAGAGCCGAATCGCCCGGTCAGCATCCAGTGTGCTCCGGCGAAGTGATCTCCCGTGCCGTGATACAGCGACCGAACGAAGCTCATCTTGTCCGCGAGAGCCGCCTGACTTTGCATCAGTTCGGACAACACGATGCCCGGAACTTTAGTCTGCGTAACCCCGAACGGTCCCCGATATTCAGGCGGCGCGTCCGGCTTAGGATCATAGGATTCAAGCTGACTTGGCCCGCCATCCAGCCACAGCAGAATGGCAGCCTTCTTCCTCGCCGCTGGTCCTGCTTGAGCCTGGTAACGCAACTGGTCGCTCAGCGAGAGCCCCGTGACGCCGAGGAACCCGGCTTTCAACGCCGTTCTGCGTGAATGACCTGCACAGTTTTTCTGCGGCGAGCCAGCGGTGAGTTGCAGCATGATTAGGTCTCGGTGATGGATCCCATTACTCAGCACGAGTTTGCCCAAAGCTCTCACAACATACGTGCTGAATAGGACGCACGCATAGGTATCGGTTGAAATGTTGTGGCTGATCTGTGGTGAATCGCAATTCCGACGTCTGGAATCATTCCAGAGCCAGTCCGTCAATCCACAACCTCAACGTCGGCGCTCCCCAAGAATCGAAGGCCAGCGAAACCGCCTGGACCGTCTTCGGGACCTCGCCGTCCACCTGCCATTGTTCGTTTCCCGCCAGCGGCAGTTCGATCAACCGCCAACCCTCACGCGTTTCGTTGTGATCAAGCTGCCGCATCAGATCGAGTCCCGACTTCGGCTCGATGCGACACAACTGACCGTCGGCCCCATGCAAGGCGATGAACGGCCCACCTTGCCAACCAGTGGCATCTTCGTTGATCGCCTTCAGCCAGAAGACCAGTTTCGCCTTACCTGCCGTCGACCACTTGGCGTCTCGCGATTTGGGATAAGTCAGCGCGGCGCGAAAGCCGGCGTACGGACGAATCAGAACTCGCAGCGAAGACTTGCCGACCAGGAAATCAGTCTCATCGGCTTCGAACGCCGCTCGCGACGTCTGCTGATTGCTGCGCGTGCGATCGTGAAAATCTTCGATCGACCAATTGCTGAGGTCAGATTCGGTACCGATCTCCATCACGTCCCTGACGACGTAGACATTCCGCCAACCAACCTCGGTGGATTCCCCAATTGAGGCGTTCAGACCGATGCGATGAAACCCCACTTGATCGAAGGTGTGCTCCAGCGTCGAACCAGTTCGCAGTTGCCCGTCGCCGACATCCCATGCGTAGCTCAATGGCTGATACTCACCGCCGCCGCTGAGCTTCACTTGCCACTCTGCTTTTGTGCCCACACGCACTGACTGAGGTCCGTCAACCTTCACCGCAAACGGTTTGTCGGCTTTCTGGATGGGTTTGTCTGACTCAGAGACGCGCAGCACGTCCCCATCCAGAAGCACATCCTTAGCCGCATTCCCCGAGTATTGGTTGCCAGCGAGCGTGATCCAGTCCGCGTGCTTCGCATAGATACCCCAGCGGTTCGAGCAGAGCACATTCGCCTCGGCAACCCAATGGTAGGCTCGCCACTTCCTGCCTTTTGATCCCAGATCTCCAATCAACGCGATGCCGGCACCGTTGTTCCCTTCGCAGACATTGCCGCGGGCTAGCGTGTGACTTGATGGACCGAACATGAACACGATACCCGCATGGCCGTTCTGAGGCAGATGCGGCGAATTGTGATGTCCCGTCGCGAGACCATTGAACGAGGCTTCGTTTTCAATCAGTCGCGTGTCGTCCGAGCCGCCCATCCAGAAGCCGTAACTGCAGTGGTTCGCCTTGTTCTTCACGAACAAGTTGTGCGGAGCCCAGCACTCAACACCGTTATTGTTAGCGTACGAGCAATCGTTGCCTTCGAAATGATTGCCAACGCTGCACCAGCCATTCAGCACGCGGACAAAGATGCCATCTCCGCCGTGCGTGCAGTCGTTGTGCAGGAGCTTGTTGTCGTTCGAACCGCTTTCGATCAACACGCTCGTCGAATCGCGAGCATGCACTTCGCCAGGTGAAATTCGGATGCCGTGACTCAGCACATTCTTGCGGACCGTGTTGCGGGAAGCGGTCCAAAACTTCAGGCATGTGTTGGATGTGTGCGAGAAATCGTTGTCCTCGATCAGGTTGTCATTCGAGTCAGCCAGCACGCAGGCGTCCCAGACGCGATTCGCCTTGTTCTTGCGGAGCATTGATTTCGTTACGCGTTCTAACACGATCCCACCGCGCCGACCGTTTTCACCCCAGCCGAAGTCGGGATCATGAAAGTTGTCGGAGAAGTCGCAGTTCTCAACGGTGATACCCGAGCAATCAACCAGCTTCAGTCCGGTTTCCCAGCCCTTCGCTTTGATGTTCCGCAGGGTGACGTTCGTCACACCCTTGGCGAACACTGCGGTATCTTTGAATGCCTTCGGAGAACCTTGAGTTGCTCCCGTCAAACACGTGCCTTGCCCATCGATCGTGATGTTTGAACCTTTGACGACGATCGGTCCGGTGACTTTCTGCAGATCCAAGGTCACGCTCGCTTCAACCACCAGGGGCTCTGCAGAGATGGTAAGCGTGTTGATCAACATCAACCACACGCCGCAGATGCTCGTCAGCGCGAACCGAAAGCCCATCCTGTGACCGTACGACATGGTGCGACACCTCAGCGCTAATGTGGCAATCCAAAGATGTAATAAGCCAGACATGCCAATCCCAAGGCGATCGAACCGGGGTTGAGTTCCGCAGCCCGACCAGTCGCCAGCTTCAGCACGGGATAAATCAGCAAGCCCGCCGTCAGGCCGTTTCCGATGTTGTAGGTGAAGACAATCATCACCAGCGTCACGAACGCAGGCACCGATTCGGTCGGATCCTGAAAATCAATCTTCGTGACGGCACCGACCATCATCACGCCCACAGCAATGAGTGCCGGACCGTAGGCGTAACTCAGTTGCTGCAACGGTTGCACCAGCGGGATGAAGAACAGCGACACAGCAAACAACGCAGCCGTCGTCACTGCTGCTAATCCGGTGCGAGCGCCCTCGCGAACACCTGCCGCAGATTCAATGAAAGCCCCACTGGTCGATGAACCAATCACCGGCGCGACGATGCAGGCCGCGGCGTCAACGAGCATCGGCCGTTCCATCTGCGGGAAGTTGCCTCGTTCGTCCAGCATGTTGCCAGCAGAGCCTACTCCGACAAGCGTTCCGAGCGTGTCGAGAAAGCTCATGATGAACAGCGTCAGCAGGATGGGCAGGAAGCTCAATTGCAACACGCCGGTGATATCCAGCTTGAAAGCAATCGGTTCCAAACTGAGATCGCCCGTGAAGGGCAGGGCAACAATCTGCGACGGTAGCTTTCCAACACCGACGATCGTGCCGAGAACCGCTGTTGTGAAGATGCCCCACAAGATCGCGCCAGTAACTTTCCGGCACAGCAGTACGGTCGTCAGTACGAACCCGAAGATAGCCAGCAGCACCTTGATGTCGCGCAGGTTGCCGAGCTTCACTGGAACCGGAGGACGAGGGATGAACTCAACCTGCGGCACCGGCATGCCTTCCGCGAAACTGGTCACAATTCCGGTTTCGTAGAGGCCGATAAAGGCGAGGAACAATCCGATTCCGACTGCGAAGCTATGCTTCATGCTGATCGAGATCGAGTTGGCGAGCCACGTCCGCACGCGCAGCACGGTGATGAGCAGAAACAGCAATCCGCTGACGAACACCGCTCCCAGCCTCAGTTGCCACCCTATTCCCAGAGCGGTCAACCCGAATGCGACAAACGCATTCTCACCCATATAAGGGGCAACGGCGAGCGGACGGTTTGCATAGAGCCCCATCGCCAGCGAACCGAAGACTGCGACCAGAATTGTGGCAACCGTACTCGGTCCGACCGGCAATCCGGCAAACTTCAGGATCGCAGGATTCACAACGATGATATAGGCCATCGTCGCAAAGGTTGTCAGGCCGCCAACGACCTCAGTCCGCACCGTTGTGCCATGTTCCGACAGCCGAAAGTAGCGTTCCAGCACACCACCGCTGACACCGGGCTGCTCCTCTTCCATACACCATCCTCCGTGACTGTAGTCATCCGCGACCTAGTGCGAAGCCCCTGAGATACGCTGTTGAATCTGCTCCGGCGTGAGGTCTTCCTTGTGCGTGGCAATCGACCAGGTATGCCCGAACGGATCCTGCAGAATTCCAGATCGGTCTCCGTAGAACTGATCACTAACCGGGCTCAGTTCTTTGCCGCCCGCCGCGATGGCTTGAGGAAACAGCAAGTCAACATCGTCCACATAAACCATCAGGCTGATGGGCGAGCCACCATACGACTCCGGTGAGCGAATGCCGCGTTCCGGGAACTCGTCGGCCATCATGACCACCGAGTCTCCAATGCGGATTTCAGCGTGCCCAACCTTGCCATCTGGTTGAGTCATCCGCATGACCTCGGTCGCTCCAAACGCTTTCTTGTAAAAATCCAACGCGCTAGCCGCGCCATTCACGATGAGATAAGGAGTGACGCTGTGATAACCATCAGGCTTGGGTTTGACGGACATGAGATCTGCTTTCGTTACGAAGCGCTATCAGAAAGGGCAACTAGCTAGCCGTCGGGACTCGCACGAGAAGCAGCTAGAGAGCAGGGTACAAGTACCCGAAGGCAATCTGCCCCGCCAGCGCGAAGAGGTTCCCGCCGAAGTGAAACGCGATCGGCACCAGAATCGTCCGGCTCTTCAGAAACGCCCACGCCAGCAGAAATCCCGCGATCTGATTCTCAGGGCTCGCGTTGCCGCCGAGTATGTGAATCGCGGCGAAGATGATCCCGCTGACCGCGATCGTACCCCGCTCGCCCAATGACGACAAAACGGCCACAGTCAACAGAGCGCGGAAGATGATTTCCTCGGCCACCGGGGCAACGACGCACATCCTGACAAAGCTCTCAGGCACAGACCCGACACGATAGACCAGCGACTCAAAACCCCTGCCCAAGCTCAGCACGACCGCCACGTAAATGGCCAGCAGCAGGGCGATGAACAGACCGAACTGAATCGCCACTCGGCACCAATACCGCCAACCTTGTGGCGGCATAAGCTGCAAACCCAATTCGGGCACGTCGCCGTTACCACAACACAACACCGCAACCAGTCCCGTGAGGGCCAGTATCGGCAGTTCAAGTCTCAACCAGCCAGCGCACACCAGCACGCTCAGAAGGACCGCCATTAAGGCGACGCAACGGAGCAACCCTGACGGACTCCCCGCTTGCTGGCATCCCGAATCCAAGGTCATGCTTCCATCTCACGCTTCGGGAGAATCAAATTCGTTGCACGTGGCTTGAGGCGAGTGCTTGATCACCTCATCGCACGTTTCTCGCGAATCTCATTCAGCAATCCGCTGAGTTCTCGAACCTTGTCGGGATGGTCCTTCGCAACATTCTTCGTCTCGCCTAAATCGTTCTGCAGATCATAGAGCTGCCCTTCGGGATCGTTACCGAGTTCAGTGTTCGTGTTGGCACTCCGTTTCGCGCCCTTGCCCTTTTCTATCCACTTCCACGAACCCTGACGCAGCGCCAACGTTCCCGCATGCTCAACCAGCGTATCGCGACCGCGAGGTGAATCGCCCAATAGGGCCGGCAAGACGTTCTCGCTGTCCGGAGCCGTCGTGTTGTCGAACTTTTGCCCAGTTAATGCGGCGAACGTCGCCGGTAGATCAACCTGACAGAAGAGCGCGTCCGATTCGCCGGGCTTCACGCGTGCAGGCCACCGGACCAGAAACGGCACGCGAGTACCGCCTTCGAAGTTGCTGTACTTGCCACCGCGGAATGGACCAGCTGGCTGGTGCCCGTTGAGTCTCTGCACGGCGTCGTCTTTGTAGCCATCGTCCACCACAGGACCGTTGTCGCTGCTCAGAATAACGAGCGTGTTGTCCGCCAGCTTATGCTTGTCGAGCAGGTCCAGCACTGCGCCGACACTGTTGTCGAACTCCAGCAAGGCGTCACCGCGCGGCCCCATTTCACTCTTGCCCGCGAATCGGGGATGCACCACGCGCGGCACATGAATGTCATGCGTCGCAAAGTAGAGGAAGAACGGCTCGCTCTTGTGTTCAGCAACGTGACGTTCCACGAACGACTTCGCCTGACGAACAAATACGTCGGCCATGTCCTCATCCACCCAACGAGCCGCCTTGCCACCGGTCATATATCCAATCCGACTGACTCCATTCACGATTGTCTGATCGTGACCATGACTCGGATGCAGCTTCAACAAGTCGGGATTGTCCTTACCGGTTGGCTCATCACCGATCTTCGTCCCAAAACGCACCTGCAATGGATCTTGCGGATCGAGTCCAACAACGCGGCGATTCTCTACATAGACGCAGGGCACGCGGTCACCGGTAGCGGGCATCAGGAAGGCATGGTCGAAACCCAGCTCCAGCGGTCCGGGTTTGATATCGCCATTCCAGTTCAACCCGCCTGAGCCCAATCCGAGATGCCACTTGCCCACAACTCCCGTGCGATAGCCTGCCTGCTTGAGAATCGAGGCCAGCGTCATACGCCCCGGTTCGATGATAAGTGCCGCGTCGCCGGGCAGAACGCCGGTGCCTTTCTTGCGCCAGGCATACTCGCCCGTCAGCATCGCATATCGCGACGGGGTGCAAGTCGCTGAAGCCGCGTGCCCATCCGTAAACCGCAGCCCCTCACGCGCCAGACGATCAATGTTCGGAGTCTTGATCTTCGTCGCGCCATTGCAGCTCAAGTCTCCGTAACCGATGTCGTCGGCATAAATCAGGACGATGTTCGGACGTGACGCATCAGCGGCGAAAGCCAACGAACCGGAGGAAATCAAACTCACAATGGCCAACAAGCCAATGAGTAGTCGAAACAGTTTCATCTCAGAATCCTTCGCACGTGCCGACTCTATGTAGCATTCGGGTGCCCGCCAAAAGGAGATCAACGCGAGCCCGATCATCGCTCATCAGCATACTGACTTTGAGCAAAAGTCTCCCACGGGGTGACGAGTTGCGCGCTCGATGCTGTTAGGCCGCTGGATGTCACAACCTCACGCGATCATTAACCATCCGCGTCGCGCAGCATCTTCTGCAAGATGTGCACATCGAGCAGGCGACCAAACTTGAAGCCCACCTCTTTGAGCGTTCCGACTTTCCGAAACCCAAAGCTCTCGTTGAGGTGCAAACTCTCCAAGCTGGTCTCGGCGACTCGCGCAATCAACGAGTGATAGTTCAGGCGGCGTGCTTCCTCGATGATCGCTGCCTTGAGCGCTCGACCAACACCCCGGCCGCGACATGAAGCGGCCACATAGAATGTCGTCTCACCAGTTCGATCGTAGGCCCGGCGATCCGACCACTTCGTGAGCGCGGACCACCCGACAACCTGACCGTCGACTTCCGCGACTAAAACCGGGTGTCGTTCGCCGTGCGATTGAAACCAGGCACGGCGCTCATCGAGCGTCTTCGTTTCTGTGTCGAATGTCGCAGTTGTAGACACAATCGCGTCGTTGTAGATCGCAGTGATCGCTTCAAGATCCGCTTCCGTCGCCTGTCGAATCACAAATGGCTTCTGCACAATCAAGCCCTCTCTTGAAGCGACCTGTGGAATCCGCAGTTGGAAATCGACCGACCATTAGTCGCTCAGCACCAAGCCAACTGCATTCAGAATCGCACCTGCACGACCATGCACTCCAATGACGGCCTTACCTTGTCCATTCAGCGGTTGCGGTGGCTTGTCAGATTTCGGGCCAATCCAGTCGCTGGTGTACGAGTCAGCCGGGTCTAGCTTTCCGTCCCCGGTAACGCGCATGAAAATCACGGCATACGCGTTTACGAACTCTGGAGTGTCCAGCAGCAGCCCGCCCACCGCGTAACCCGGTTTGGCCATCACGCGATCAGAGTTCGGCAAGGCAGGCTCGTCCTCGTAGAACGGTTCCATCTGACGAATCCACTGCTTCCCGGCCCATTGACCAAAAGAGCTGTGAAAACCGATGACCGGTCTCCTTTGACCATCGACCGACTCAAAAGCGAAGCCGCCAGCCGCACCAATCTCGGGAAGCTTACGGCCAATCGCTTGGGGAACATCAGCCGGAACAGAAACGGGTGCAACGGGAACCGGGGCCACATTCACGGGTTCCACTGGCGCTTGGATGACGGGAGCGACCTGCTCAACCTGCTGCGGCAATTCGGGACGTTGTTGCGCGACGTTTTCACCGCGCGCGTTTTGAAAGAACAGGAACCCGCTAATCATTGATACAAGCCCAACCGCCAGGACGATCGGCCCCACCGCTACGGGTAGCTTTTTCGTGAACTCAACAGGTAGACCCTTAACGTCCTTAATTGGAACGTTTCGACCCGCCAGGTACTGCTTCAGTTTGGCCAGATCGACCGCTGCTGGAATCCCGACGATCTCGCGATCGTCCCCAAGCGCGAGCACCATGACCGAAAACGGCTTCTCCAACGATTCATCAGACACAAACCGGCAGCCGTCAATTTCGTCGAACGGCCATTCTTGCCACTCAGCCCACCCGGATGCGCTGAGGCCTGCATACGTTCGATACCGGAAGATGCCCGTCTTCTCGACACGAACGCGACCAGAAACATGGTCGCGTCGAAAGAACGAGAGCACGGCAGCGACTCCTCCGACGGTCGCCCCGAGGCCAATCCCAAGACCCAGTCCGGGACGATGAATGTTGTTGGCAAACATCGCCCACAGCACTCCAGTGCCCAGCGCCCATGCTCCCAGCACTACGAACAGCCGGAGCCACCCATCACCGCGCAAGTGAATGCGGTAGAGCGTTGGCTCGTTCCAGTAAAATGCAGCCGATCCGAAACCTAGCCCGGAAATCTCACAGACTAATGCAAACGAGACGGCTGATTTTGCGTAAG
>CAYLTY010000222.1:0-14411 GCA_964386705.1 uncultured Planctomycetaceae bacterium
ATAGGGGTTGCTGGAGATAACTGCGCCTTGCTGCTCATTGAATAACAGCCGCCGCTACTTCGCTGGCAGTTCGGTGAGCAGCACCTTGCGATACGTGATACCGCCAATACCGCCGTCCAGGCAGACGTGGCCCTTGTTGGGCACTTTGGGGTCGTTGAGTCCCGCCTTCTGGACTTCTTTACCGTTGATAATCGCCACGACCTCGCCGCCCTGCACGCGGATCTTCAACGTGTTCCATTCGCCGGGCTTGTTCACAGCGTTCACGGTCGGCTGAGTGATCGCGAAGATCGAACCCGAGCTGTAGATATCCGGCTTGAAACCGAAATCGTTCGCGACGTGTAACTTATACGACTTCTCGTAGAGATCGCCCTTGCCGGGATAATTGAAGTACACACCGCCTTGAGCCTGTGCGGCGGTTTCGGTTTGCCACTCCAGGGTCAGTTCAAAGTTCTCGAACTCTTCGCTGGAGATGAGAATGGAATTCTCATGCCGCTCCATCGTCGCTCGGTAGGTGCCGTCTTCGATGACCCACTTGCGCTTGCCGCGCGGTTCCCACTTCACCAGCGTGAACAGCAACGCCTGCATCTCATCGACTTCTTTAATGAGGTCGCTGCGTCCACCCGCCAGGTCACGCACTTCCTTCATGAAGGCCACGCCGTTGCCGTAGTTCCTGCGGGCGAATTCGGCCTTCGCGAGTAGCAGCCGACGGCGCGCACGATGATCAAGTAAATCACTGCCGAGTTGTCCGGCCTTGTCGGATCGAAACTTCAGGACCTTCTCGGTGCCTTGCTTGTCATACATCAGGAACGTCGCCATGCGCAGTTGTTCGTCCGGCGTCGGTTCTTTGTGAATCGCGTCGAACAATGCCGACAGGTCGGCCGGTGGCAGTTCCAGCAACGGCTTCTTGAGGTTCGAGATCCCCGCCTTCGCAGTAATGACACCGTCATCGAAGGACACGAACGAGACGTTGTTGCCGCTCAGACGAATCGCATCGCCTTCCTTCATCTTGCCCAGGTGCTCGGTCAGTTCCGACCACAGCAGACGCAGGCTGACGAGTTCCGCTTCGTCCCAGTCCAGTTGTTGTTTGAAGGGAACAATCTCGGCGTTGTCCTTCGCCGTCTGCAGCAGGGCTTCTGCTTCGTCGTATTTGCGATCTGCCAGTTGCGCGACGTATTCCTTCAGATGAGCTGCATACGGCAGCGGCAGCGTCCGAGGATCGACCGGCTTCGGTTCCGGTTTCATCTCGGGCTTGTTCTCCATCTTGGCGTCGGGATCGCTCTCATCGGTCTTCGCGATGTTCTGACCCTTCGGCGAGATGGTTTTCGCGGAAGGCTTCACGCCCCATTGCGGACCATCAGACAGACGCACCATGAAGAGGTCACCGGACTCGCCGGGATTATCGCAGTAATGCAGCCACTGCTCGTCCGCGCTGACGAAGAACTGGCGGTGATCGTCACTAAGTTCAAAGTCCGGCAGCTCCAGTTCGGCAATCACATGACCGCCGTCAGTGAACTTGGACTGCAAGTTGGCGCGACGATGGCGCGTCAGCTTCTTGCCGTCGAACTCATACTGCCGCAGACCATCCACCGACAGACACGGATGCGCGCCGGGCATGCTGACTCGCAGCAGCTTGTCGAACTTCTGCATCATGTCCTTGCGACTCATCGAAAACGTCTTCATATCGTCGCCTTCGATTTCGACCCAGTAGATGCGATTGCCATCGGCCAGCACTTGTGCTGAAGGCCAGGTGACATTTTCTTTATCACTCTGTCGCAGCACCTTCTTGTCGCCGAAATCCATCTTGGCGTTGGCTCGATTGAGATACATCAACCGGCCCTTGTCGGGAATGGCATAGGCCAGCAGCAGGCCATCCGATGAGACACTCGGAGCAGCAGGCAGATCGGCACTACGAACGACAATCGCCGGCTCTTCGAAGTCGTGATACGGCGAGACTCGCGTCGCCTTATAAATGCCGCGACCTTCCGCGCGATCACCCGAGAACCACAACGTCAGGCCGTCTGCTGTGACAAAGGGATCGCGTTCCGGGCGTCCCGAATTGATGTTCTTCATCGCGATCGGCTGACCGACTGCCGCCGACAGATGCGGAGCATTCAGCAGCTCGCTGCCAACCTTCTGTTCGTCAGCCTCGGGATCGAAAGTGCCTTCGCCATCGAGTGTCACGTTGAGCTGCCGCGTCGTATCCACGAAGCCTTCGCGGAACACAGTCACTCGATGTGTACCGGTCTCGGTCTGCACGGCGCACGGCGTCGGGACCAGCTTGCCTTCCGCATCACGCACCGGCTCGCCATCAATCGCGACAAAGAAGCCGGGTTCGGGTGTGTAGACGCGCACCGTGCCCAGCGTGAATTTCGGAGCGGGCAGCTTTTTGCTGTCGGTCTTTACGGTCGTGGAGTTCGAGCCATCATCGCCGTCGTCTGGTTCAGGCTTCGTGTCGGGCTGATTCTGCATGTCAGCGATTGAGTCGCTCAAGGCCTCATATGCCTTCGGGCCAGCGACGATGAGCACCACCACGCCGACCAGCGCGACGGTTCCGACCGCCAACCACTTCGGCGGCACTTGTCGGAATCGAGTCCACGCGGCCAGGCCCGCGCGCTGCGCGGCCTCCAGCGCAGGCTTCCAGGCCGGAGGACCATTATCGGTCGAGGCGTCCTGATCCGACTTCTGGCTCTTCTTCCTGGGCGTCTTAGTCGCTGTGTCGACCAGCGCGGGTTGTTCCTTGGTATCAGCGATTGCGGCTGCATCGGCAGAATCATCAATCGTCGACTTGCTGAAGTAACCCACCACCGCGTAGCTGCGATCCTCATCATCCTGATAATCGCGAATGAGCAGCCGCGTCTCTTCGTAGTCCATACCCAGCACGAAGTAATACTCTTTCACTGCATCCAGAACGATCCGGCGGAACGCCTCTCTGTCATCGAGTGGCCAGCGTCGTGCTTTGCGCACCACCGGGCGGGCGACGGAGAAGTCAAAGCCTTCACCCAGGTCTTCCTGAAACTGGTCCAGCAGCACGCCCGCGAACTCGGCCGGTTCGAACCCCGCGCCAAACACGAACAACGTGTGGCAATGCCGCACCTTGTTGGGGGACGAACCAGATTTCTGCTGCCGACGGCCGGACATACTCACTAACTCCTTCGCTGATTATCTGTCTTGAGTTGCTGGGGTACGGCTCACCCGCCACTGACGGGCGGAAAGCAACTGACCTGGCTCTGAGCTTCCAGAGCGGAGTCATCCGGGGCGTAGTTGGTTCCGATCGCGATGTGGAGATGCGCGACGATTGGTGCCAACGTGGGAAATTGTTCTTTGAGCGCTGTTCGCAGGTCAGAAACCCTGGCTGGATCGGGCAGCTTGACGCTGATGGCAGCGGCACCAGCCAGATCTTTCGCGCGAGCAAACAGACGCACCGTCAATTGCATAATGAACGACAAACAGGGTGGGAGACGCGACGCCGCAGCTTAACGATCAACGGAGTCAAATCTTTGAACAATACGGCCGGTCGGGGGGAACGTCAGTGAATAGTAGCGTCGATGGAAAATCAAGCAGCAACTGGCGTTAAAAGACCAATTCCAACTGTTGGTTTTCCTTCAGCAATTTGGAGCGGATCTCGATTTTGTCACGAACGTTCTGCTGTGCTCCCGGGACCTTAACCATCATCTGCACATGCTGTTCGACGATAGGTAGGTAGTCCGTCAGCTTGAGCGGCACCACCTTGCCTTTGCGTTCCGTCACGTTGCGTTCGGGATGCTCGCGATCGAAGGGAATCTTCAGGGCATAGTTGTCAGATCCCTGCACCGCCCCGGCGATATCGCTGACTCGATAGAGCTTTGTTTCGGGCGGCAGCTTGATGCGAATCACAATCATGTAGTCTTCGCCGGGACTCGGATCTTGCGGCACCGTCCAGGCCGAAAAACTGCCCTTCGCAACCGCCTTGCCGCCTTTGGGCATCTTGAACAGAAAGCCTTCACCGTCGCCGAAGCCATCGCCCGTGTTGTCGCCCTGCCCTGCCCCTTCACCCTGCCCGCCCTTACCACCGACCGCCACTTGAGCCGCATTGGCCGCAAGCTCGGGGCTGATGGACGGTCGCAGGCTCTCGAGATCCAGATTGGTCAAAGCGGCGTCGAGGGTTCTGGAACCGCCCGCTGCGACTTCGGACAAGTCCAGCATGCCGGTGAATTCGACCGGGCCGTAGTCGCCTTCTGGTTCAGCCAGAATCGTTGTGAACTCGGCCTTCGGCTTCTGACCGCCCAACACCATCAACGACATCGCGACAAACAGCACCACGTGAGCAATCAGCGACGCTCCGGACGCGTTGCCCGCGGAACTCTTCAACCACGCCAGGAACTGAGTCCACGAAAACTCTTCTTCGTCAGTCTCCGGCTGCTTTCGACGCTGCGGCTTGATGACCGGAAAGCGCGACGCCTTGCCCGCTCGACGCGGTACGACAGGCACGTTCGTCAGCCCGAGATCAATGCCCGCGTCGTCGGTCGCAGAGGCCGGCGCGGTTGCGTCCGTCACCAACTCGGCCCGTTCGTCAGACGCTTCAGCGGACGATGCGGACTCACTCGGACCCGTCGGCCGAGCAGCCTTGTTCCGGAACCACGCGGGCGGCGGCACAGGAGATTCAGCAGCAGGCGGCGAGCCTGCTGCGGCGCCATCGTCCACATATTCGGCAAACTCGATCTGACCGGCATGCGCAGCGGAAGCGGCTTGCCGCGTTCGTTGCACTGGATCGGTTGCCGAGGGAGTCATGACGAATTCCGTAAGTGATCAGCTCACAACGCGGGCGCAGCCACGTCGCATTCCGCATCAACCGTATCCGACAAATGGCGTCTTGAGACCGAAAAACTCGCACACCCCGCCAATCCTGGCAAGTCGCGGGCAGCTTCCAGCGGTCCTGCCAGTCGCTCGAAGTACGAACTTTCTTCCCGCCGTGACTGCCGCTTCGGCTCGTTCTTCCGAGAAACCTGCCAGCCTGCCTGATCTTGATTCGGTTCGAAGCTCAGCGCTATATCCGTGTGGTCGAAGGAGCGGCAACATGTTGGGCACGGACGTTTCGCGGGATCGCACATCTACACGCAACTGGCGCGGGCTGGTTTCCGGGCCGAAGGTGCGCGCGTGGGTGCGTCGCGCGAGCCTTGTAGCGGCACTCTGTCTGGCGGGCGTGTTGCTGGTCGGTGCGGTCATCTGGCAGCGGTACCCGTTCCCGTTCGAAAAGCTGGACGAATGGCCTTCCAGTCCGCTGGTGACGGACCGAGCCGGGCAGCCGCTGCTGCAGCTGGTCGGACGCGACGATCAATGGCGGCAACCGGTTTCGCTGGAGGAAATCTCACCGTGGCTGGTGCAGGCGACGCTCGCGGCGGAAGACGAACGCTTCTGGCAGCATGGCGGCATTGATCCCATCGCGGTGCTGCGAGCCATCCAACAGAACCTGCAATCCGGTCGCATCAAGTCCGGAGCCAGCACGCTGTCGATGCAGGTGTGTCGCATGGTTGATGATCGACCGCGCACGCTGTCAGCCAAGTGCATTGAAGCGGTGCGGGCACTGCAACTCGAACAGCAACGCCCCAAGTCAGAGATCCTGGCGGCGTACCTCAATCTGGCTCCGTATGGCGGCAACATTCGCGGTGTTGAGGCCGCGTCGAAGTTTTATTTCGGCAAGCGGGCGAAGGACCTGTCGCTGGGTGAAGCCGCGTTGCTGGCCGGCGTGCCGCAGTGGCCGAGCCGCCTGCGACCGGACACTCGGCTGGAATCAGCAACTCGCCGCCGTGAGTACGTGCTCGCCCGCATGGAAGAGCTGGGCAGCATCTCGACGGAACAACGTCGGCAGGCGTCGTCGGAGCCACTGACGATTCATCGCGAGCGGCAGACCGCGCCGTCGCAGGTCGGCTGGCTGGCCCTCTGGCGACGTCCGCAGGGCGGCCAGACGACGATCGACTCCGCAGCTCAGCGAGTCACCGAATCGTTCGTCGATGCGCAACGTCGGCAGCTGCCTCAGGACAGCGATGTCGCGGCGATTGTCATTGATATCACCACTTCCGAGATCATTGCGCTGGTGGGTTCAGCCGATCCGAGCGACCCGGTTGATGGCCAGATCAACGGCGCGGTGGCTCGCCGCAGTCCCGGTTCGGCATTGAAACCTTTTTTGTATGCGACGGCGTTCGCCGCGCGACGGCTGCGACCTGATTCCATCGTCACGGACGATCCGGAATCGTTCACGGACTGGACTCCCGAAAACTTCGACCGCGAGTACGCCGGGCCACTGACTGCCGGCGAGGCTCTGCGGGCGTCTCGCAACATTCCGGCCATTCACATCACGCAATGCCTGGGCCTGGAACGCTGTCTGGGTGTGCTGGAATCCGTGGGCATCAGCCTGCCGAAGGACGCTCAGCGACGCGGCGGCCTGACGCTCGCCGTGGGCGGCATTGAAACCACGTTGCTCGACCTGACCAACGCCTATGCCACGCTGGGTCGACGCGGTGAACGCTGCGTGCCGCGACTGTTTCTGGACGAGCTGCAACACCCGACGGACGCCCTGCCCCGCGACGTGTGTGACGCCGTCAACGACGTGCTGTCCGTGCGGCATCGAGTTCCCTTGGGCACTGAACCGGGCAGCCGCTTGCCGTGGTTCATGTGGAAGACGGGCACCAGCTCCGGACGTCGCGATGCGTGGGCGATCGGGCACAATCGACGTTACGCGATCGGCGTGTGGGTCGGCCGTTTCTCCGGCGTGGGCGATTCCCGCTTCGTGGGTCGCGAGGTCGCCGAACCGTTGCTCGCGCGGCTGATGTGTCACGCCGCGTTCCGGCAAGACTCCGAGCCTCCGACGGCGGACCTCTGGCCTGTGACGAATCCGTTACCAGCTCCCGAGTCTGGAAAGGACAAGCTGGCGATCGCGGCTCCGCTGAGCGGTGAGGTCTTCATGAGCTTCAACGGCCGCGCGGTGGTGCATCCGCAGACGACTCTGGCAGCAGCGGCCAGCCCGACCAACTGGTTCCTGAATGGCCGCCATCTGGGTTCCCGCAAGCCTGAGCGTCTGGAACTCGAACCCGGCAGCTACGAACTCCGCTGCGTGACGGATGCAGGCCGCACAGCGGCAACGAAGTTCCGCGTCGAGTAGACTCGCGAGCGACGACGGCCTCGTTCGTCCGCCGCAGTCCCCTGCTCCATTCGCTGAATTACCGGTTCAAAGGAGTTCCATGATGTTGACTCGCGTCTGCCTGTTGTGCGTGTGCGTGGTTGGTTCCCTGCTGAGTGTCGCCGTCGCAGATGAACCCGCCAAGAAGCCCGACCAGCCGCTCGGAACCAAGCCCGTCAAGACCCGTGAAGAGGCCGAGAAAGAGTTCACCGAACTGCTGACCAACGCGCAACTGGTGGGATTCTTCACGACTGATGGCGCCCCGAATGACAAGCCGCTGAAGGAAGATCGCTATACCATTGGCTCGGTGAAGAAAGTGGAAGGCGACAAAGAAGATCGCTGGCTCCTGACCTACAATTATAAAGGCAACCCGTTGCCGCTGATCCTCCCCGTGAAGTGGGCCGGTACGACACCCGTGATCACTTTGGATGACCTCACCATTCCCGGCATGGGCACGTTCTCGGCCCGAGTCATGTTCCACGGCGACCGCTACGCCGGCACCTGGCAGCACGGTCCTCGCGGCGGCTTGATGTTTGGCAAAGTCGAAAACGAAAAGAAAGCCAAGGCCGCCGAAGACAAACCCAAACCCGCCGCTCCCGCTGCTGATACGAAGTAAGTTTCGGCTCGCCACTGACAGACGGCCTAGAACAACCGCACCAGCGCGGGCAGGACATCGGTTTCGTGCAGGACGGCGATGATGCGGGCCAGAGCGGCCAGCGCGATGAACCAGAACCCGTCGGCGATGTACTTGCGCATCATCCGGGGGAAGACGGTGTACGTTTCGGGTTCGCGATAACCACTGAGTCGTGGCCAGAACACGGGAGTCGTCCGGCAATATTCCGCAAAGTCGGCAGGGTGATGAATCAACAATCGCGATTCTTCACAACTGATAATGACAGGGTAGTACGCTGCGAAGAACAGCAGCAGGGCCACCGGGATAGCCGCCATTCCGGTACACAGTCCGATGCCAATCATGCCGATCGCGCTGAAGAAATACAGTGGATTGCGGCAGATGGAGTAAGGTCCGGACTGCACGAGATGGCTCGACTTATACCCGGAAATATAGAAATTACTCCACGTGCGGCCGAGAGTTCCAATTCCAGCCAGGGTGATCCCGATGAGAAACAGGATCTCGCGCACCAGACCGTGCGTTTGCCAGTGGCTTTCAGCCACCAGCAGCACACAGGCAACGGAGATTCCAAATACAATCGTCAATGGGCGCCGCCGCCGCTCAATCGCGGCAAGACTCGGCAAACTGGGCGAAAAGACCTGAGCGTTGGGAGCGTTCAGAGTTGTCATAGGATACCTGGCAGAGGATGAGTTCATGCGTGCTATTTACTAAAAACCTAGTACTTCAGACGCCGGAAAAACTAACGCTGCGACTGTTGAGCGGTTGATCGTTGCGTGCTGCGGTTCTCGTTGCGTGAGCCAACAGAGATCTCGTGCAGGCGGCTGCGAGTTTCGTAGGGCTCGAAGTCACGGGCCGGGATATCAAAGCTGCGCAGGACTTGAGCGGACCATTGTGGCCACGGTGACCAGTGCGTCTGACCGGAAGCCAACGCGTCCAACGGCACCCACGCGCAGCTGATAGCGACTCCCAGCATGATCAAGGCGAGTTGTGCTCGCAGCGCCCGAGTGGGTAAGGCGGCACACGCTGCTGATTCTGCTCGAGCCACCAATCGCCGCCCGCGTAGAGCGATGATGCTGGCGCCGCGTCCAAAGAACAGCTTGGCCCCGCCCGTCTCTTCAGACAAGCCGCGTTCAGCAATCGCCAGCAGCGTCTTGAGGTAACTCACAATCTCCAGTCGCTCGTTGACCGCGACATCGTCGCAGGCGTACTCCCGCGCCAGCAACGCCTGCCGCGAAGCCCAGGAGATAGCGGGATGAAACCAGAACGCCGTTCCGACGAGCCGCTCGATAAACAATTGCAGAGGGTGTCCGCTGCGCAGATGCTCGACTTCATGCCGGGCGATGTATCTGAGTTCGTCAGTCGGATATTCCAGCATGAACTCCGGGAACACCAGGCACGGACGATGCCACTGGCAGCAGAACGGGCTACCCAGATCATCACTGATCAGCAGACGGACGCGCGAAATATTTGCGGCAGTACGCTCCGCCGGAAGAGAACGAGATTCGATGATCCGCGCGGCTTCGACATCATTGGCTTCCCGGCACGTTTGCACAAAACGGAAGACCCTCACCCACTCGCGAATCAGCAGGGCCAGCGAAACCATCACGCCGGTACCCCAGATGAGGAGCAGCGTCCGGCCCGTGAAATCCCCTGTGGTCGCAGCCTGCTCCAGCGAATGATACGACAGCGACTGCCACGGATGAGCGACTCGCAGATGCGGCAGGACCAGGCCAGACAAGGTGACCGTCAGCACCAGCAAGTGGCAGATATTCCACAATTGGCACTGCAACCTGGGAGCTTCCACAATCCGGCACAACCAGTAAGTAAAACAGACAATGACCGCTACCTGGCATGATACAGAGACAATGAATTCCAGAAATTGAGTAGCACTCATACTCCACCCTCCAGTTTGGTGATCGCGTGCTTGATTTCCGCCAGATCAGACAGCGAGATCTCATCGTCCTGAATCAGATTCAGCACCATGGACTTGAGCGAACGGCGCGTGAGGTGTTGCTTGAGCTGTCCCAGCATCGTCTGGCAAACTTCCTCGCGGGAAACGCAAGGCTCGTAGACAAAGGCGCGACCGACCTTCACTTTGCAGACAACACGGCGTTTCACATCCAGCGTCTTCAGCACGGTCATGACCGTCGTATAGGCCAGTGGACGTTCCAGAGCCTCGCAGACATCCTGCACAGTCACCTGCTTCCGGTCCCAGACGATGTCCATGACCTCCAGCTCTCCGCGGGTCAGATAGACCATTTAATACTCCCGATTCAGAAATCGCGTGCGTGATCGATTTCTCTCAAAGAGAACGACTGATGAACGTACGAAATCAATAATTTCAAGCTGACTCAGTTCCGCGAGCGTTGCTGTTGCTCGATGAAACTATTCCTGCCGGCGTGCCATCTGCCGGTAGACTTCAGTATCAATGGAATTGGCGATGCCGCAGACCCGGCCGTCGCCATACAAAAAGCCGCTGATTCCCGGATGACGGCTGCTGAATTCGCATTCGTCGCAGTGTTCACAGTTCGGGCCTTCGATCGCGCTGCCGAGAATCCGGCACTCGGCATCTTCGTCCCGGCGGTCAAAGCCCAGCCATGTCGACGGAAACATCGAAACCGAGCGCTCACCAATCAGAAAAGTATTGCTGGCCCCGCGAGTCAGCTCCGAAATTCGAACCGGTCGAGTATTGATAAATGCACCGTCACCAGGCGGCACCGGATGATATTCGTCAGGCTCTTCAGTGCCGTACACACCGACATAGTTTGCAGCCGGAAGTGTCAGGTAAGGAACTGAGGAGAGTGAGTTGGTCAGCTCGACCTTGATCGGAGCAACGTCCGAAGGGCAGAAGAACAAGTTCAGCGAGGTCGCACGCACATCGTCGAGCCGACTGTCAGACAACGTAAGACTGCGATCCAGTGAGTCGTAGACACTCTGCTGATCGACAAACTGCAACAGCGGTGCGGCCCAGCCATAAGCCGATTGCCCCGTGCGTTCGTCCTGCCACGCAGCGGGGAAGGAGCCCTCGGCATCGTGGTAGCTGTGCAACGCGATACCGATCTGACGCAGATGATTCGTGCATTCAATCCGCCGTGCGGCTTCACGCGCAGCCACAACCGCCGGCAACAACGTGGCGGCCAGGACGGACAGAATGCCGACGACCGTCAGCAGTTCCAGAATGGTCAGCCCACGCCGGTTCGCAATCGGCGAACGTGCGAGCTGGTCAAGCGAACTCTTGATGATGGAATCCTTTCCAAAATGCCCGGCCAGCACGCTCGCGATCCAGTTGCGTCCTTGCCGAGATCAGAAACTAGAACTCTAGTACGAGAGATCTAGTAAATGCGTCAAGACCGATCGCCGCACTATGCTGAGCGGCAGCGGCGTGTCTCGACCGACGGAATCGCAACACCAGACCGAGTAGAAGTAGCAGATGACCTCTGAAGTCCAGATTCGACGTGCCACATCAGACGACTGGGCCACCATTGTCGAGTTCAACTGCCGACTGGCCCTGGAATCCGAGCACAAGCTGCTGGATCGTCCCACGGTGGAACTCGGCGTACGCGCGATTCTGCAGGATGAAAGCAAAGGTCGCTACTTCGTCGCCTGCGTCGATGGTCAGGTCATCGGTCAACTGATGCTGACGATGGAGTGGAGTGATTGGCGCAACGGTGACTTCTGGTGGCTGCAGAGCGTCTATGTGCATCCGGACTTTCGACGCCAGGGCATCTTCCGGCAGCTCTTCCAGCACGTTCGCGACCTGGCCGCGGCGGATCCCAGGATCGTTGGCCTGCGACTGTATGTGGAACGCGAAAACACCCGCGCGCACTCAACCTACGGCGAGCTGGGTATGTCACAGCCGGGGTATTTCGTCATGCAAGTGATGCGTCAGGACTTGAAGTAGCAGGACACACACGGCGCTTCGCCGAGTTGCGTAGATACCAATGCCAAGACTTCGCGCGTCAGGGTGGCAATTTGGGGAGGGCGAGGCTCCTGCCGAGCCGAGAGCACTCTCTCATCAAGCGGCTCGGCAGGAGCCTCGCCCTCCCGAATCCAGCCAGCCCGGTTCCTATTTCTTTTAGTTGACTGTCGCGCAAAACAACGCGAGCGAGGGATCACCTCGCTCGCATGGCAACAGGGGTATCAGTCGCACGTTCTGATCGTGGAGCGATCAGCGACAGACGGTATCAATCGATTACTCGACCGGCGGCTCGGGCAGTTGCTCTGCAACACCCTTCGCGTAGTTGATCGTAATCTTCTGACGCTCGGCCTCGGGCTTCTTCGAGAGCTTCAACGAGAGCACGCCGTCGTGCAGTTGAGCTTCGATGCTGTTGGGATCGACCCAGTCGGCCAGTGCTACTGTCCGCTCGAACTTACCATAGAACCGTTCCTCATGCAGGAACTCCTTCGGGCGTTCCACCGACTTTCGCTGACCGGTGATGGTCAGCTTGCCGTTCTCGATGGTGACGTCGAGGTCTTCCAGCGCGATACCGGGGACATCCACTTCAGCGAAGACGAAACTTCCATCCTGCCACACCGACATCGGTGCCACCTTTCGCGCAACGTATCCGTTCGCACCTTCGGTCCATGGGAACTCGCGATCGAGTTCACGCAGAACGGCCTGGAAGGGGTCTGGCAACAACGTTGAGACGCGGTTAGACAGATTCGACAACATGATAACTTCCTTATTGATACTGTGGCGATTCGTTTGCTGATACTGACAATTCGAGCAACCAACATCATTGACGGCCGTCATTCTGACTGGCTGCGAACATGAGCCTGTTCATATTCAAACAGCGTGCCAATTCGGCGAGATGAGGAATCGCGATTGACAGAAGTGCTTGCTGCATCGAGAAAAACGCTTAACCAGGATCACAGGCGGCCGCTTGAGCCGGAAACATTAACTGCCACTATGGCTGCCACTCCTTCGCACATTCTGACAGGCAGGCATCCCATGCAGCGGACTAAATATGTATTCGGCGTGATGGCTGTCTCACTGGTGTGCTGCGGCCGCCTGCTGGAATCGGCACTGACGCCGCCACCCGATGCCCCGCCGAGCAAGCAGACGCGCAGGATGGTCGGAGGCGGGCTCGAGCCTCTGAAGAACGTACCCGTGTTGGGTGCTCCATTTCAGAAGGGTCACATGATCTATGTTCCCGTGACCAATCGGGGATCGACCACACTCGTATGCAGCGGAAGTCCGGGCGGTCGTGTCGATATCGTTCTCGAAGTGGCTCGCGGCGGGGCCTGGGACTATGAGTCTCACGACTGGTGTCAATTGATCGAAAGCACCGTGAAGATACTTCCCGGCCAGACGAAGGAACTTGGTTTCAGCGCATGGAGCCACTGGCGTGCGGAGCGGGCCTTGCTGCGCTTCCATGAAAAGGGCACTTTGCGCTTCGACTGGGTGGTCATCGCTCGCGAATAGCCCCGCCTTGCCGCGCGGAACCTCCATGCCGAGCCCCCGTCGCCCAAAGCGCCGTTTGCTTTATGTCGGCCTCATCCGGCGAATCTGCATGCTCTGCGAATTTTCTGATTCGAGCGGCGTGATATCGGCCGCAGGCTGCCGCTTGGGAGAGTGTCAAAACAACCAATCACACAATGAAAGGACGTGCGATCATGGGAATTCTGGCCTGTACCGAGGGCGCCTGGGTGGAAATGTTCTATGGCCTCATCGTCGAGGTGTTGTCGTTCCCGGCAACTCTCTTCCAGTGGTTCTTGCCTTAAGGATCTGCGATTCGCTGAGTGACTGCATGACAACGATTTCATGAAATCAAAGAGAGGTCTGCGATGGCAATTCTGGCTTGTCTCGGCGGTGGCGAAATAGTGCTCGCCTTGTGTGGCGCACTGGCAATTACAGCCACTCCCGTCGTGGCGCTGGCGGTTCCGTGCTGGCTTCTGGCGAGATGCCTCTGCAGGTAATGCGTCTGGCATCACGACCCCGCGCCGCAGAATTCGAGATACGCCGCGTGATATCTCGCAAGGCCTTCCGCTTAGACGTCATCCCTTCAATTCAACAAGCAACGAAGGTGGACGATCATGGCACTTCTGGCATCCAACATGGGACTGGGAATGTTCGTACCTGATAGTCCTGTCTTCTTCGGAATGATGATTGGACCGCCGCTGGTCTTCATATGGTTCGGGGTGATCGAGATGTGTTTCCGCGAGTAGAGTGATTCTGCGGCTACGACTACTTCGTCGAACGGCTTTTGCCAGCGGGTGAATTCTTGCCCTTTGCTATCGACTGACGGGATGATTACCGGGTCTGCGACTCCACGCTGAAGGCGTTTCTGCTGCTCGCCTGAGTTTGGCGTTGCAAACTGGCATTGCCGGTTATGCTGTTAAGTGGACTCGGTGCCGCGCCCTGAGATGCGAGTTCTTGCAGGCATCAAGTCCGCCGCTGGAGAACTTGGGGCTCATCCATGTCCACTGAATCACCGCCAGCCACGATTGCTTCGACGGACGCAGCTTTCAGAGCGTCTCAGTCCGCGCGGCTCACCAGGAGGTGGTGGTTCTGGACCATTGGAATCCTGCTCGTCAGTCCGCTCCTCGAGATACCGCTTGGGAGTCCCCTATGGGGATTCTGCCTGGCGTCGTTCTTGATGGTCTGCATCACTCTCAGAACTCCAT
>CAYLTY010000223.1:0-14241 GCA_964386705.1 uncultured Planctomycetaceae bacterium
CGTTTACCACGCTTTCAAGAACACCACCACCGGCTTGCCCCCTCATAGTTTCACCCTGCGAAACGACGTAGGTGAACCTGGAATGTGTCCTACCACATACGCCTATCTGTTAACTGAGCAAATCAGAACATATGTCAGAAAGTGACCGGGGTAGGAAATACTCTCTTAGCCAAGCTGGCAGTTCCTGTAGCTTAAATCACTAACTCGGCAGTAGTCTCGCTCTCCCAGACGGGAACGGGCAGTAGATGTAGGTCGCACAGGCGGCAAGGGGATCTGAGGCAGAATCCGTCTGTCAAAAGCTTCGAGCCATTACGTTCGAGCCATTACGATTGATGAATTGTCACAACCCATCGACCCAGCTGGCCAGCAACGTGAAGACATCGGCGATTGAGCTGTCGCCAGCTCCTGATGTCAGGGTATCAGCGGGGTCGGTTTCGAGAGTATCAGCTCCGGCGCCTCCGTTGAGGGAGTCTGCTCCATCGCCGCCAGCGACGGTGGCATCGTTGCGGTTGCCGCCGGTCAAGGTGTCAGCGGCCGAGCCTCCCAGCAGTGTGTCGTTGCCACGACCTCCGATCAGAACTACGGGTACTGTTGCGAGAGTCGCATCGAGCTTGTTGGCTCCAATTCCGCCAATCAGCACAATGCGTTCGATGGAGGTAGGCGTCTCCGTGGTGGTGGCAGTCGACGAAATCACGACGCCGTTAACCGTAAAATTGGTATCAGCTTTCTCCAGCCAATAATCATTACCGTCGCCACCGTCGATGATATCCGCGCCTGCACCGCCGGAGAGCACGTCATCGCCATCGCTGCCAATGATGCCGTCGGCTTTAAGTCCGCCCAGCAACGTGTCGTTACCAGCTCCACCCGACAGCAGAACCGGCACACTCGCCTGCCGCGCGTCGAACAAATTGTTACTCGCGCCGCCCAGCAGCTGAATACGTTCTACCGCGATGACGGTATCCGAACCCAGCCCGGTACTGGCAACGCTGATACCGACAATAGTGATATTCGCATCAAGCACTTCGTTGAAACGGTCAAATTCCGCTCCGCCATTGAGCGTGTCGTTGCCAACGTCGCCCTGCAGGGTGTCGGTTCCGTTGCCGCCATCCAGCGAATCGTTGCCAATCGCTCCCGCCATTGAGTCGGCACCATCGCCGCCGCTGAGGACATCATTGCCCTGCAAGCCGAAGAGACGATCATCACCAGCCTCGCCATTGAGCGTGTCATTCGAAGAATTGCCTTGCAGCGTATCATTGCCACTGCCGCCGAAAAGCAATCCCGCTTCTGTCTGGCTCAGCAGAAAATCATTGTCGGCACCGCCAAGCAACGTGTCGATACCTGCGCCGCCGACAATCAGGTCGTTACCTGCGTCGCCAACAATCGAATCGTTCCCGTTCTGGCCGTTGAGGCTGTCGTGACCGGCTCCACCATTGATGGTGTCATTGCCACTGCCGCTGAATATAGTGTCGTTACCGCTAAACCCATTGATCGAGTCGGCGCCGGTCAATGTAGTGATATAGTCCGGCCCTGGAGATCCGAATATCGTATCTCTCTCGCCGCCTCCGGAGATCGTCGTGCCGATGCTGTCGGAAAAATTACGAAGATCGATGGTATTACGGCCTGGTCCTCCGCTGATATCCGCGCGCTCAATCGCAGCCAGCGTGTCGATGGAGCCTGGGCCCAAGTATCCGGACATCAACATCGTCTGATTGGACATTGTGATATCTCGATCAAACACGGCCCGGACCAAGTCAGCGCCTGAACCACCGAATATCGTATCGCTACCTTCATTCCCGGTGAGGGTGTCATCCCCTCCTTGACCATCAAGCTGATCTTGTTTCGGCCCGCCAATCAGCACGTCATTGCCGCCGCCTCCATACATTGAAACCGGAATTACTGCTGCAGACGCATCCAGAGTGTCTGCCGCACCGGTTCCAAAGATAGCGGCCTTGTCGAAGCCAGTCAGGGAATCAATCTGAGTGCCGCCACCGACTCGTCCCGACAACTGCGATGGAGAAAGAACCATGTCATTGACGACCATTTCCCTCAAGGAATCGTCCATGCCCTCGCCCGCATCCAGTATATCATTCCCCGGGCCGCCTGTGATCTCGTCATCGCCATAACCGCCTTCGATGCGATCATTACCTGTGCTCCCGACAAGAGTATCATTCCCGCCACTCCCAGTGAGAGTCAAAGCTCCTGCAAAGTAACCGATCAGGGAGCCGTCGGCCGTGATAGAGTCGGCCAGTAATCCACCATTGATCGTCAAGGCCGTCACGTCGTCGACCGGCTCGTCAATCAGTTTGGTCGCTCCGGACATCACCCAGAGCCTGGCTGAGTTTCGAGTGATGGACACCGTATTCAAGGCGTTCGGCAGTGAGATGCTACGAGTCAACGACACATTGGTTACAGCGATGGAAAACGTCTGCGTGGATGTTTCAAGACCATCTGACGCAGACATTTCAACCACGTAGATATTATCCGAGTTCGCGTCGGTCGGAGCTTCGAAGTTAGGAGCGGTAACAAACTCCAGCGAGCTGCCATTGGTGAAGAATAGATCTCTATCAGGGCCTCCCGTAATTGAGAGCGTAACACTCTGAGTCTCGACGTCCGTGGCAATCCCCCCCGCGACGAATGTCGAGTTCTCGGGTATCGCCAAGGAAGTCGAAGATGTGAAGACGGGCGGCTGATTCTTGTGGGAGAAGAGGATATTCACCGTACCACGGGTGACGAAGAAGGGCGCGTCACCTGGAGCGCCAACCGCGAGATCCACAAGCCCATCTGCGTCCAAGTCGCCCAACGATGCCACAGAATTGCCGAAGTAGGTGCTAGCCCCACCGGACGGAAATCCGCTCATACCGCTTCTCAGTTTTGTATGTTCCTTAACCGAGCCATCGGAGTTCATCAGCAGGACGTGCAGGGCACCGGGCGAATAGCCATTGGATCGGTCTAAGGCGACTCCAACGACAAGGTCATCGACGCCGTCGCCATTCAAGTCACCGAGAGATGCGACAGCGCTGCCGAAGGAGTCATAATTTCCGATGACTGGGCCTCCATTTTCTCGATTCCCAATCTTCGAAGTACCCTTAGCGGTTCCGTTGGAATTCATGAACAGTACGTAGACTGCACCGTTGTGTGCATACTGATTGTCGGGGTCATGATCGGAAGTAGCCCCCACGGCGAGATCAGATACCCCGTCACCATTCAGATCGCCGAGCGATGCGACCGATGCACCAAATGCGGCACCACCGAGAACTGGGCCGCCATTTGTGCCGCTGGAGATCTTTGACGCATTTTTTACGGTACCGTCCTGATTCATCAGAAGGACATGGACTGCGCCAACCGGAACCGATTGCGTAGTACCGAGTTCGGGATCAAATATCTCCTCGCGGTCATTGGAGTTTCCGACGGCGATGTCAGTGACCCCGTCTCCATCCAAGTCTCCCAGAGAAGCGATCGAACTTCCGAAGCCATATTCGGTGTCGGGAATGGACTGAGCGGGAATTGGAATACAGTTCCTGGCCGTTCCGTCCGAGTTCAGCAGCAGTATATAAGCCGCCCCGGAAAAGCCGAATCCTCTATTGAAGCCGTTGGCACCGACAACCACATCGTTGATACCGTCACCGTCGAAATCACCGATCCCGGCAGCGGACGCCCCAAAACGAGTGTTAGACAGCATCGGCGGACCACCGTTCGTATTTTTCGCAATCTTCGTGCTGGTCCTGACCGTGCCATCAGCATTCATGAAAAGAATATGCAAGGCACCTTGACGCAATAAGATCTGGTTGTTCGGATCGATTCCACCTGTTTCATCCTCAATCTCGCCAACTGCGAGATCTGTGATTCCATCACCATCGATATCGCCAATCGAAGCGACTGAACTTCCGAAGCGAGCGACATCCGTGAAAACGGGGGCGCCATTAGAACCGTTGGCGAGTCTGATACCCTTTTCAGCAGCGAAGGTGCTATCGCCGCGATGAAAGAGGTAAGCGCTATAATCTTCAACTTCGCCGCCTGAAGCTACTCCGACAGGTTCCGCTGCGGCAGCGTCTGAACTCAGGCGGAATCTCGCATATGTCGCGCCCGCCAGCGCGGTAGACGGAATCGCGGGGAACGTCAGCGTGAATGTCGTGTTGTTCGTCCCCCCGGGGACCGGGACTGAGGCGCGTTCGGTGGTATTATCAAACTTTCCATCCCGGTTGATATCAATCCAGCCGTAGAGCGTCGCGGCTGTACCGGTTGAGTTCGTAGCTCGGACTCGGACTTTGGGAGCTGTACCCGCCGTCAGAGCCAAGTCCCGTTCCGGTTCGACGAGTCCATCTTCGTCGTCAGGTGAAGTTGAGATGTCGTCACCATTGGCTGCAACGCTAGGCGCGGCATCTGGTTCTCCGTCGACGCGCGCGCCGAGGAACAGCGTGGTTTGAGTCGAGTCGATGGTATGGCTCGCGCCTTGGTTGGCCTGTAGCGTCTGGTAGTCGCCCACGCCGGTGCCCGACGTTCCGTCCGGCAGATCGCCGAAGTCGGATGCCAGCACGAGCCGTGGCTCCAGACGCTCTAACCGGCGCTGGCCGCGTGCTAGGGCTCGCTTGCGACGGCGCAATGCGGAGCGCGGTTGGCTCTGCGGGGAAAGACCGGATCGAGACAAAACGCGCTGCAGCCAATTGGTCAGATGCACGAAGCAACCTTTCAGGATCTCTGACGACTCACAAGATCGGGCCGCAAACCACTTCAAACTTCAGGTCTAGTGAAGCATTGAGCAGGTGAGTAAACTTGATTGCACGCGCGGTTTGCAAGCGTTTCCTGAGCTTTGGTGGCGTCTTTATGTGGTTGTCGTGCCAGAATTCGCCGTAAGCGAACTCTGATGCCGAGGATCTAGCCACATTGGTGCTGGATCCATTGGCAACAGGATGGGCTCACTTGTCCGTCGCACAACCAGCGACTGAGCAAACAACGGGCCGTCTGGCGGGTGGCACCGATTCACCGCTGGCGGCCTATGGAATCCACTGCAACGAAAAGTTTGAACTGGCGGAAGCGTCGACGCATACTTGCTTCTGCGGCTTACGTCACCTCGGTACTCCATTCGGCATCCAAGGCCACCTGCGAACAAGGTCCTTGAGCGCATTATGGACATTCAGACCGACAGCGAAGGCAACCCGATTCTGGAGCAGCACAGCGAAGAAGGCTTCGTTACCCTGACGTTTCGCATCAGGGACTTATCCGACGACGGTGACCACTACCACTTTCACATGGCGGCATCGCACAAGAAACGCACGGTCGGAATGAATGTGGTTCTCGTAAAGGGCATCCAGGGCGGCTTCAACGCCAAGATGGATCTCGTGAAGAAGCATGTCTATTGATTGGGTGTGCGCTTTCTGCGTTCGGGCGCAGCGAGTGATCGCATGATTTCGGCAATCAGCGCACTCTATGGAGCAAATAGCTCGCGCCAGAAGATGGTGGACGAGGAAACCTATACGGCAATCGCGTGGCACCGAGGTCGCCTCGATGCGACTGGCGCGTCCCTCAGTGATCAATCTGGCACCTCGTGTGTCCTCTGTATCAAGCGTCACTGAGGGTCGACAGCAGACCTCTGAACTAACGAGCGGATCTTGGTGTTTATACTTATTCATTGAGTCGATGGATGGCATCAGATGCGCCTTGCCGCCAGCGGACGCAATCACTGGCGCGTGGTCCAAGTTCTGGAGTGAGCCGCAAGTCATCAAAGTCGTCTTGGTGCCAATAATCGTCCCAAACCCTCTAACTGAAGTTTCTCCTACCCCCCATTTCCGCATAATCCCGCAAGCGAAGGTATTCCGTGACCTAGAGTCGGCAGTGTTGGAGCTACATGAAGGACAATCCTTCAATTCATCACAGTAGGCTTTATCGGATTACCTGTTCAGCATGAACGCAGATCTCCTGACTCTCGCCGAAGTCGCACTTCAATTGCGTGTTTCTCATGACACCGTCTACCGGTGGGCCGCAGCAGGGAAACTCCAGGGAACGAAAGTCGGGCGGGCCTGGCGGTTTGACGCTCAGGCCATTCAGAATCTGGTTGCAGGCGACTTGGACGAGACTTCAGCGACGACGGATGTGGTCGTCCAACTGGAAGAGAAGCTCGACTTCCGCGATCTGTATGAAAATTCTCCCGAGATGTGTCTGTCGGTTGATGCCGCGACGGGACGGATTCTGTGCTGCAACGCAACGATGTTGAAAGTCACAGGCTGGACTCGCGAAGAAGTGATCGGTCGGCCCGTCATCGAGATGTACGATCCCGCGAGCCATGACCGCGCGCGTGAAATACATGAGCAGTTACGCACGACAGGAGAAGTGCGCGATGCGGAAATGGTATTATTAACGAAAGAGGGCCGTCGCGTAGACATTTGCCTGAATCTGTCGGCCGTTCGGGATGCAGACGGAAAGGTATTATACAGTCGCTCGGTGTTGCACGAGATCGCGTCGCAGAAGGCGAATCACCAACGGGATGAACTGTTGTCGTCGGGATTGCTGGAGTCGGTCGTCGGGGACTTGTCCGATGCCGTCGTCGTGATCGACGAGCGTTCGAATCTGGTGTATCTCAATCGGGCTGCCCGCCTGTTTCTCGAATTTGATCCTGCGCAAACCGGGACGCGGAAAGACCTCCTCGAGAAAATGCACATCTACGCCTCGGACGGTCGGACGCGACTTGAGGATACACAATGGCCGTGTGCCCGTGCTCTGCGCGGCGAGATGGTGGCGCCTACGGAGTTGCTGTTCATCACCAACGAGGGCGCGCGATTCTGGATGCTGGTCCGCTGCACTCCCCTGCGGAATGCGGCCGGCAGAGTCATCGGCTGCGTCAGCGTGCTGCACAATATGATGCAGGATCGCCAGCGGGAGTCGCAGTTGCGATTGACCGAATTCACGGTGATGCAGAGCCCTGACGCCGTGTTCTGGATCGGAACCGATGGTCGAGTCGTCTACGTGAATGAACGCGCGTGTCAAAGTCTGGGGTATACGCGCGAAGAATTGTTACAGATGTCGGTTCCGGATTTCGATCCCGACGTCACGGTCGAGAAATGGCCGGGGGTCTGGGCGCAGCAAGTCGCACAAAAGCATTTCTTTATCGAAACACGGCATCGGACCAAGCAGGGACGTGTGTTCCCGGTCGAGGTACTGTCTTCGTACATAGAATTTGACGGAGTGGCATACGCCGTCGCACACGTCCGTGATATCAGCGGACGCCGTCGCGTCGACGCACAGTTGAAAGAAAGCGAAGCGCGCTTTCAACGGGCGATTGCAGGGTCTCGGGACGGTATCTGGGATTGGGATATTGCCAACGGTGGCATCTGGTTTTCGCCACAGTATCGGACGCAACTGGGATATGCGGTCGGCGATTCGTTTGGCAAGACCGTCGACGACTGGATGGGCCTGCTGCATCCGGAAGATAAGCAGCGTGTGGTGACTGCGGTCGAGCAGCACTTGAAGGGCGTCGCTCCGTACGATCTTGAGTACCGTATGAGGATGAAGTCGGGCGAGTATCATTGGTATCGTGTGAAAGGTCAGGCCTTCTGGGATGAGCAAGGATTTCCTGAGCGGATGGCGGGAACCACTTCCGATGTGACCGAGCAGCGACGCATGCTGGAAGTCATGGAACATCGACGCCGTCGCAAACACATGCTGATCCAGCATACTCCGGCCGCAGTGGCGATGTTCGATCGGGAGATGCGGTATATCCATCACAGCGACCAATGGTTGCGGGACTACGGCCTTGAAGGTCAATCTCTGGTCGGTCGGTCGCATTATGAAGTCTTCCCGGATGCACCAGAGAGATGGAAAGAGGTGCATAACGCTTGTCTGCGGGGCGAGATTCGCAAATGCGAGCAGGACTGCTTTACTCGCGATGATGGATCCGAGGTCTGGCTGGAATGGGCCATTCATCCATGGACGGACGATGATGGAGACATCGGAGGAATTGTGATGTTCACCAACGTGATCACGCAGAGAATCCAGGCGGAAAGAGCTCTCGATCAAGCACGGAAGGCTGCGGAGTCAGCTAACCTCGCGAAGAGCGAGTTCCTGGCTAATATGAGCCACGAAATACGCACGCCATTGACCGCAATTCTCGGGTTTACCAACGTGCTGCGGGATAAGCTGGCAGACGATGAAGCGACGGAAATCTGCGCAACGATCGAACGCAACGGTTCTCACCTGCTGGATCTGATTAATGACATTTTGGACTTGTCCAAAGTTGAAGCAGGGTGCATCGACGTTTTGCCCGAACGCTGCTCGCTGTCGGCACTGGTTTCCCAGATTGTCCAGACATTGCGGGGGCGTGCGGACCTCAAACAACTCGCATTAGCCATCGACTGGGCTTCTGATTTACCGACAGAGTGCATGCTGGATACGCGTCGCGTCCGACAGATTCTGATCAACCTGCTGGGCAACGCCCTGAAGTTTACTCAGCGCGGCAGCGTGACTCTTCAAGTTCAGGCGGTTCGCACGGACGCAGAACCATGCCTCGAGATCGCCGTTCGAGATACAGGAATCGGCATCCCGTCCGACAAACTCTCCTGCTTGTTTGAGGCGTTTTCCCAGATCGATTCGTCGACCACTCGGGCACAAGCGGGAACCGGACTCGGCCTTTGTATCAGCCGTCGCCTGGCCCGGTTGTGTGGTGGAGATATTACTGTTATCAGCGAGCCAGGTGTGGGTAGCACGTTCACGCTGCGACTTCCATTGATCCTGGCGCCAGTGGCAGCCACCGCGGCGAACGATCACCCAACCCCGCAGACTCCTGGTCTGACAGCGAGTGATCGTTTGACTTTGAGTCGCAAGGCTCGTGTTCTGGTTGCTGACGACGCTCCCGATAATCGGCGACTGCTCGATTTCATTCTCCGAAAAGCCGACTTTGAGCCGACCTTCGTGGAGGACGGGCAGCAGTTGGTGGATCGGTTGTCTCAACCCAATGCTGGCGATGAATTCGATGTGGTCCTGGTCGATATGCAGATGCCCGTGCTGGACGGATACGATGCGGTGAAGATGCTGCGCGTCGCTGGCTGCCCTCTACCCTTGATAGCGTTGACTGCCAATGCGATGGACAGCGACCGACTGAAGTGCCTGGACGCGGGGTGTGATGACTTCCTCACCAAGCCCATTCAGCGCCAGATGCTTCTGGACACGTTGAGGAGATGGGTGAGTCACCGTCTTAGCCTGATTTCGCATTCGTGAATCGCGCGAGTTGGTCTCTTAGTTAACTACTGTGACAAGGACGATAGTCTTCTCGATTGCCGCGCCGCGTGGCCCCGCTACCCGTATCCGGGCTACCGGGGCGGCGAGGGCCGCAAGACGCGGTCCGAACCAGCCTCACGCAACAAACCTCTTCCCGCTGCGCGACCCCGATAGACCGCTAGCGGTCAATCGCAGACCACCCGCAGTAGCCTCGCCCTTCGGAATAACGCCGTTGCCTGAGAATTGTGTTCGGAGGGTGGCGAAAACAACTTTGTTGTCTTCGCCGTGCGGCACAAGGTCTTCCACCAAACTTGGCGGGGGAAGAAGGCGTATCATGCATGGTCTGTCAGCCCGCCGGTTCTGAAGCGGGCTTGATCGATCTCTCAAGTCGATTCAAACGGCTCCGTACGAACCCACCTTGTCGGTCCGTGATCCAGACAAGCAAGTTATCGCGACACCCTGCCGGATGAATCGAACGGCAGCACCCTTCCACGAATGGAATGACATGAAGGCCATCGTTCTTCTGAACGCGGCGGCTGGTTCGCAGCCAGCCACGAACGCGGGCAATCGGGAGCGATCGTTGGCAGAAGCGTTCTCGATGGCCGGAATCGAGGCGGAGATTCGATCGATCACGGGAAGCAGCATTGATCGCGAAGCTCAATCGGCTGCGTCAGCGGCTGTGGACGTCGTGGTGGCCTGTGGCGGCGATGGCACAATCAGCAGTGTGGCGCGGGCGGTCGCTGGTACGCCGATGCCATTGGGAATCGTGCCTCTGGGAACGCTCAACCATTTTGCCAAGGATCTGGGTATCCCTCTCGATGTGGCCGCCGCAGTCAAAGTGATTGCGGCAGGGCGTGTGTCCCGGATTGACGTGGGCGATGTGAACGGTCGAGTGTTTATCAACAATTCCTCGCTGGGCGTATATCCTCATTTCGTATTGAACCGCGATTCACACCGTCAGCGGCATGGTCTTAGCAAGTGGGTGGCGATGCTGCCGGCCATGTTGAATGTCTTTCGCAGATTTCCGATGGTACATCTCCGACTGGAAGCAGGCACCACGACAATCGAGAGAAAGACACCGGTAGTGTTCATTGGCAACAATGAATACCAGTTTGACCTGTTTAACCTGGGTAAGCGCAGTCAGCTCGACTGTGGTAAACTGTCTTTGTCGATTGCCAAAGTTGATAACCGCTGGGGCTTGTTCAAGCTGACGATGCGGTCTCTGGCGGGCTGTGCCGGTCGAGCGAGCGACGTCGAAGCCTTCCATGCCTCAAACTGTCTGATCGAGACGCGCAGGCATCGACTGCCAATCGCGCTCGATGGCGAAGTTGTCCATCTGAATCCTCCGTTCCGCTATTGCATCCGTCCAGCCGCGTTAACCGTCTGCGTTCCAGATGAATCGGAGACTCACACTGCAGAAGCACCGGCCGCATGACACAACAACCGATGCGATCTGACTCCACTTACGTTTAAGACCGTGAAGCACCCCTGATGAAGCGGATAGCCCACATTTCCGATCTGCACTTTGGCACGGAAGATCCCGGCGTCGCCGCAGGATTGCTGGACGACCTCACGACTTATTCGCCGCATCTGGTCTGCGTGAGTGGAGATCTCACTCAGCGCGCACGTCGCAGTCAATTCCTGGCCGCTCGTCGCTATCTGGACCGCATTGCAGCGCCGACGCTGATTGTACCCGGCAACCACGATGTGCCGCTATATAATATCCTCTCACGCTTCGCGCGTCCTTTTACTGGATATCGCCAGACGATTTCTTCGGACCTGTCGCCATTTTTTCATGACGGTGAGATCGCGGTCGCCGGAGTGAATACAGCGCGTTCGAATACCTGGAAGGAAGGGCGAATTTCGCTCGCTCAGATGGAACTGCTCAGGTGCCAGTTTGAGGGAGCAGCACCGCAGTCGTTCAAAATACTTGTTTGTCATCATCCCTTCATTCCGCCGGATCGTGACATGCAGGCCTCATTGGTCGGCCGGGCACGCGAGGCCCTGAAAATGCTGGAGACGTGCGGGTGCGCGTTGATACTCTCAGGGCATTTGCATCAGGCCTATAGCGGCGACGTGCGAACGCATCATCTGGAAGTGACGCGTTCGATTGTCGTGGCGCAGGCGGGTACGGCCATCTCCCACCGTCGGCGCGATGAACCCAATGCTTACAATCAGCTCGTCATCGATGGTGATACTCTGATATTGCTCGTGCGAGCTTGGGACGGCCGACGATTTGCCACGGTCGGGGAAAGCCGATACCACCACACCGACAGTGGCTGGATCGTCGAGAGCTGACAGCTGCCTCAGCCGCCTCGCTGGTCGGTGCGGTTCTTTTGCTTAGTTTGACCCACGATCCCTGCGGTTCTGCCTCCTTGCCGAGGGTGTTCACCGGCACCGCCGAAGTTTCCCAGCCGACGTTTCGGGTCCTGGTTGTTGAAAGGCGCGCCACCCATCTTCTTCTCGGCTGAAGCATGAGTTTTATTCGCCCCGGTCACTTTCTTTCCTTGATCAGATTCTTTGGCCACGATGCTAGCTCCTGCTAATACAGTTGATCTGTCCCAGACACATCAGGAAAAGAGGCAAGCCCCGTGCCATGTCATCCGCGTTTATGGATTCGGCCTCACACCTGCGTCGAACGCAGCTCCACTGTTAAGCCAGTACACCGGTTGCCTGTACTCGGCCTATCGGGGCGGCGAGAGCCGCAAGAAGCGGTTCGAACCAACTTCACGCCGTAAGCCTTCTATCACTGTGAGACCCCGATCGACCGAAGATGATCTGGGCCACCCACAACCACTCAAGGCCGTTTCAACAAGCCGTCGAGAAACTCGAACATCGCTCGTGTTGGTGGATCTCCTGGCCGACCCAACTCTGAGTGGATCGAGCTGTGGTCCTTTCCCGTCGCCGGAAAAGTCGTTGCAGGGACGCCTGCGTCCTGCAGCGCTTTGGCAATCCGCCGCGTTTGTAGGCTCGTTTCCGGGTGGTCGCCCACGTACGGCAGAAAAAATGGTGGGATCGACTTACCCCTCGCCACGTGCGTCACCGGCGACAGATCCTTCTGACGATCCGCATCGCCGAACTTCTGGCGGTAGAGGTTCGCCTTCTGGGGCTGAACCGTTGAAATCTGCAGCGGCACGTCGAACGTGTCTCCATCGACCGGTATGCAGGCCTTGATGAAGCTCAACGACAACCCTTCGGCCCGGAGGTAGCGGTCGTCGGTGCAGACCAGCGCCGCCAATTGCGACCCCGCCGACCAGCCCGCCACGACGAACCGGTCGGGGTCGCCGCCGTAATCGCGAGCATGGTCGCGCATCCAGCGGATCGCCTTCGCGACGTCGGCTGCCATGTCACCGATGGTCGCCTCCGGAATCAGGCGGTAGTTCGTCGAGACGAAGACAAAGCCCCGGTCGACGAACGCCTGCGGCTTCGCACCCACGTCGGACTTGTCTCCTTTGTTCCAACCACCGCCGTGAATCCAGAACAGGACCGGACGGTCCCGACCCCCAGCAGCCGCGTAGACGTCGAGCGTGCGACGGTCGTTCTTGGGCTCCGCATACGAAATGCCACGGGTGATTCTCGGCGCCAGCTCGCGAAGCACCCACTCGCCGCTGAACTCCGTTTTCAACAGCGGCGTCTGAAGTGCACCAAGCTTTCGGTCGGCGAACTCCGCGGTCGTGGTCTCGGTGTACTCGGCCAGCTCCCGGTAGGTCAGCTTACCGTCGGCGTTGCGGTCGGCCTTGCCCTTCCAGCCTTCCAGCAGATGATGAAAGAAGACGCCGTGGCCCAACTCGGGCAATTCAAAACTCTTCTGGCCGGCCTTGCAGGAGTACAGGGCGATGATTCCCTCAGGTACGTTCTCCGTCTGCGGGCGGGTGACGCTGTCGAGATCGACCGTCGAGCGACTGCGCGAGATCTCGCTCAACGGATCATTCTGGCAGGCGTCCACGAGGAATAGCTTGCGGCTCGCAGCGCACTCCTTGAGAGCGGCGAACACTTCGTCGAAGCCGATGAGCGACTGCTTCTGGTCAAGCTTCGCGTCGGCCGGGCAGAAGTAGCTCTTCTTCTCCCCTTTGAATTGCACACCATGCCCCGCAAACGCCACGACCACCGAGTCATCCGCTCGCAGCCGACCGAGCAACAATTCCAGCCGCTTGCGGATGTTCGCCCCGACCGGCAGGAAGTTCTTCGCGTCGTACTCGGGGCCGATCCGCTTGTAGTGAGCAACCAGCTTCTCGATGTCATCGTGCATCAGGAAAACGTTCTGCGGCGCGAAACCAGAATCAACTAACGCCTGCTGGAAATCCAGCACGTCAGCCCGCGTATACTTGAGCGGCCGCAGTTCCTTGACGTCGTAATCACCCACAGCGACCAGCAGCGCATAGTTCTCGCCGCCCAGTATCCGATCGCCCCAGCCAAAGACGCCGGAGAACGCGAGAAGCATGACTACGATTCGAGTCATATTTGCTTTCCAACAGTATGTAATCCGTTGCAAACACATAGATCAGACCGCAGAGCGACAAGGAGTCGGACCGGTAACCGCCTCTGGCCGCGTTACCCCCATAGTACGAATGCGGGCAACTGAGGCCGCTTTGCGATTATATTAATGATTTTTCGAAGTGAACTCATGATCCGAATAACTCGCTGAGTACTCGGCCGCCCTCGACGAGTGATACCGGGCGGTCTTGTTTATCTCGAAGCAGGTGTGCGTGCGGGTCGATGCCGAGCGCGTGGTAAATCGTGCACGCCAGATCTTCGCAACTGACGGGATGATCCGCAGGCCAGGCGGCATCCTTGTCCGAGCGGCCATGCGTGATACCACCGCGAATTCCGGCTCCTGCCAACACGCACGGGAAGCAGTATGTCCAATGGTCGCGACCGTCTTCCTGGCCGCGGTTCTCAAACTTTGGAGTGCGGCCCATCTCGCCGACGGCGATGACGAGTGTCTCATCGAGTAGTCCGCGACTCTCCAGATCATCCAGCAGAGATGAGAGCCCCCAATCCAAGCCGGGTAGTAGATGATCCTTCATCACGCGACTC
>CAYLTY010000224.1:0-14094 GCA_964386705.1 uncultured Planctomycetaceae bacterium
CAACGGGTTCCAGCCGGCGGAACTGATCATCCTCGCGGCCCGCCCCAGTATGGGTAAGACGGCGCTGGTGTGTAATATCGCCGAAGGTGCCGCCAAGACCGGTGCACCGGTAGTAATTTTTAGTTTGGAACAGTCCAAGCTCGAAGTTGCCGAGCGTCTGCTCTGCATTCGTTCGCGAGTGAATGGACATCGTCTGCGTGCAGGTGAACTCGATGAAGTGGAACGAGATCGCCTGATGATGGCGTCTCAAGATCTCAGTCAGTTACCGATCTTCATTGATGACGTCCCCGGCCGCACGATGGCTCAACTCGGGGCCATCTGTCGGCGTATCAAACGCCGTAGCGGATTGGGACTCATCATTGTGGATTATCTGCAGCTCGTGGAACCGGAAGACAAATCCGCCCCGCGCGAGCAGCAGATCGCGTTGATCAGCCGGCGTATGAAGTTCCTCGCCAAAGAAGTAGAAGCTCCTGTGATCGCGCTGGCGCAGCTCAATCGAGGCGTCGAATTGCGTGAAGACAAGCGCCCGCGCCTTGCCGACTTGCGCGAGAGCGGTTCGATCGAACAGGATGCGGACGTGGTGATGTTCTTGCATCGCCCCGCCGCGTATGACCCTGAGGATCGCCCCGGCGAGGCTGATCTCATCATCGCCAAGAACCGTAGCGGTCCGACTGGCGGCGTGACGCTGGCATGGATCAGCGAGTCGATGCGTTTCGGCGACCTCGCCCGCGGCGTGCCGGATGCCGGTGATTTTTAGTAGACTGTAGAAACCTAGTATTAGAACAAGTCGCTCCCCTCGCCCCTCTGGGGAGAGGGGCAGGGGGTGAGGGGCGATCTCCTACGAACGGCCAAGAGCCCACCCAGCGTTTCGGCGGACAGGATTGTCCGCCCTACAAGAGTTGAAGGCTTAGAAGGCGGTTGATCGTGAAACGTGGCTTCCTGGAATTGACGCACGCGGAACTGCAGAGCTGGTGCGAAGCTCAAGGGCAGCCGCGCTTTCGCGCCGACCAGATTCGCCGCTGGATCTACGAAAAGCGGGCCTCGTCCTTTCAAGAGATGCTGGACCTCCCGAAGGCCTTGCGCGATCAGCTTGATACTGAGTTCGTGTTGTTCCGCAGCAACATCGTCAATCATCAGGTCGCTCGCGACCGGACGGAAAAGCTGCTGCTGGAACAGGTCGATCAGGAAACCATCGAGTGCGTTCTGATGCGCGAGCCCGATCGCCGCACCATTTGCATCAGCACCCAGGTGGGCTGTGCGATGGGCTGCGTGTTCTGCGCCAGCGGCCTGATGGGCCTGAAACGCAGCCTGACGCGCGGCGAGATCCTCGAAGAGATCCTGTTGCTGGATCGCGTGTTGGGAATCGGCGAGCGTCTGACGAACATCGTCGTCATGGGCATCGGCGAACCGCTGGCGAATCTCACCGCGTTGCTCTCCGCATTGGATGAAGTCACCGACAGTAAAGGGCTCGGCCTCAGCCCGCGACGCATCACGATCTCCACAGTAGGCCTGCCGCCGAAGATGCGGGAACTCGCCCAGACCGGCAAGCCGTTCAACCTCGCCGTGTCACTGCATGCACCGTTGAACGACCTGCGCACGCAACTGGTGCCTATCAATGACCGCATCGGCATTGATGCTGTGCTGGCCGCCGCCGATGAATACTTCGAGATCACCGGTCGAAGAGTGACCTACGAGTACGTGCTGCTGAGCGGCGTGAACGATCAACCCGAACATGCCGACGAACTGGGCCGCCTGCTGGAGCATCGTCAGGCGCACGTCAACCTGATCCCGATGAACAACGTCGAGATCCTGCCGTACGTCGAACCAACGGCACCGCGCACTGCCGAGTTCGTGCGCCGCCTGGAAGCTCGCGGCGTCGTCGCCACCGTCCGCAAACGCAAAGGCGCCGACATCGACGCCGCCTGCGGCCAACTGCGTCTGAAAAGCGAATTGCCGATTGTGAAGTAAGAGGTTTCCTGCTGAGCCGCAACGCGCTAGCGGCGGGTGATTGGTGCGCTGCGAGAACGGACAAGGCCAGAACCGGCGGCTAGCGCCTTGCCGCTCATCGCTGAGAGGTTTATCCGACCCGCGAAACCGACCTTAGCACCCGAAACGGTTACTCGGCCTTAATTGCATCCAGCAGAGGTTGTTCGACGTTGCCGCCGGGGGGATTGACTCCGACTAGGAGTGCGACGGTTGAGGCTAGAGCCCCGGGGACGACCGGACGCATCGATGTGGAATTGCGGATGCGGGAGCCGATGGCCAGCAGCGGCACGTGGGTGTCGTAGTACCAGGGGCTGCCGTGAGTTGTGCCCTTCTTCGTGGTCTCGTCAATGGCGGGAATGCAATAGGGATTGAGTACCCACAGCACTTCGCCGCTGCGGCGTGGGTGGAACGAGAGCCGCATTTGATCGTGCAGGCGATCGCCGCTGCCGGACATCAGCTCGTCACGTGTCTTGGCCATCGCGACATGCGGCTGCAGCAACAGCCAGTTGCGGGCCAGTCTTTGAGCGCGGGCGAAGTTCTCGCCGACTAAGGCCGGATGTTCACGCAGCAGGAAGAGCTGCTGGTCTTCGGCTTCCTGCACGATGGGCGGACTCAGCGGATCGGCTTTAAGACGGTCACGCAGCAACGCATCGACTTCTTTCTTGATGCGCTCTTTGGGCAATGGGCCGCGTATGGCAGGCAGTTTCAGTTTCTGAGCATGTTCCGGAATCGGCGCCACGGCGTGATCGGCACTCAGCAGCAGCGTCCATTTGCCGGCACCGACTTGCTGATCCAGAAACCGGGCGAACTCACCGAGCTGCAGGTCGGTGCGATAGACCATGTCTTCGACTTCGTAGCTGTAAGGTCCATAAGCATGACCAACGTAGTCATTCGGTGAAAAGCTGACACATAGTAAGTCGGTGACGTTGTCTTTACCGAGTTCTTCGTTCGTAACAATCGCGCGAGCGGCCATGAGCGTGAATTCATTGCCAAACGGGGATGCCAGTACCTGATCGCCGAAGATTTTCGGTTCTGCGCCAGCTGCTGCCAGCTCGTGCGGGAACGCTGATTTGAAGCCTTTCGTCGGGTTCTCCCAGTCGTTCTCATCGGGGCCGTTGTTGTGATATTTCTCCTTAGGAAGCAATAACTCCCATTTCTGGCTGTGATATTTTTCGATCACTTTATTAGTGTTGATCTCTGCCAGATAGCCGGGTAGATCGCCGCGATAATACTCGGTGGTGACCCACTTATTGCTGTCGAGCCAGAAGGCAGCGTTGGCCATGTGGCCGGCCATCAAAATGGAAGCTCGATCCTTGATGGCGACACCGAAGACTTTCGACTCGCGGTTCGCCAGCTTCATCTGATCGCCGACAGTGCTGACCAGCAGAGTCCGCGGCGACATGCCTTTCCTGGATTCCGTGCCGATGACTTTGACGGTTGGGTCCGCAACGCAGTAACGCATGCCCTTCAGATCGCGGTCGAACCATTCGTTGTCGATGATGCCGTGGGTATTGGGAGAGGCTCCAGTCAACAGTACGGCGTGACCGGGGGCTGTGAACGTGAAGGCGTGCTGATGATGGCAGTTGCCATACGACGTTCCTTCCCTGGCAACGCGGCGGAAGAAGCCCTGATCGGAAAAGTTGTCGGAGAAGCGAACCAGATAGTCCTGGCAGAACTGATCGACGGTGATCACGACGACCAGCTGCGGCTGATCAGCAACCGCCGGGCGAATTCCCAGCAGACAGCTCGCCACACACAACGCGAACACGACAAAACGCTTCATGAGAGCTGCTCCTGCGAAGTGAACGGACTCATCGCGACGAAGCCTAGGTTGGGCGACCTCGATCGGGTAGTCCGTCGAGTTTCGTTGAAGCCGTCTGTAGCGGTTGTAAGCAGTGTATGAATTCAGCGTGAATGTGGGCGTCTCGAGGCTGTCGTCTGGCGGATGATCGGTCAGTCCCTGCTTTGCGGTGGTTAGCGGGCGAAGCGAATTGTCAGGCTGTATGGTGTCAGGAAGTTCGGGTTATGCCGCCGGGAGTGCCGTGTGGTGTCTTTTCCACCCGGGATGACAGGTGACTCCGGCGGATTACCGCTGCATTGAGGGAATCTCCTTCTAGGCTGAGGGTGGTGAGGTTGTGAGAACGACCTCGAACACGTGTTCAACCTCAGCGGGTTCCGGCGATGCCCTTGAGTTCCTGGTTTGCGTCCTTCGTACGACAGGCTGTGATCCGTCGACCGGCGATCCGGTCTGCGCGGTCCGCACGTCGTGGCCGACGCCATCAGCCTGAGAGGCTGGAATCAAGATTGGCTCTGACCATCAGCGCCATCGCCGATCAGGTGGTACCTGAAGACAGAGCTCTGAGTCCGGTGAACTTCTCGATTGCACCGAGCAACGCCGCTGCCGCAAACATGGTGGTGACAGCTACAGCCGCCGATCCCGGTCTGGTGCCAACCGCCAATCTGGTGTTGAGTGGCACTGGAGCCCAGCGCACGCTGCTGATCACCCCGGCGGCGAATGCGTTCGGCACGACGGTGATTACGATCTCGGCCGGGCTGCCGGGAACAACACCGGAAACTCGTTCCTTCACGCTGACGATCAATCCCCGCAACGATGCGCCAAGCATCACCAGCATCGCGAATCAGACGGTACTGCTGAGCACGACGACGGGTGACCTGCCGTTCGTTGTCAGCGACATTGAAACATCCCCCCTAACTCTGCAGGTGACGGCTACTTCGTCCAATCCGGCGCTTGTTCCCAACCGCAATATCGTCGTTACAGGAACTCGTGAAAGCCGCACCGTGCGCGTCACGCCACTGCCGCTGCAGTTCGGCGAGGCCACGATCACGCTGACTGTGCGAGATCCCGGCACTGCAGTGAGCACGACGACCTTCAACGTGTACGTGACGACTGCGGCATTGAATTATCAACTGGATGACGATGATTCAATCACATTATCAACCATCGGCGACAACGTCGTTACGTTGATTAACGGGACGCCCGACACGCGATACAGCTCGGTGCCGCTGGCTAAGATTGGCTCGATTACAATCACCGGTGGCAGTGGTGCGAACCATATTGATCTATCTGGTCTGACACCGGGGCTCCGCAAGCTGACAGCCGTCAGTGTGGATGGCGGCGCTGGTGATGACACCATCATCGGCAGTCTGTTCGGTGATTCGCTGTCGGGCGGTGCCGGCAATGATTCAATCGACGGGGGTGATGGCGCCGACCTGCTGTCCGGCGGCGCTGACAATGATACCGTGCAAGGCGGGCTGGGCGTTGATCGTATTACCGAGAGTGGCGATTTTGATATCACGCTGGCAACGAATGCATTGCAGATGCGGTTGCCGACAGGTGAGGTCGTATCAACGGACGAGCTGAGTGGCGTCGAACTGGCGGATATCACGGGCGGCCCGTCTGCCAATCGCATTGATGCGCGCAGGTTCGTGGCGGGACTCAATGGTATCACGCAGATCATCGGCGGTGGTGGCTCGGATACGATCATTGGCAGTGAAGGCCGGGATCTGATCTTCGTCTTCTCGCGGGATGATTCCGTGCTGGCTCAAGGCGGTGATGACACGATCTACGGAGGTGCTGGTAACGACACTCTGAACGGCGGCGCGGGCAACGATCAGATCAACGGTCAGTTGGGCAACGACCTCATTTATGGCAGCGACGGTAACGACAGCCTGATGGGTGGCGATGGCGCGGATTCGCTGTTTGGCCAGGGTGGCAACGACTACGTTTTCGGCATGCGTGATAATGATTCCGTGGCTGGCGGCGCGGGCGACGATGCGCTCTTTGGAGACATCGGCAACGACGTGCTGCGCGGCAACGAGGGTGCTGATACTCTGGTTGGTTCCATCGGCTACGACGTGCTGGATGGAGGCTTTGACTACGACCGCGTGCTGGCGGTGGCCGACGCCACGTTCCTGGTCACGGCCAGTCACATTTCATGTCCGCTGCTGGGTCTGTGGACGATCATTGATGTCGACCGGATTCAGATCGCGGGCGGCAGTGGCAACAACGCCATTGATGCGCGAACCGCGACTGCCTCGGTCGCCCTGCTGGGACTGGAAGGCGATGACACGCTGCTGGCCGGCGGCCGCAACGACATCCTGCTGGGCGGCGATGGCGATGACGTGCTGGTCACCGGTGGCGGTCAGGATTACGTCGATGGCGGCACGGGCACTAACACACAATTACCCGACCTGCCGCGCATCGCCGTGCTGGGTGATTCCACCGTGGCGACTTTCATTGAACCAACCGACGGTCAACCCCCGCTGGAAGGCTGGGCTCAGGAACTGGATGAATACTTCCAGCGGGATGGAGTCGCAGTCCTGAATCACGCGGTCTCCGGTCGCAGTCTGAAGAGCTTTCTGCTCGAAGAACGCTGGCAAGCCGTGGTGGAATCTCGACCGGATTATGTGCTGATTCAGTTCGGTCACAACGATCAGCCAGCGTATGCCGGACCGACTCGCGGTTCAGATCCCAACGGCGAATTTCAGGATATCCTGAAGACCTATATCGCGAACGCGCGAGCCGCCGGAATTGTGCCTATTCTGGTCACTCCGGTTTCGGTGCGTTTCTTTATCAACGGAGTCGCTCGCGAGAGCGTGGCACTGACTCCCTATGCGAACGCCATGCGTGAAGTGGCTGAAGAAACCGGTGTGCCGCTGGTCGACTTGAACCAGCTCAGCTTCGAGCTGTATCGCTCGCTGGGCGATCAGGGCAGCCAGTACATCAGCCATACACCCACCGACATCGCCCACTTCTCCCCTGAGGGAGCCTACGCGATCTCCGGTCTGGTCACCGCCGCGTTGCGTCAAGTCGCCCCGCAAATGACCCCGCTGATGGTCGAGTAGCACCGCCCAAGACTCGATCGTGTCCCAGAACATAACTGCGTTGCAGCGCCGCGCAGTTATCCTCTGCGCCGCGTATCAGTTGACCTTTCGCCGTTGAACTCGGGCCGATTCATGTAATACGGATTCCAGAAATTAAGTGCGCGTAACGGGTACAGTCGTGGCGAGTAATGTAGTTGACGGAACCGCACGGCGCGTCAGGGAGGGCGAGGCTCCTGCCGAGCCGCACCAGCCACTTGAAGCGGCTCGGCAGGAGCCTCGCCCTCCCGAACTGCGTTTCAGCTTCGCGCGGTTATTTTCTGCGAAGCGTATAATGTCGTTGTCTGCTGCCGATACTGATGCTGGCCGCATTCCTGAACCCGATCACCCTGGCGGCAGAGGCGCTCTCGGCGGCTCAACTGGACTTCTTTGAGAAGAAGACTCGCCCGGTGCTGGTGCAGCACTGTTACGAATACCATTCGGCCGCTGGACATCCCTCCGCCAGGCCATCCTGACCAGCAGCGAGTTCGACACCTGCCTTCCCAGCTGCCGTTTGCACTGTAGCTTCTAGTTCAATCCAGACGGCTGCCGATGCGCGACCATCGCACAGGGCCGGACACGAAATGTGACGAGTCGTTCCGATCCGGGAAGTTGTGCTCGCGAGACCAATAGACCATCCGGGCTTTTCCATGCAGGCCGGACAAGGGAATTGGTCCGAGTATGCGGCTGTCCCTGGCCCGTCGTCGATCATCTCCCAGCACAAAGAACGAGTCGGCTGGAATCGTGACAGGTCCGAAATAAGCGAGATCGCTCTCGACAGGTAGTTCAGGATTCTTCACGGCATGCGGATCGGGCAATACCGTACCGTTGATACTGACCTGCTCGTTGATGATCTCAATGGTTTCACCCGGCAATCCAATGACTCGCATGATGTAAAGCGGCGAGCCCGGCCCTTCACTGTCAAATACCACGATGTCGTGACGCTGCAGGGACGTTGTGTGACGCCACAGATTATCTACCAGAATTCGATCACCCGCCTGAATGGCCGGCGACATTGCTCGTGTGGGAATCTGAAACGCCTCGCCGAGACACGTGATGATCGTCTGAGCCGCCAGATTGTTGGCAAATGTCGCACCGATCATCACGAGGAGATAGCACCAGACTCGCTGATAGGATTTCAGCGGAGTATCACCCTGGCGTCGCGCGAGTATGAACGCATCAAGAGCAGATCCCAGCGGAACCGCGAGCAGGCAGATCAGGAAGGACAGAACAACGCCGCCGCCAATGGGAAGTCGCAGGCAGACCGGCAGCACCACGCCGAGCAGAACAACGCTCGCCAGCCACAGCACGATCGCGCGCCGGAATCTGCCCACATAGATGTGGCCCAGCGGAAAGGTAAACAAGCTCAACAACACCGCCAGCCATGGCCGTCGCCGCTTGATAATGACTGATTTTTCCAAGGCTTTTACCTGGCGTGCGGAGATCAGATCAGCGACCCGGACCTGGAATTGACGGTGACTGCAGTTCAACATTCGTTGTCGCACTGTCGGCAGGCCACGTGCAGGCCAATCTGACCTGGGCTGCCGAGAACGGGGCATGGATCGGCACCTGAAATCTGCCGGCCTCCCCTGGCCGCACAATCATCTTACCCAATCCTGTTCCACACCACGCTACGGGGTAGTCTCCCCACTCATCATCCTCGTTGTCTTTAAGCTTGAGAGAGTACTGCGGGCTAATCTCTCCAAGTTCCGGTCGAGTCTGATAAGAATCCATCGTGTAGCCGCCGTACGTCACAGGAACGCTCAGCGGATTGATCAAAGCGAGATCGGCTGTGACGTAAGTATGGTCGCGGCTTGTTTCAACACGTTGTCCGAGTAAGACAATACTCGGCGTCGCAGCCTTCGCAGCCTCAGCGATGGCTGCGTTCGGAGTTGCGACGAGGCCGCTGATCGGCACCGTATTGTGCGGATCAGCACAACCGCTCGCTGCAACCGTACAGCCGCAGATCAGTAGTATAATCGCGTCGTTCAGCAACTTCATGGCAACGGGCCCTTGTTGCTCTGTGATTTGTATCAGGCGCCGACCGCAGGATACCCTGTACCTCGTCAAACATGCCGGCCATCCTGCCGTTGGTTGTAATGCAGAGTGGCGCCAGGCGCATATCCGAAAGTCAACACGACATGGCCGTCGAGCTGAATCTGGTTGTGATCTACACGTCCGATCTGCAATTGGCGTGTGACTTCTATCGTTGTCTGCGGCTGGTCTTCGTAAGCGAACGTCACGGCACCGGGCCTGAGCACTATGCAGCCACGTTGGGGCAGGTTGTGTTCGAGCTGTATCCACGGAAGCCCGAGACTCCGAGTACGCAATTGCGTTTGGGCTTTCGAGTGCCCGCGGTGGAGTCGGTCGTTCAACAACTGCAGGAACGGGGAGTTCGCATCATCTCCGCGCCGAAGGAATCTCCGTGGGGCCTGCGGGCAGTCGTCGCAGATCCAGGTGGCAACAGCGTGGAACTCGTGCAATCTGCGGTGTGATGACGAACAAGGTCAGAGCTCGAAGGCCGGCAATCACCCCTCAACTCTGAGCCGCAAAGCGCTAGCTGCGGGTCTGCAGCGCTTATGAAACTAGAGAAAACCGGCGGCCAGGCCCTGCCGCTCATTGAAAGTCCAACGCGATGCGAACGCGGCGAAGAAGCTGGCGAGCGGGCTCCGTTGCTCAAACGCTTGTTACAGACTCGTGACAATTGGCCAGTCAAAAGTGGCGTATCATCAGGCCGACAATGAGGGGTGCAGTTGCTCTTCAACATTCGCGGCGAGTTGTTAACGGAGTCCGTTATGAACATGTCAAGACGTTGGCTGATCGGTGCCGTGGTCGCTGGCATCGTCGGGTCATTGGGGTCACTGGGCGTCGGTTACGGGGAAGATCCTTTCGCTCAGCAGGGGACTCAGCAAACCCAGGTTCAGAGTGATGAACAGCAGGCGCGAGTCGCTGTGGCTAAGAAAGCTCAATCACCCGCCGACTATACTGAGCTGATCAGGCAAGCTCTGCACGGTACGGCCGAAGAGAGTGCCCGGGCTGTGCAGGAACTTCGCAACAGTGGACCCTCGGCGGTGCAGGCGCTGCTCGCGCGGCCTGAGTATCGGCCGGCGGCTCGGTGGGTCAGTGTGCTGGATGCAGTCGCTCAACAGAGAGATGCACTCTACAGCGGGCTCTACTGGTACACGGATCTGGACCAGGCCCTGGACGTCGCCAAGCGCGAGCACAAGCCAGTGTTGTCACTGCGTCTGCTCGGCAAGCTGACGGACGAACTGAGCTGTGCGAACAGCCGCTTCTTCCGCACGGCGCTGTATCCTAACCCGAACGTGCGAGCGTTGCTGGCAGACAAGTATGTGTTGCACTGGCAAACCGTCCGCTCGGTGCCGATTATCACCATCGACTTTGGTGATGGTCGCAAACTCGAACGCACAATTACTGGTAACAGTTTGCACATGATCCTCGACGAGCAGGGTCGCACGATGGATGTGTTGCCCGGTCTATATGGTCCCGGAGTGTTCGCTCAGCAATTGGCCAAGACCGGCGAAGCTGCTGCGTCATACGGCAAGATGAACGAAGCTCAGTTCCAGCACTTCAGGACTGAGTTCCACAAGAAGCAGATGGAAGAAATGCATGTCACGTGGCAGGCGGACTGGGTCAAGGCCGGAGTCTCACCAGCGCCGAACCTCGGCATGGAACTGGATGATGCCATCTGGTCACAGATTGCGGGCCAGTACACGACCGCATCGACTCCGCGTGGCGACGCGGCTCAAGCGGTTGCCAGCAAGGGTCCAGACGCTGAACGTGCTGGCCGATTGGCCCTGACGAAGTCCGTCGCCGAAACGCCGATGATGCGTATGGTGCGTAACGTGACCAAGTCCATCAGCGAAGACACGGTACGTAACGAGTATCACCTGCATGCCCGCATTCACATGTGGTTCATGTCGCAAGCTGACTTCGTTGCCAACCGCGATCAGTTGGTGAATCGGGTTTACTCAGATTTGTTCCTGAGTCCCGTCGACGATCCGTGGTATGGTCTGTCGAAGCCCGATGTGTATTCCGCGATTCCGAAGGATGGTCGAATTGGTGCCGTCGCTGCGAGTTCTGGTCGTTGAAGATGATGCTGCGATTCGACGCGGCGTCGTAGACGCGTTGCGGGCGGCTGGTCATCAACCGACCGAAGCCGCTCGCGGCGACGAAGGCCAGCAGCGCGCCTTGAATCAGCAGTTCGATCTCTTGCTGCTGGACGTGGTGCTGCCGGGTGGTTCGGGTTGGGAGATCCTGCGCGTGGTGCGGGCGGCTCAACCTGAACTGCCCATCATCCTCTTGACCGCGTGCGGTTCCGAGGATGAACGCGTCAACGGACTGCAGCTTGGAGCCGACGACTATGTCGTGAAGCCATTCAGCCTGCGCGAGCTGCTGGCTCGAGTGGACGCCGTGGTGCGACGTATGCCGACGCGCACCGCAACGGTTGCTCAACTGGAGTTCGATGGTGGTTCCATCGATCTGCGTGCTGGCCGGGTGACTCTGGATAACGGCGAGCACGTCGACCTGTCCGACAAAGAGTCGGCGATGTTGCTGTTCCTCGCCAAGCGTGCCGGCGAAGTGATCTCACGCGATCAACTGCTGGCTGGAGTGTGGGGCCTGAACCCCAAGGGGATCAACACGCGCACGGTCGATATGCACGTGACTCGGCTGAGGGAGAAGCTGCGTGACGACGCATCGAATGCTCGCGTCTTGAAAACCGTCTGGGGCCGCGGGTATGTGTTTCTGAAGAGTGAATGAGAGTGGTACTAATCCCGTAGCATGATGAACGAAGTTAAGGTCGCTGATCGCTCCGCGATCAGAACGAAAGCTGGAGCGGGGCGTTGTGTCAGTCGCCACCTCTCGTGCACCACCGGCGTTGCGAGTATCAAACACGGTGCTGGCAGCGTCAGTGGCACACCGATTCCCGGCGTTGATCGGGAACAGAATACGTTCTGATCGCGGAGCGATCAGCGACTCTAGTTTTCCGCCGCACATTGAAGTTTTCATACGGATCGCAGAAAGAACCTGAGCTGCAAGGCGCTAGCCGCCGGTTCTGCAGTAGCATGGACGCCCCGTCCGTGCGTAGTCGGTGCAGCACGGACGAGTTGTCGATGCGCCGTGAGACTCCAATGACTACCGGCGGCTAGCGCCTTGCCGCTTATCCCTGCTGCACATCGAAGTCATCCGACATGAAGCGACCTGTGTTTGTCTGGCTCAGTTTTGGGATGTGCCTGCTCGCGGCCACTGCGGCTGTGGCGTGGCTCACCAATTCCGCGCTGCGCTCCGAACGGCAGGCCGAGCAGGCGCGGCAACACGCACTCTTTGAAAGTGAACTCAGCAATGCCCTGTGGCGGATGGATTCACTCGTCGCGCCGCTCATCGCCATCGAGAACGGCCGCCCATTTCTGCAAGACAATTCCTTCCGGCTTAGCGAGTATGCGCCGGCTCTGGCGCCCAGGCTTGTTCTCAAGTATGTCGTTAAATCGAATGCACACGACGAATGGAAGCAAGTCGATCCGCAACGCCAATCAGTAGAAAATGTGAGGGATACTTCGGCGTATGAATCGTCGACGTTCGCTGCCGCCCGTCGTCGCCTCGACGCTGTTGGTCCGTCCAATCTCAATAACTTTCCATTTGAGGATGTATCCCTGAGTGACTTGGTGGCGTGGCCTCGACCTGATCTGCAGCCACCTCAACAAGGTGCCCAAGGAAAGACCGCGCCGGCCCAGCAGATATCTCAAGCGGATCTCAATCCACCACAACAAGGCGCGGTCGGGCTGAAGAACTCCGCGGGCCAGGAAGCTCAAAAGCGATCGCAACTCGTCCAACAGTTTTCGCAGCTTGCGAATTCTCAGGGGCAGCAAGCGAACAACCGACTTACACCCTTGCCACCCTTCGGAGCGGTATCTCTGCCAGTTCAGCGGAGCCAACTGCGCGCCATGTGGCTCTACGACGAACTGATTCTCTTTCGTACGTCCGGGAGTGGTGGGTGCGAATTGGCCGTCTTGAATTGGCCCGAGTGGGAGAAACTCCTGACCTCACAACTGGGCAGCTTGGAGTCGCAAGTGCGGCTGCTGCCGGTGAATCAGGGTACGCAGACAGGATCAGACGCGCTCAACGAGCGACAGATGGTCTCGTTGCCGATTCGTCTGGAAGCCAGGTTTGAAGAACCTGAAGTCAGTTGGCCGCAGTCACTGTTTGTTGTCTGGGGGTTACTGCTGCTGGCGGGAATCGCGGTCGGGTGGCTGATGGCGGAAACGCTCAGCTTGAGCGAACGTCGCGCGGCGTTCGTGTCAGCCGTGACTCATGAATTGAGAACGCCCCTGACGACCTTCAGGCTCTACAGTGAAATGTTGAGCGATGGGCTGGTGACCGATCCTGATCAGCAGCAGACATACTTCCGCACGCTGTATCGCGAAGCCAATCGGCTGATGCACCTGGTGGAGAACGTGCTGGCGTTTGCACGGCTGGAACGAGGTCGCACGACGGCTCGCAACGAGACGCTCAACGGAGCTGACCTGATGGAACGTTGCCAGTCCCGTCTGCAGCAGCGTGTCGCCGAAACGCCGCTCACACTGACGATTCAGGTGGCTGATAACGTTCGCAAGGTGCAGCTTGCTACCAACGCGATTGCCGTGGAACAGGTGCTCTTCAATCTGGTCGACAACGCCTGCAAGTACGCTCGGGATGCGTCTGATCCGCGATTGATCTGCACCGCGGAAATTGATCGCGGCGACTTGTGTGTTCGAGTCTCCGATTTCGGTCCCGGATTGTCCGATAGCGCACGCCGGACACTGTTTCAACCGTTCCAGAAGTCCTCCGCGCAAGCTGCTGAATCCGCTCCCGGCATCGGCCTGGGGTTAGCACTTTCACACCGGCTGGCGAGAGAACTCGGCGGCGAACTGACCTGCACTCCCAACCGCCCGACAGGTCTATGCTTCGAGTTGCGCCTGCCCACTTCGGGCAAGAGTTGATACCCGTGATGAAATCACGACGTCGCCTTTTGGATATTCCAATCGCTGCGCTAGCCGCTGGTTCTGTCTGATTCTGGAAACGTAGCAGACCCGCAGCTGGCGCTTTGCGGCTCAGGGATCAAGGCGATCGATGCCGCCTGGTTCTCAATTCGCGTTCTGATCGCGGAGCGTTCAGCGACTTTGATAGCGCACATCCCACCTTATACGCTTCGCAGAAAATAACCGCGCGAAG
>CAYLTY010000225.1:0-13951 GCA_964386705.1 uncultured Planctomycetaceae bacterium
GGTTGTTGACGGACCCGCCGGGCGCGCCCGGGCGGGCGCGGCTCGGGCCGAGCCGCCCCCGACAGACTAAGCGGCTCGGCGGGAGCCTCGCCCTCCCGAACTGCGTTTCAGCTTCGCGCAGTTATTTTCTGCGATGCGTATCACTCCCGGCCAGAGAGTTGAAGTCGAAGGTGTCTGCTGGGATCACGCGGCCATTCGAGACTGGGTGCTACACGCAGTCCGAGCGCGAACCAATCACGTTCATCTCGTGGTGACAGTTGATCGAGCACCAAACATTGTTCGCGATCAGTTCAAAGCCAACACAACCCGTGTACTGCGAGCGGCTCCTGAACCGGTCACTCACAAGTCTGTGTGGACTCGAGGCGGTGACTGCGAAGTCATTGAAGGTGAGGAGAATCTGCTCCGAGTGCTGCAATACGTTCTGGAAGCTCAAGACCGCATGGACCGTACCCCCTGAGCGGCAAGCGGCTGCGCTATCGGTTTGTCGATGCGGCCGAGAGGTTCTACATGGGGCAGGCTGATGCGGGGTCGACATGAACTGCCAGCTTCCATAAGGCGGCTCAGCGGGAGTTTCGCTCTCCCGCATTGTCGCGTCACTCACTCCGCAGGAGCACTCCACGCCACTGGAACTTTCTTGAACTTGGCCGTGTTCCAGTGCTCGCTCACCTCCCAATAGATGCATGAAATCGCAAAGCCCACATACAGCACTGATGTGATGCTCATCATGATGATGGAAATCGGGCGGGGGCGAGCGGATTTGGGCAGCAGCTTCAGGTTCATGTAGAGCAGCGTCGGCACATAAATCGCCATCGCGAAGCCACCCATGTAAGCGGCGTTGAAGAGCACTCCTAATTCCTTGATGCCAGCGAACTCGGTGACTGCCGTGATCACGCAGCCAATCACGATCCACGACATCGCGATGACCATGTACCACCAGCTCAAGTCGCGCTTCCGGGCGAACTTGAAGTTGGTGTAAAGGATGTCCGCGATCGAACGGCCCACGCCATCGACAAGGGCCAGCTGCGTGCTGAACAGCGTGGCCACACCCACGATGAGAAACAGCGTGCGGCCGACAGTTCCCCAACTGGCGCCCCACTGTCCGAACACTTCGCCCAGAATGAGTGACTCGTCCCAGATCAGCTGACCTTCCTGCGGCACAACGCCCTTGTGATGCAGCACGGCCAACGCCCCGAAGATGAACAGCATCAACGTGAAGGTATTGAGTACATAGAAGAACAGAATCTGGTCCTTGATGATGTAGTTGAACCACGTCTTGAAGCGAGCCTGATTCTCGGGCGTTTCAGGATAGACGAACCCGGTCGACGGGATGGTTTCGCTGCGTCCGCGTAGCGGGTTCTGCATATCGGGAATGAGTGCACCCATCCCAATGTTCTTGTCGCGGAGATAGAACGAATAGAACAGGTTCGACGTACCACCTGCACCAGCGAAGACGAGCGCGATGAACATGGCTTTGGTCGTGACGCCTTCCGGCTTGTGCCCAAAGTTGATCGCGCCGGCGCCCAGTTCCTTCCAGGTTTCAAACGTGCCCACGGCGAACGCCACAATGATCAGCCCGCCGGTCACGGTGATGACCATGATCTCAATGGCCTTCTCGACCGAGTTGTAAATCATCTTCGGACCGAACAAGAGCAGCCACACGGCGCCGAAGGTCAGGCAAGTCCAGAAGGTATCCGAGCCGAAGAAGGTACCAGCCGCGAAGTTCGGGCCAACCAACAGAGCCTTGGCCGCACTCGCCGAAGCCCGAGCCCAACCGGGCGCCAGCCAGCCCATCACGTTGAGCAGAATGAACATCGGCCCGAAGCCGCGCCACAGCCGCGAGAAGCCGGTATAGACCGTCTCGCCCGTGGCGATCGTCCAGCGCCCGACTTCAAAATTGATCCACAGCTGCAGGAATACGCCGATCACCGCGCACCAGACCATGCCCGCGCCGAACTGGGCTATGTGACGCGGCCAGATGATGATTTCGCCCGCCCCGATCGATAGCCCGACGAGCACCGCACCCGGCCCCGCCATCTGCCAGAATGTGCTTTTCATTTCCGGCATGTCGGCTTGTTTGAAATCGTCGAGCGGCTGCAGTTGCGACATCAGAGTTCCCGAGGCTGGAATGCGATGAGCCTGAATGAGCCCGCATCCTAACCGGAGAACCTCGCCGCGAAAGCCGTTGCACGTGGTTGTGGCCGGTCTCCTGACCGCACGCGGAAAGTGAGGGCCACGTGGGCAGCACTCTCCGAGGCTGTGATCATTTGTAGGACGGGTCTCCTGACACGTCCCATTCCAGCGGTTCGAACAGATGGACGAGTCTGGAGACTCGTCCTACGACATTCAATCACAGCCTCTCCGTGTGCTGTCTTCTTCCTGCAAGCAATCAGGCTGAGTCGCTGGACGACGATGGTGAAACGCACCGTGGTTCGGTCGGAGACCGCCACAACCGCAGTTCGTGCCGAGTATCAAAGTGACGATACTCTAACTTCCTCTGGCCGCGGAGCCTCGGTAGCCCGCTCACGGGCCACCCTGCGAATCCTGGTGCCTTCCGAGGAAAACTACTTATCAACCCTTCGATGGTGACTCACTGCCATCAGCACTGCACCCAGACTCATGAAAGTTGCTGGTACACCGAGTCGAAGCTTTTCCCCGTACGTCGCCCGACCATGCAGTTGGACGGCGATCATCAGGAGGGCGCACAAAAACACGAATATGCCAGCCCCAAACTGGATCTTATTGAATTTGCGATCACCCATCTGCGACTCCGATTCAAGTTCAGGTGCTGCGACGAACCACACAGAACGTAACGGGCCAAACGGTGAAACTCAGCAGTCGGATCACGCACGAAGGAGTTACGAATGTCGGGAAGCGGAAAGTGTAACGTCTTATGGCGGCGCCACCCCGGTAGCCCACTCGCGGGCAACCGGTGACACACTGCTAGCCGTCTTCAGAAGCATTCTTCCTAGAATTGCGCGGCTTCGTCACTGCGGGTCCGAGAATGTAATTTTCAATGCGGTTGACACCCCACATCAACAGCACCGCGATCGGAATGCCAGCGATACCAACGGCGATCCGTACCGGTAATGAGGCCCCAGCAGCGCCGGTGATGGTTGCCGCTGCGACGCAGAACGTCGCGATATTGTACATCATCAACGTGATGCCCAGGCAGCCCGGAAGAAGGACGAAACCGGTTCGCCAGCGGACGGAGACGGCGAATGCGACCATAGAGCCAGCAGATGCCACGATTGCCATCCGGGGCATGTCTGCCAACAGCAGGGTGAATGGCCCGATAATGAACACAGCCCAAACAAGTAACCCCAGTACGAAGGTTGCAATTTCGCGAATCGTTTGCAAAACGCATCCCAAAAAAAGCGGGTGTTGCGCGTTCGTAGATGCTTCGTAAACCACAAGCGTGACCGCAAGCCACCAGCCGGCGCAGGGTGGCGCAGCCACAAGACGTTACCGGTTCAGGTTCCTGTCGCCCACGATATCTCGTTTGGGAGGCTGAATAGCCCGCAGGAGCCCGAACGAGACGTCCAGGCTACTGTGGGAAGCGATTCAATTAAATTGGGCAGGTCATCTGGCCCAGGCGTTCGGTCAGTTTGGCGTTTTCGCGATAGTCAATCGGGATCACCAGCAGAACCGGCGAGTCCGCAGCAAAGGCTTCTTCGAGTGCTCCAGGAAGGTCGCGTGAGTTGTTGACTCGAATCCCTTTGCAACCAAATGACTCCGCCAACATCACGAAGTCCGGATTGGAGAATGCCAAGTCGGTATGAGTTCCGAACTGGTTCTTTTGCTTCCAGGCGATCAAACCGTAGGCGTTGTCTTCCCAAATCATAACGACGATGTTTGTGCCCAGCCGCTTTGCCGTCTCTAGCTCCTGGACATTCATCATGAATCCACCGTCGCCGCAGAGAGCCAGCACGCGCCGATGCGGATGCACTAGCTTGGCGGCAATTGCTCCTGGCAGGGCGAACCCCATCGAACAGAAGCCGTTAGAGATCAAGCACGTGTTCGGTTCGTCGCATTGGTAGTAACGAGCGGCCCACATCTTATGAGCACCGACGTCGCTGAGCAGGATGTCATTCGGTCCCAGTGCTTGCCTGATGTCCCAGATCGCTTTTTGCGGGCGAATCGTGCCTTCAGTGTCGTCGTCTTTGTGCTCGGCAAACTCAGCGAGCATCTGCTGACGCACGGACTTCTGTTGCTGCAGCTCAAATTGGATCGGCTCTTTGCTAACCCGCTCGTTCAACATCCACAGAGCATGGGCTAGATCGCCGACTATCTCGACATCCACGCGATAATGCTGATCGACTTCAGCTGGCAGGAAGTCGATGTGAATAATCTTCTTGTCGTCACCTTTGTTCCAAACGTTGGGATGATATTCGACGAGATCGTATCCCAGCGTGATGACTAAATCTGCGGCTTCGAAAGCACAGGAAACCTGGTCTTTGGCCTGCAGGCCGATGGTCAGCAAGCTGTACGGTGCCTGGCGTGATACGCAGCCCTTACCCATGAAGGTGCAAGCCACGCCAATACCCGTTTGCTCGGCAAAGTTCCGCAGTTGTTTCGCTGCGCGACGGCGAATCGCGCCGTTGCCCGCCAGAATGATGGGCCGCTTCGCCTTTCGGATCAGTTCAACCGCTTGATCGATAATCTTGTCATCCGGCACGGGCCGTCGGAACTGCTTCGGAGGAATGGGAACTCCCTTAGCGGGCCAATGTGCAATGTCATCGGCAAGTTCAATATGACAGGCACCGGGTTTTTCTGTGGTAGCCAGCTTAAACGCTTTGCGGACGACTTCAGGAATGTTGTCCGGATGGATGATCGGCGTCGCCCATTTCGTCATCGGTTTGAACATCTGCACGACGTCCATGTTCTGGTGGCTTTCCTTGTGCTGACGGCGACTGTCAGCCTGGCCGGTGATGACCACCATCGGCGCGCGGTCCATGTTGGCATCCGCCACTCCCGTCGTCAGGTTTGTGGCGCCGGGACCCAGAGTGCCCAGGCACACTGCGGCGCGACCGGTCAGTCTTCCGTAGACGTCGGCCATAAACGCGGCGCCTTGCTCATGCCGCGCCAGGATAAATCTGATCGGCGAGTCCTCCAGCGCCATCATGAAGTGCGCGTTCTCTTCACCTGGAACACCGAAGATGTACTCGACGTTTTCTGTTTCCAAACACTTCACAAACAGTTCCGCAGCGTTCATCAGGTTGCTCCTTGGTTAACCGCCACCCGCCAGTGTCATGACTTCCAGTGTGTCACCGTCATCCAACGGTATGTCACTCAATTCCTGCGGACTAAGCCGCACGTTGTTCTTGATCAGAATGAGATAGGGATAAAGTTGATCGCGCTTATCAAGTACACGAATCCGCAGTTGAGGATAGTCTTCCCAAAGCTTCTCAAACATCGAGCGCACATTGCTTCCAGATGCGACAAGAAACTTCGTGCCGCCTGCGTAGCGGGCCAACGCTGAAGGCAGTTCAACAGTCACGCTCATACTGCCTCACGATAATCCTTCCGCGACAAGCAGTTCATCAATGCGCGCTGTTACTCGCTGTTTCAGTTCGGAAAAGAACTCCGGTGTGTTGAAATAGGGCAGTTCGATCTGTGGATACTCCTGATGAACTTCAGCGGGCATCACATAATCGTCGTCGGTGCAGCCGTGCTGGCGCTCGAGCCGATACCCACGCAGGAACGTCCGGCGGATAAGCCGCTTGAGTGAGGGCACATCGATCGCGAGCCCCGTCAACGCACCAACGGCTTCCACCATTCGCTCGTCGCTCATACCGCTGAATTTGCAGATCCCCATGAAATCGTCACGCAGGATGCTCAAGCCGCGGTTGGTAATCGCATCCACCCAATAATCGAGGCCCGTTTCGCGTTCATGCAGCAGCAGCAAATAGGTTCGCATCGACATGTGGCCGCCGGCCAGTGCCCACGGATAACCAGGATTAGTCTGCGGCAAGTAAGCGGGGAATTCGACGCCTTTACATTGCATGGCGTAGCCCATTTCGCCGAGCTGTTCGGCCAGCCGCAGAGTTCCCTGACCAACCTGCTCCAACTGGCCATTGCCGATTTTATCAATCGTTTCGAGTGTCTTCTTGTAGTCTCCGTACGACATCCCTCCCGCGATCGGAGATTCGGGATGACGGCGATTATACTCCATCACGTACGCCAGCGTGGTACCGCAGGAAATCGAATCCATGCCCAGTTCGTCGACCAGTTCCACCAGATCCAGCGCTTGATCAATGTCGAAGATACCGAGATTCGAAGACAGCAGGTTGAGCGGTTCAAAATCCAGCTTGGCTCGGAAGCGACCTGCTTTGCCGTCTTCCTGTTTGTCATACACGTTCTTGTGACAACTGATACCACAGCGGAAGCAGGATTCGTCCTTCACCACGTAAGGACCTTGCTCGACATTGTCGCGATACAGTGGAACCGAGACATCAGTGCCCGTAGGCACAAAGTTCATTTCGGGCATAGCGTGCACGGGATTCAATGCCGAGTAATTCGACCAGGTTCCACCGCCACCGTTGTTCTTGCCTTTATCTCGAAAACGAGCACTACCTTTGCCGCGAGCCACCTCCAGGTTCAGTTCCTTCAAGATGGCCGGTGCTTTGGTGGTACTGGTGCGGTCAGGCGAATCCGCGATGATACCGATGAGATTCTTGGAGCCCATGACTCCACCCATGCCACCACGGCCACACCAGCGAGATTTGCCATCTCCGCTACGCAATTGATTGACAGTCGAAAGTGCGATCGCGGCGAACCGCACGTGTTGATAATTCTCGCCTGCAGGGCCAATCACCGCAAAGAACGCGTCAGGATACCTCCCATGCAAGGTCTGGATGCGATCGTTGACGTGCCGGCCAATCAAGTCTGATGCGTCAACAAACTCGAAGACTGGCGGTCCGTCTGCGCTGTTGCGGCGAATATGTAATAAACTCGGAGTATCACAGCGGCCCGTAAAAATGATTTCATCAATATCCAGGCCGCGCACCTTCGTGCCGAACTTGCCGCTGCCGGCCGACCACATCGGAGAGGGCATGCCGCTCAGGGATCGCTTCAGCGGCGAATACGCCAGGAAGTAGGTGCGCAGGCCCGTCATGAAATCGGTGCCGCTGAGCAGTCCCAGGTTCATGATCAACGTCGCCGACGGATCATACGCATCAGCGACCGGGCAGCCTTCCAGGAGCTTGAAGCCGCGTGCGATGCCGCCGAAGACATCTTCAAAGTCTTCGCAAACCACCTTCTCGCGGGACGTTGTTCGGGAGGTCAGATCAACCCGATATCGCCGGACCGAGAAGTCCGCTGGCACCTTGCTGGGCACCGCGACGGCATCACTGTGAGCATCGTCAGCCATACTACCATCCTGAAGTATGTTGCTTCACGTTGAATCGCACGAATTGACATCACCCGCCCTGCCCGAAACGGTCAGAGGCGGACTGGTGTGCAACTCGGACTGGGCGCGGACGACCTTCTAGCACCTTTGCGGCGGGCCTGCGACAGTGGAGAACCCTATCTACCATCGTTTGGTCGGCAGGCTTGTCCGCTCAGCTTTGGCATGCTGTTCGGAATCGTCATTTTAGGTCTTATGTGGATCGCAGAAATAAACTGCGCTTCATGAGCGGCAAGGCGCTAGCCGCCGGTTCTGGTCATGTCCGTTCCCACCGCATCAATCACCCGCCGCTAGCGCGTTGCGGCTCATCAAGTAGTGAGGTTACGGGCGCCGTTATTTTCCGGGACCCGTATTAATGCTTTTTATGGCCGGTTTTCAGCGTGCCCGCTCACGGAGAGGCCGTGAGTCTTTGCTGCCGGAAGGTGGGGCACGGTTCCAACGTGCCTGAAATAAGCACGACGGAATCGTGCTCCACGAAAATTCACAGCCTCGGAGAGTGCGGGCCGGCTTTCGAGTATCAATGCGCCGCGGCGGCTGTGCGGGCGGTATCAATCGAGGCCGCGGCTTGCGTGGTGGAGTTCTGCGACGACTGGCCGCGGACAGAGACCATCGCGGTCGGGCCGGTGCCGAAACCTCGCAGGGGGTTACTCCACAGTTCTTTACCCGTGGCAGGGTCCAGGCAGTACATATACCCGTTGGAGGAAACGATCAGGCGATCGCCGTCCAGCATCAGGCTCATGTAGCCGCGCGGGAGCTTGGAGTTTCTCCACACCACCGTACCGTCGATGCGATTCATCCCCAGCACGTGATGGTTGAACGCCACGAAGATCAAGTTGTCGATGCTGGTGCTCATGCCAGATTACTCCGCCAATAAAACTTTCTGTTGCCAGTAGGCGATCTGCTCTGCGACCGGGGCTTGGCCGCCTGAGCCGTAGCTTTGCAGCACGGCCACGGCGTTGCGTGTTCCCAGCACAGACGACACGTCCGCTTCAATAACGGCACAAACTTCCTTCAGATCAGGCAAGGGCAAGTCAGACAGTCGGCAATTGCGAGAATCCGCCAGTGCGACCAGCTTGCCGACGGTTTCATGCCCCGTCCGCATCGGTACGCCGCGCTTGATGAGGTACTCCATCAATGCCGTCGCATCGAGGAAGCCGTCATCCAGCTTCTCGTTGATACGGTCGACGCGCAGCTCCGCTCCAATGACGACCGCCGGGGCCAGTTCCAGGCATGCGACGACGGTGTCATAGGCGTCGAACATCGCCAGCTTGTCTTCCTGCAGGTCGCGGTTGTAGGCCATCGGCAGGCCCTTCAGCAGAATCAGGATCTGCGAGACGTCAGCCATCACTCGCGCAGACTTGCCGCGAATGAGTTCCAGCACATCCGGGTTCCGCTTCTGCGGCATGATCGACGAGCCGGTTGTGAACTTGTCGGGCAGCTTCAAGAAGCCGAATTCGGTCGTGAACCAGATGATCCATTCTTCAGCCCACGTGCTGAGATGCGCACTTACCAGAGACAGCGCGAAGACGAACTCGGCGAGGTAATCACGGTCGCTCGACACATCGATGCTGTTGCGCGCGACGTCCGCAAAGCCGAGTAGCTTCGCAGTCTCATGCCGGTCAATCGGCAGAGACGTTCCGGCCAGCGCGGCGGCTCCCAGCGGCGAGATGTTTACTCGCTTCAGACAATCGGCGAGCCGCTGTCGGTCGCGGTCAAACTTCTCGGCATAGGCCAGCCAGTAATGAGATGCGAGTACCGGCATGGCGCGCTGCAGATGCGTATAACCGGGCAGCACGATCTCGACATCGCGCACCGCGCGGTCGACGAACGCTCGCTGCAGTTCCAACAACAATTCATCGACATGCTCGATCGCCCCGCGCACGTAGAGCTTGATGTCCGTCGAAACCTGATCGTTGCGGCTGCGTCCGGTGTGCAGCTTGCGTCCCACATCGCCCAGCCGTTGAGTCAACCGGCTCTCGATGTGCATGTGGATGTCTTCCAGCTCGGTGCGGAAAGGCATCTCACCCCGCGCGATCTCGCCGCGAATGACTTCGAGTTCTTTGACGATCTGGTCGCGTTCGGCGTCCGTGATCAGCCCGACCTTCGCCAGCATGCGCGCGTGAGCTTGCGAGCCGGTGATATCGCAGTCAGCCAGCCGCGCATCGAAGCTGATGGACTCGGTGAATTTCTCGACGCGGGCATCCGTCGCTTCCTGAAATCGCCCGCCCCATGCTTTTGCCACTTGACGTAATCCTGTTGAAGACGCAGGTTGATTGAAGGGTTTCCTAAGCCGCACTCTCGTATTGACGGTGGGAGGGCGAGGCTCCTGCCGAGCCGCGTGGGTGAATCAGCCTGGCCATTAGTGCCCGGCTCGGCAGGAGCCTCGCCCTCACAATGTTGGCGAGAAGCCGCTCAAAACGCGAACCGGAGCGGCTTCTGAGCAGGACAATCCCCGTTACTGATCTTCGCGATGATATTTGCGTCGGGAGGGCGAGGCTCCTGCCGAGCCGCGTGCGCAAATCAAACTGGCCACAAGCTTCCGGCCCGGCAGGAGCCTCGCCCTCCCAATCATGCTTCCACGCAATTACCAGTGTCCGGCCCGTTAAACCGAGGGCAATTGATCGAATCCGCTGCGGAATCTTCGAGTTATTTCCCGCCCTGATCGCTCCATCGGATGTCAGAGCCAATACATTAGCGGTCTGTGTTCAGACGTCTGCTTCGACTCGTCAACAAAGAACCCGGGTATGTGGCGACAAGCTTTAGCGACCGCCTACATCATGCTGCTGATTCTCCCCACCTATGAGGCATGCAAGGTGTGTCTGGTGACTACCGCGTACGCGCTCATCGCGATCATCATGCTGCCACCGCTCCTGCTCATTGACTGGTACGTGGCGGTGACCTTTTCCACTCTCTTCAAAGGCTGCGGACGCATCTGGAACAACAAGCCGGCGTTTTCTCAATCGGATGTATCCGCATCAATTCTGGGGATCGTTCTCGGCGGTGCCACTCTGTTCTTCTCTGATTCGTTCCAATGGAAGAACCTTAGCCCTGATCACATCTACGCGATTGCTGCGTTCTGCTTGATCGCTGCATCGGTCCTGATCCCGGTTACGCTGTTCGTTCTCGACCGTGCCGCCAAACGCGAGCAAATCTGCGACGAAGTCGAGGTGCTATAACGCCAGATCCCCGATGCTTTTTCCGGCTACCGAACCTGAGTTCGGGATCAGCGGGTGGTGATGTGCTTGTGCCGTTTACACGTACCAGCCACCGTTGACGTGCAGCACCTGGCCGGTGATGTAGCTGGCCAGATCGCTGCAGAGAAACAGGACTGCGTTGGCGATCTCAGATGGCTCACCGCAGCGGCCGAGCGGGATTTGCCGGAGCATCTCGGCGCGATGCTGATCGGGGATCGACTTGCCCATCTCCGTGAGGATCAGGCCCGGAGCGATCGCGTTCACCGTGATGCTCTGCCGGGCCAGCTCGCGAGCCAGGGTCTTCGTCAGTCCCATCACTCCAGCCTTGGCCGCCGCGTAGTTGGCTTGGCCGAAGAAGCCGATCTGACCGCAGATGGACGCGAAGTTCACGATCCGCCCGCCGTCCCGCAGCCGAGTCGTCGCTGAGCGGCACACGTTGAACACGCCGGTCAGGTTCGTGTCGATGACCGCCTGCCATTCGTCGTCGGCCATCTTCTTGCAGGTGCGATCGCGCAGGATGCCCGCGTTGTTGATGACGATGTCCAGGCCGCCACCTTGAGCAATCGCAGCGTCGAGCAACTGATCCACGTCCGCAGGATTGCAGACGTCCGCCGCGACAGCGATCGCTCGCGATCCCAGCTCGCTCGCGATGTGTTCCGCATTACTCCGATTGTGCCTCGCCGCGTCCGGGTAATAGTTGATGACAACCGTCGCCCCCGCCGCATGCAGCGTCCGCGCCGTCGCCTCACCGAGTCCCTGACTCGCCCCCGTAACGACCGCCGTCCGACCAGTCAGATTGATTTCAATCACCCGCGTTGCTCCTCGAAATGCTCCGTCCGAACCACGGATGAAACCCGCACAAGGACTGGAGTCAGGAGATTCTGATACGCCTCCCGGAAAATAACAGCGTCCTTAAGTTCGTCGTCTGTTGAGCCGTCCAGCCGTTGTTTGGTGGGCCGGCGCGATCGAGCTCTGTTGTTCGCGGAGGCAGTCCCTCGAAACCAGCGGTTGTCGAATGCACAGATCACCGAGGAGTTGCGATCGCTTGTCCCACCCTACCGTCCTGACCACTCAGCACTCGCCGGTTTTTTTGAGCTTCATCCAGCCTCGTTGCAGTCGTTGTTGTCGGTATGAATTGCCTGCCGGGCAGAGCTTGCGCAATCCCTGCATTGCGCAGGTCCGAGTCGCGAAATTCAAAGATCCGCGCACCGGCCGTTTGCCTTTCCTGCAAGCGTTCAAAGTTAGGTTAGATTCCAGGTGACTCACTGCGCTTTCGCAGCGCGAGGAATCTCATCCAGCGGCTTTGACGTCATGATACGCAAACTGGTGACAATTATTCTGTCGGTCACGGTCTTATGGCTGCTGGCTACCATTTCCGCGCCGGTTTCGCTGGGCCAGGACTTTGGTCCGCTGTTCCCTCCATCGCAGCAGGTACCCGCGCGCCAACCGCGAATCCTGCCGTCCGCGCCATCGGATCGCATCTATCTGCCTGCTCCTGAATCCTCGCCCACTCCGGTTGAAGTTCAGAAGGTGCCGTCGAGCGACCCGGCTCACGGTGACATTGTGGGCTCCGAGTGCCCGGAGACTCACTGGCTGGTCAGCGTCCGTCATTGTGAACAGTGCCGCCAATGTGCCCGGTGCTGCGATCTGGATTTCTTTCGCGCGGACTGGCAGTGCTGCACGAGCCGCTCAACGCAGGCTGAATTCTCCACAGGTCTGCGACCCGGCGTCCCGGTCTGCATTGTCGTGCACGGCAGCTATGTGACTCGCGAAACGGTGAAGGAAGATTGCGAGCGAACCTTCCACTGGCTGCGCGATGCGGCTCCGCATCTGCCGCTGCATGTTGTGTTCTTCACGTGGCCGAGCGAAGGCCCGTTCTCCCTGGACGCCGGTAACGCGCTGACATCGCCTGTACCGGGACTGGACGTCGCCATTCTGGGGCGTCGCGCCGAGATGAACGGAGCCCGGTTGGCACGGCTCATCAATGTGATTCCGAAAGAGAATCCGATCTCGCTGGTGGGACACAGTCACGGGGCTCGCGTGGTGGCCTCTGCGCTGCATCTGCTGGGCGGTGGACAATTGCAGGACATTGCCGTCCCGCGCAGTGAACCGCATCGCCTGCGAACCGTGCTGGCCGCCGCTGCGATCGATCATGACTGGCTGAACTCGCGCCAGCGTTACGGGCAGGCGATGTGCTCAACCGAGTGTCTGCTCAACATGCAGACGAGGCACGACTGGGCCTTGTGGTTCTACCCGCTGCGCCGGCCGTTCTCCTCGCGTTCGCTGGGGCGAGTCGGTTTTACCGGCCGGGATCTGCAGGCACTCGGCGGCCGCGAATCGCGGGTCGCGCAAGTCGACGTCTCGGACTTCATTGGTACCGGCCACATTTGGCCGCACTACTACAACAGCCCGGAGATCGCCCGGGCGATGCTGCCCTACGTCTACTTCGCCGAGTAGCCCCGAGTCGCCGATTTCTCCGCAAGCAGAACGCTTCCTTGGCCCGGAATGGTTTGTAGATTTCAACGTCCTTGCAGCGTTGCGCACTCTTCATTGTGATCCGTATCAGACGATCGCTCTGATTGCGGAGCAATCAGCAACTCGGGGCGCGCAAACCGATGGTTGAAGTTTGGCTGGGCGAGCGTTATCTTCTGCCCCCCTTTGTCGTTATCAGGGGGTGTTTTGTAGGCCTAAACCCTGCAAGGGAACGGGTTTACGGGTTTTGATGCAGATCTGAGAAGACACATGTCGGAAATCGTAACTCTCAACGTTGAGTCCAGAACTTCACTCGGCACAGCGAATTCACGCCGTCTTCGTCGGGCAGACAAGGTCCCGGCGAACGTCTACGGACTGGCCAAGCCGACCGTTTCCGTGCAGGTTGACCGCGACGCGATTACTCCCGTGCTGGTCGCTGCCGCTCACGTTGTCGACTTGAATCTGGATGGAACAGTCGCCCGCGCGATGATTCGCGAGGTTCGGTACGACACGTTCTTTACTAAAGTTGTTCATGTTGACTTCCAGCGCATCGATCCGGAAGCCCGTCTCGACGTCGAAGTCGAAATCAGCACCAAGGGCCAGACTGCGGCCGGTGTGGTAGATCAGCCAGTTCATAGAATCTCTCTGAACTGCCTGTCTTATCAGGTGCCGGAGAAGTTGTATGTCCGTTTGAGCGGTATGAAGGTTGGTGACAGCATTCCTGTTGCCAATCTGGAATTGCCTTCCGGTGCGAAGGCCTCGCTGCCCGCTGAAACGGTTGTGTTGAGGGTCAGTGCTCCGCAAGCCGTGAATCTGGAAACGGCAGCGGTGACGGCGGCTGAGCCTGAAGTCATTGGTCGCAAGAAGGCCGAAGACGAAG
>CAYLTY010000226.1:0-13831 GCA_964386705.1 uncultured Planctomycetaceae bacterium
CGGGCGCCACGGGAAACAGCCTCACGGTTTCCTCCAAAGACCGCGAGCGGCGCCATACATGGCGCAACAAGCTCAACCACCTGATGCTCAAGCTGCAAATTTTGCAACGCCAACTAGAACTTGGCCAAGCGGGCGATCCCGAGCGAAATCTCGCGGAAGTGTTTTCTGAACTGACGGACCTCGAACAATCTACCCCAGACACGGTCGTCGATAGCACTCCGCCTAAGATCTTAATCGTGGAGGACCAAGCTAACGAGCGCGAACTTCTTGCCACGTGCCTGCGTTTAGGTGGCATTGAAGTCGCTACTGCCAGCAATGGCCGCGAAGCCTTCGACTATCTTCATGAACACGAACTGCCCGACCTCGTCCTGCTCGACATGCGCATGCCTGAAATTGATGGCCCGACGTTCTTGAAGAATGTCCGCGACGACATCCGCCTGCATGCGCTGCGAGTCTTCGCTGTCAGTGGTTCACCACGGAGTGAGTTTGAGTCGAACAGCGTTCCTCTCGATGGGTGGTTCATGAAACCAGTGCGCGTTGATTCGCTGTTGCAGGCTGTGCGAGGCAATGAGGTTCCGCATGCGATGATCAGTACTTAAGCCTGTTTGACCGCGAGAATTGCCACCTTAATCCATGGTCAAGTGATCGGTTCGTTTGCTTCTCAATGACAGTCAGCGCCCGGGGAGTGATCCTCTCAGCCTTCATGAGGAAGGGCCTTTCAAGGCCCTTCCTCGTCGCTGTGAAGTAATTGATCCAAGACATGGGTCACAGCAAATGGCCTGCTTGTTCTCGCCGCACCGCTCTCCAAGTCCAAGATCCGCTGCTGCGCCTGTTCGAGATTCACAAGCGGATGATTCATCTCCAGTCGATCAATCGTCGGTAAGCTGAATTACTTGAGCCAACCCGGCGCCTCCCGTATGGGAAACGTCTTCGTCGGCAGGCTCCTTTGCTGGTTATGCCGTCTCAACAGGTGCTTAATGTTGTTGATGATCTGCGCGCGAGACTGGCTGGCCTCTTGTCGGAGAGTCGTCAGACGCCGATTCCCTTGATCGGACATGTTGCCAAGCTGCACCTGCCTCAAACCGCGCACGGGCTTGCCCGCCAGAAAACGCGCTCGATTGACCCACAACAACTCACTCAGAGACGACGCATCACGCCGATCTGTCTTCTGCTTCTTGCGCTCTTCTGGCTGAAACAGGATCTCTTAATCGATGAGTGGACGATGATCCGTCGGCCTGATGGTTATGAAAAAACTGGAACTAACGAGCATGTGGTTGCGATGGAGCGGCTGATGTACATCGCCCTCGCAGGCCCCGTCGTCGAGTTACACCACCGCCAGATTCCGTGCGTCCTACCGAACGTCCAGCAATTCAAGTGGGATTGGCAGCGGATGTGGACCTCTGCTGCGCATCTTCGTCTGGACGAATCGCAGCGAATGGACCTTCTCGCCCAAAGGACCACCAGTAGTTCCGCCGTCGTCATTTATGGTGAGCCGTCGATTTTCTACTCCCAACTCGTACCGCAACTCCTCGAGCGCGGAGCGCTGCCAAGGGCGGAAGTCCAAGCCACGTTTGATCATGTCCGAGCAGAGATCAAAGCTGTACAAGAAGCTGAGTCGAAGCGTGAATCGAGACGATCGCAAGACAAAAGTACCTCAAGGAAACGTCAGACCTTTGGACCGCCGTGACTTCGATGCTGCTCGCATGCTTGCTGGTACGCGCCGTCGATCTCAGCTTGCGCGGCGTCGTGCAGCGGATTGTGCAGCCAGCGGACAATCTGACGCGGCGGGCCGTATGGGCTATTGAGCGACACGAAGCGACAGTGAATGCCGCTTTCCAGTGCCTCACTCATTTCACCGGGGGGCGTGCCACCGTAGACCCAGGACACGTCGACCGCAATGGCCGCATGCGGTCCTTGCTGATGAACGTCAATCAGCTCGCGGGACGGCCATTGTCGCGTGCAGAGTTCCACGCGAAGCCGACGATCCCCGACAGCAGAGGCTTTCACTAGCGTCAGCACAGCATGATCTCCGATGCGATCGCCTTCACAGCGGTCAAATGCCATGACACCCGCTGGAGCAATCAGCCGCTCTGGTCGCTTCGTATTGATGACCCACAGGCGCGACGACAGCTGCGCCTTGAGTTCGGGAAGAAACAGTCTCGGACGCTCCAGCAGGAACTGCTGCACCTTCGCCCGAATGAGCAGGCCCGTGTCGCTATCGACGCCGCGAATCAGCGAGTAGTTTTGGAGGTCGTGTCGGAATTCAATCACCAGAGACTTTCAAGCATGTGCGGTCGCTACAACGTGAAGCGTCAGGCCGAGGACGCTGCGAAGGAACTCGGAACAGTACTTCCGCCTGGAATCCTCGAAGCCGGTTTACTGCCACTTGGCCCGCGATTCAACATCTTGCCGACAACTCAGGTCCTAGTAGTGCGTGCTGATGCCAGTGGGGCCCGCGTCGCGGTTTCACTCCGTTGGGGACTGATTCCCGGTAAAACCAAAACACTAAAGAAGGGAGGACCGATGACGATCGCCCGCGCTGACACCATCGCGGAGCTGTGGTCATTTCGGTCGTCTTTCAAGAGACGGAGATGCTTGATTCCTGCTGACGGTTACTACGAATGGAAGACCGATGGAAAGCTCAAAACACCGTTCGAGGTCTCGATGGCAGACGACTCGCTGTTTTGCTTCGCAGGGATCTGGGATTCATGGCTTGGCCCTGACCTCAAGAACCCAGAGAGCAACACGATCATCGACTCGGTTGCCATGATCACCACAGAGGCGAATGCGCTGACGGCACAGATCGAGGAACGCATGCCCGTGATCCTGCCTCGCGAGTTCTACGACGGTTGGCTCGACCCTGATTTGCAGGATCCAGAAGCACTGCAACCGATGCTAAGTATCTACCCTACTGAATTGATGAAGGCGCAAGAGGTCCACAAGGAGATCGGCAAAGTCAAGTTCCACGACGACCCACGGTACCCCGCTTCGAAGCTCGTATTCCAGAAAGGACAGCCAGCGACGCTCAAGCCCGAGGGCCTGTTCTAACGGCCAATCTCCAATAGCATTGAAGTCACGCTGCGGAAGTTCCATGTGCTCTCGATTCCAACAGCGTTTGCTGCCTCAGCTTCCATGGGATTTGATCGCCGTGATGTCCTCTTAAAAGCTCCCTAGTCAGGGAACAAGTTAATCATCTCGTCTTCCGATACAGCCACGATCACGCAATCCGGGTGACTGTGCATGTACCTCCGAACTGAGTTGTACCTGGCTCCGCGTGCCGGGTCTTCCATTGGTCCGACCGTACCGTCGAGGATCGCCAACTTGGAGCAACAGTTCCGTTTTCGCAACCGCTCTCTTTCATTGACATCAAAGGAACCTTGCCGCGAGCAAGCAATGTCGCGTTACAAGTTGAATTCGTCACGGATCACTGGGCGCCGAAAAACGCATCAAGCCACCCTACGTTCAAACGACGCACCAGCCCAACTTCCTCGCAAAAGCTGCCGCTGCATGCTCTCGACCTGCCGCCGTTCGCCTTCGCCAACGTCTATCAGACGGTACGTCAGCCAGTACTGCCCAGATCGTTCATTCGGCGGGCGGCGACGCCTAGGCGGGCTGGAGCGTGTCCGAGAGGATATGCTTGCGAAGACAGCTGCGGAGTGGCTTGCATCGTGGGGAATACCCGACCCCACCCATTTGTCCACACGCTGGGCTGAATCAGTCTTAGCATTGAAAGGTTAGGTGCCTTTGATGAACGCCGTGAGGATTGCGACCTTGATGATTGGGCTGCTGGTGCTCGCCGCGAACGCATCGGCTCAGGTCGTTGTTTACGAGGGGAAGAGTGGTTCGGGAGTTGGCAAACACATCGTCTTCCTCGCGGGCGATCATGAGTATCGTTCCGAGGAGAGTCTGCCGGCACTGGCTCGCATCCTGGCGAAGCGGCATGGCTTCAAATGCACGGTGCTGTTTGATGTTGATCAGGAGTCAGGTGAGATCGTGCCGGGGAACTCCAACATGCCGGGCATGCAGGCGCTGAAGTCGGCGGATCTCGCGGTTGTGTTTCTGAGGTTCCAGAATTTTTCATCCGAGCAGATGCGGCACTTTGATGAGTATCTCAACCGCGGCGGGCCGATCGTCGGCCTACGCACGGCGACGCATGCCTTCAAGATGAAGAGCGGTGAGCCGTTCTCGAAGTACTCGTATGACAGCAAGCACGCCGACTATGCACTCGGCTTCGGGCATCAGGTGCTCGGGCAAACTTGGGTCGGGCACTATGGCCGCAATCATCAGCAGAGCACCCGCATCACGATCGTCGAGGGCAAGGAGTCGCATCCGATTCTGCGCGGTGTGAAAGACGTTTGGGTACAGGCCGGAGGCTATGTCGGAAAGCCTACCGACGGCGATGTGCTCACTATGGCTCAGCCGCTCAATGGCATGATGCCCGCTTCTCCGGTTGATGCGACCAAGCCGCCGATGCCGTCGGAGTGGACTCGATCCTACACCTCCGCGTCAGGCAAGGCGGCGCGTGTCTTCACCTCGTTGTATGGGACTCCGGAAGACATTCTGAATGACGGATATCGACGATTGCTCGTCAACGGCTGCTTCTGGGCAGCGGGGCTAGAGGACTCGATCAAGGCCGATTCCAATATTGAGTTCGTCGGGCCGTTCAATCCGAACACGTTTAATGGCGGCGGACATGCGAAGGGGATTAAGCCGGAAGCCTATGCCGGGTTCGAGAGCCCGATTCCGGCAAATCACAACACCGGGAAGAGCGGCGCGACTCAGCCGAAACCCGCCGGCGCGAAGACTGACGAGCCGAGCAAGGGCGACTCAAAAACGCAGACTCCGGCTCAAGCTGCGGACGGTTCGGGACAGAGTCCCAAGCTACAGGACCAGCCGCTGGTCACTGGCAAGCCGGCACGGTATGTGCGCATCGAATTACCGGGCGAGAAGCGCATCTTGACGCTCGCTGAGGTCGAGGTTTTCAGCGGCGGCAAGAACGTCGCCGCGAGCGGTAAGGCGAAGCAGTCAAGCACGAACGGAGATGCCGGTGCGTCGCGAGCGACTGATGGCAATAAGGATCCCGACTGGGGCAAAGGGGGGCAGACGCATACGTCGAATGCCGGAGAGAAGAACCCGTATTGGGAACTGGATCTGGGGAGGGCGACCGACATCGAGAAGATCGGCGTTTGGAATCGCAGCGGTTTTGAGCGACGGCTCGCGGGGTTCACACTTACGTTGTTGGATACCGATCGAAAAGAGGTCTTTCAGGCCAAGGACATCGCGGCTCCTCAGGCGATGGAGATCGACATCAAGAACGGCGGCGCCGTGCGCTACCTCACCTACGGCGGGAAGCCGGGTGAGTCGTTCGGCAAGGAGCCTCAGCTAGCAGGCAATGCTGCGCCGGCCGCGAACGCCGGAGCGAAGAATGGAACGTCGCCAGCCGAAGCATTGGCCGACGTGCCGGCGAACTATCGCGACTCGCTGCCTTTCGCGTTTCAGAAAGGAGACGTCGTTGCGATTCTCGGCAACGGTCTCGCGGATCGCATGCAGCACGACGGTTGGCTCGAGACCGTCCTGCAATCGCAGCTCGTCGATCAGCAGGTCCGCATCCGCAACATGAGCACGAGCGGCGATCGTCCGAACGACTACCCGCGCAGCTCGGGGCAGCTTTCGATGACGGCCTATCTGAGGCAAGTGAAGCCGACCGTTGTGTTCGCGTTCTTTGGCTACAACGAATCCTTCGACGTCAAACCGGCGGAGTACAAGCAGCTGCTGCTCGACTTCGTGAAGAAGACGCGCGGCGCAAAACCCAATGGGAAAGAGTTTCCTCGGATCGTGCTTTTCAGTCCGATCGCACATGAAGACACGCGCAATCCAAATGTGCCCGACGGGCGCACTCACAACGTGCGACTCGCGGCTCACACGCGAGCGACTCAAGACGCCGCGCAGGAGGCGGGCGTCGCGTTTGTGGATCTCTTTCATCCGACACTCGATCTGTTTCAGAAGGCGTCAAAGCGACTGACGATCAATGGCGTGCATCTCTCGGATGAGGGCAATCGACAGCTCGCTGAGGTCATCGCATCCGAGCTGTTCGGCAAGCCGGTGACTTCTTCGCCGTCGCAACAACGGCTGCGGGAAGCGGTGCTCGATAAGAGCCTGCATTGGTGGAATCGGTATCACGCGTCGGACGGCAACGATGTTTGGGGCAGCCGCTCGACGCTGTCGTTCGTCAACAATCAGAGCAACGCCGATGTCTTAAAGCCCGAGTTGGCGATGCTCGACGTGATGACGGCCAATCGCGATGCAGTTGTTTGGGCTCGCGCGGCGGGCAAAGAAGTCTCCGTCGACGACAGCAATGTGCCGCAGCCAATCGATGTGATCTCGAACGTCGGCGGAGGTAGTAAGAGTTCCAGTTCGCAGAAAGAAGGTACGCTCAAATACATCAGCGGCGAAGAGGGCATCAAGCAGTTGGCGGTCGCGAAGGGCTTCGAAGTGAAGCTCTTTGCGGACGAGACTCGCTTCCCGCAGCTCGCCAATCCCGTGCAGTTGCAGTTCGACACAAAGGGCCGTTTGTGGGCCGCTGTCTGGCCGACATATCCCAAGTGGGAGCCGCTAAAGTCGATGAATGACGCGCTCATCATCCTGCACGACGACAACAACGACGGCGTTGCTGATCGAGTCACCGAGTTCGCCAAAGTGCAAAACCCGCTCGGCTTCGAGTTCTGGAACGGCGGCGTGATTGTCACTGAGCAGTCCGAGTTGCTCTTCTTGAAGGATACGAACGGCGACGACGTGGCCGACGTGCGGACGATCCTACTGCAAGGGCTTGATTCCTCCGACACGCATCACGGGGCCAACAATCTCATCTATGGACCGGACGGGGGCATCTATTGGCAGAGCGGCGTCTTCATGGTTCACAACCATGAGCATCCTTGGGGGCCATCGCTGCAATCGGGTGCGTCGGCGATGTACCGCTTCGATCCGCGTCGTTTCACGATCTCGATGCACGCCGGCAATTCACCGAACCCGCACGGCATCGCGTTCGACTACTGGGGCTATCACTACGCGACCGACGGCACGGGCGGCCGCGCGTTTCAAGTGAGGCCGGACGGCAATAGCTTCAAGATGCACGAACTCCTGAAGAACGAAGTACGCCCCGTCACGGCGAGCGAGATCGTCAGCAGCACGCACTTCCCCGAGTCAATGCAGGGCGATTTCCTCATCTGCAATGTGATCGGATTTCTGGGCATCAAGCACTATGACCTCGCGCGCAATCCCGAGACGGGAGCCGTCTGGGGCGAGCCTGCTGGCGACAACTTGACGGTCACTGTTACGAATGCCGATGGCAGCAAGACTGAAGACAAATCGCGCGGCTTGCTCATGAGCGGGGACAAAAACTTCTGTCCGTCCGATGCGATCTTCGCGCCGGATGGCTCGCTGTATTTCAGCGACTGGCACAACGCTATCATCGGACACATGCAACACAACGTCCGCGATCCGAATCGCGACCACTCGCACGGTCGCGTCTATCGCATGACCGCAGTGGGACGACCTCTGCAGGCCCCCGTCGCGATTGATGGTCAGCCGATTGCCGCGCTGCTCGACAACCTGAAGTCACCAGTCGACGGCATCCGACATCGCACCCGCGTCGAACTGAGCGAGCGGAACTCGACAGAAGTTATCGCCGCGACGAAAGAGTGGCTCAAGCAGTTCGACCCACAGAAGAAAGAGGACGCTCATCACCTGCTCGAAGCGATGTGGCTGTATCAGCAACACAACGTGCGAGACGACGCGCTGCTCAATGTGCTGCTCAACTCGCCCGAGCCGCATGCTCGGATCGCCGCGAAGACGGTGCAGCACTTCTGGGTCAACGTCGAGAAGACGCTGCGTGGCGGCAAGATTGCGGACACCGTGCTGGCGTCGTCGCAGAAGTCAGGCGTGCTCAGCGACACTCCCGAACTGACGACGATCCGCATCGCGACCGTGCCCGAGAAGATGATGTACGACGTCAAAGAACTGACGGTGAAGCCCGGCAAGAAGGTGAAGCTGACGTTCGCCAACATCGACTTCATGCCGCACAACATCATGCTTGTGCGCCCCGATAAGGCCGATGACGTCGGGCTTGCCGCGATCAATCTGGGAGCACGCGGCTTCGATGTCGGCTTTGTGCCCGAGAGCAAAGACATCCTCTGGCACAGTCAGCTCGTCGACTTCGGGCAAGAGGAAGTCATCGAGTTCACCGCCCCTACGACCGAAGGAGCGTACCCCTACATCTGCTCGTTCCCCGGCCATCACCGGCTGATGCGCGGCATGCTGTTTGTGACCGATAACCTCAAAGAGTTCCTCGCGAAGAATCCGCAGAGGGAGATCAAGGTCACCGAGTGGAAGCACAGCGACTTCGCTCAAGACTTGAAGCGCGTGAGCGAGCATCGCAACTTCGCGGAAGGCAAGAAGCTCTTCGCCGCGCTAGGCTGCGTGCAGTGCCATCGTCTGAATAGAGACGACTCCGGTGCTAAGAGCGATCAGGGAGCCATCGGAGCCGCCGTCGGTCCGCAGATCGACGAGGTCGTGAAGAAGCACAAACGCGATCCGAGCGTCGTACTGCGCGAGATCCTCGAACCCTCGCGCAATGTCGACGAGAAGTACCGGCAAGCCATCGTCGTGCTCGAAGACGGCAAATCGCACGTCGGCGTGATTGCCTCTGAAAACGCAACGACCCTGACGCTGCTGGCCGGCAGCCCGCCGAAGAAACTCGAAATCCCGAAGAAGTCGATCGATGATCGCGCCAATTCGCCGCTGTCGATCATGCCGGCGAACCTGCTCAACACACTCGACAAAGAGCAGATCCTCGACTTGCTGGCCTATGTGCTGGCCGCCGGCGATTCGAAGGATGCGGCATTTCATCATCACTAAAGTGAGCGGCGGATGGCCTCTACTTCGGCTCCGCCAAAATTCTCGGCGGCATCGGAAAAGAGATGGTCGAGGCGATAGTGCAATTGAAACAAAACTGACCTCTCTAGCTGAGTGAGAACCCAACATGAAAGGCGCCCCATGCGACTGAATTCAAAATTGATCGTTTTCGGCTTGATGATCGCGTGCTGTCTCGCGAAGTCGATCGCGCGGGCCGATGCGACTTCGCGGCCCAACGTCATCCTTGTCATGGCCGATGATCAGGGTTGGGGCGATACTGGCTACAATGGGCATCCGGAACTCAAGACGCCGCAACTCGACGCGCTGGCTGCCGCCGGGTTGCGGTTGAATCGGTTCTACACGGCGCATTTCAATTGCTCGCCGACGCGAGCTAGTGTCCTGACCGGTCGGCATCCGCATCGCATGGGGACGTTCAACCCAGGTGCACCGATTCGGGTCCAAGAGCTGACGGTCGCGAAGGTGCTGCAAGGCGCGGGCTACGCGACCGGGCACTTCGGCAAGTGGCACCTCAACGGCAAGAACGGCGACCGCGACACAAAGACGCCACCGGGTCGAGCGATCCTCGCCGCCGATCCGCTTTCGCCCGGTAAGCTGGGGTTCGATGAATGGATCTCTGCTGACAATTTCTTTGACCTGGATCCCGTGTTAGGTCGCAACGGTGTGGCGGAGAAATTTCACGGAGACGGTTCCGACATCAGCACAGATGAAGCCTTGAAGTTCATCCGCAAGCAGTCCGCTGCTGACAAGCCGTTCTTCGTAGTGCTGTGGTTTGGCAATCCGCATGTTCCGCACGAGGCACTCCCGGCGGATAAGTCTGCGTACTCATCGCTCTCTGAGAAGGACCAGAACTACTACGGCGAGATCACCGGCATCGACCGCAACGTCGGCAAGCTGCGCGCGGCACTCCGCGAGCTGAAGGTGACCGACAACACGCTGCTCTGGTATTGCAGCGATAACGGCGGCGCGGCGGGTCCGAAATCCACGGGCAATCTGCGCGGCAGCAAGGGGACATTGTGGGAGGGCGGCTTGCGCGTGCCGGGCCTCGTCGAATGGCCGGCTCGGATCCCGAAGCCCTTCACCAGCGACATGCCGTGCTCGACGCTCGACATCTATCAGACGGTACTCACCGCGACGGGAGCGAAGCCGGGCAAACAAATTGAACCGCTCGACGGCATCAATCTCTTGCCGCTGTTCGACGGAAAGATGACCGAGCGCAACAAGGCGATTCCGTTCGTCGCACGACTCAATCAGGAGAACTCGCACGCTGCTCTGCTCGACTGGCCGTACAAACTCCACATCGATCCCGTGAGTGGCAAAGGCAAGCAGGCGGGCAATGCGCAACCCGTCGCGCCGGTCATGCTCTTCGATGTCTCCAAAGATCCTCGCGAAACCACTGACCTCGCCGCTAAACAACCAGAGCGCGTTGCAAACATGCAGGCGGAACTCGCCGCATGGAAGGCGTCCGCACTGAAGAGCCTGGCCGGCGACGATTACGGACCCGGTAACTCTGTTGAGCCAGCACCGAAGTCCGGCGGGCAATCCAAAAAAGCACGACATAAGAAGATTGCCCAATAACGCATCGCACCGGCCTCATCGCCCTGCTGAAACTCGCTGTTTGCAACCTGTTCGAGGTTGTTCTCTCGCCGCGCTCCGCGCTTGGATGCGGCGGAGAAGCCGAACACCGTCGTGATCATTGCCGATGACCCGGGCCACGCGGATGTGCTCTTCGGCGCAGTGCTCAAATGCCGTCGGCGGACCTAGAAGCTAAAGAACATGAAACCATTTTGACGAAGGACTCGTGCGCTGGGCGAAACGGTAAGCCCGTAGCGAACGACATCCACGGGATAGGCGGTCGGGTTAGTTCGACTGGGGGTCGGGACCGCGAGAATTTCGTTCGTGGTGGGGACGGCCGTAGAGACATCAACAAAAGGAACGAAAGGGCTCACCATTCGAACCGGCTCACGAACGAAATCGGTGATGTCCGCAGCCGAGGCTTGGTTTTGGCCAGCATTGATCAAGGTGACCGTAGCCAGACTCAAGAATACATGGCGCATCTTTAACATCGTTTCATTTCTCTCATATCGAGTGGATGACGTTGGAGTCGTCTTTGGCGCTTCACTTTTCCGCCACCTATACCGTGATTGGACCGCCCCTCGGGAGCGATGCAGGTGCGTCTCATTCTGGTTCGGGTGGCAATTACCCAGTAGAAGACCTCAGGGAGTGTGCTAGCAAGAACTAAGCGTCACTCAGCAGGGACGAAAGCTGGAATCCGAGTCCATGTCTACACGCAAACTGACTTATCGGTCGTCTCGCTACTCTCCGCTCGAACGACGGCACTCGACCTCCCGCTGGTGAACAACGAATGCTTGGCAAGCTCAAGCTCGCTAAGTTCGTGCTGGATCTGCATAAGCCAGCGTGTGCTGGGAAAGCAGCGTCAACGCGGACTCGTAAACGGAAGTGAAGCAACCGCGAATAGGGCCGCCCCACCGAGTTCTTTTAATCTAATCCAACTCGGATGAAATAGACCGGTCGATTGTACCACCGCAGCCAGGGGCACTGCCCCGGCCCCGCGGGATTTTCCAAGGCATGGCTTCGGTGTCCGAGGCTGTAATCCAACGAGAATAAGAGCAGCCCCAGACAGGAGTCTGCGCTGGGGCTGCGTGCGCCTCGGCGCACCGTCGGCCCGGTTATTCCTCGTTCGGTTGCGTCCCCGCAGAGCCGAACTCCGCTTCACCGGACAAAATCGTTGTACCAAGCAAAGAAATGCCCAGTCACCACTTGATTCCTTCAGAGGTTGATATCAAAGGGCTGTCATCACTTTCGTTCCAACTACCCCGATGGTAAGCCTTCAAGACCACCAACCTGACCTACTTCCAACTCCAGGGCCGATTTCGACACATTGGAATCTGGTGTTGGCCACTGGTCGCCGGGGTTCGGTCGAATCGGATCCAGCTTAGGAAAGGCTTTGCAATTCTTGTTAGCCTCCGTTTGACGCCCCATTTATCAGCCGCGTATTAAACCATCATGAATCGCTTCGGGTTGATACAGGCGGATCGTGAGCGTCTGTCTTATCCGGACTATCTGGCCTCCGCTGACCCACAAGAGAGGGCATGGTGAACGAGACCTCTCTGAGTTTGCTTGACCGAGCACGAGGCGATGTCAACGATGAAGCGTGGCGGCGGATGGCGGATATTTATTCGCCTTTGTTGCACGCGAGTTTGAGTCGTTACGAGGTACAAGCGGCCGACGCGGAGGATCTCGTGCAGGATGTACTGCTGACGGTGTCGCGCGAGCTGCCGAAATTCCAGCACCCCGGGCGGGCGGGGGCGTTTCGGTGTTGTTTGCGAACCATCCATGTGCATCGGCTGCGAAACTTCTGGCGGTCGCGCCATTATCGGCCGCTCGTGGCGGGATGCAGCACCTGGGCCGAATGGATCGAGCAGCTTGCTGATGATTCGAGCAACGCCAGCCGTGAATGGAACCTCGAACATGACCGGCATGTGCTGGTGCAATTATTGGAGCTAACCCGGTCGAGATTCGAGCCCCAAACCTGGGACGCATTTTATCGGCAGGTCTTCGACGGCCAGCGAGCCGATCAGGACGCCGCAGAACTGGGGCTGTCGCTTAATTCGGTCTATGTCGCCCGCAGCCGCGTGCTCAGTGCCTTGCGGAGTGAAGCGGCGGGGTTGATTGACGACGAGAGATTTTCAGGCTCAGCCCACACCTGGTCTTGTTGACGCTGCATCTGATTGTGTCGGTAGTTCCGACGATTTCGTCGAAACATCAAGACTGCTGTAAGAATCGCCTGCGATATGCACTTTCCGTCCGCAGCCGATGGAGCGCAGGATCATTCCCATACTCAGAAGCGACAAAACCGGTCGTCTGGTGGCCAATTGACATACGTCTCGCGATTACTCACAAGGATTCGCCATGACTTTCGCCCATCCGAACAAAGAGCAACTGATCGCCTTCGGGCAGGGCAAGCTGCCGGCTGACGAATTGTCACAGATCGAGCAGCATCTCGAAGGCTGCCGCGAGTGCTGTGAGACGTTGCTCGACTTGAAGGACGACACGTTCGTCGGGCTGTTGCGGGTCGCGAAATCGCACGAGTCTGGTCTTAGGATGGGCACTCTCGTTCGTTCGGAGAGCCTGGCCGACAACACCGAATCGGACAAAGCAGAGATTGGAAAGAGTGCCGATCCTACGGACGCTGCCACGGTGCTCGTGCAATCGGGCGAGACAATCGATGCGGAAGAACTGCCTGCCGAACTACGCGATCATTCGCGTTATCGCATCGTCGAACTGATCGGTCGCGGTGGTATGGGGAGCGTGTATCGGGCCGAGCATCGGCTGATGAATCGTCCGGTGGCGATCAAGGTGATCAACGCGCAACTGGTCCGCCATCCGCAGGCGGTCGAGCGATTTCGTCGCGAGGTTCAGGCGGCGGCAAAGCTGAGTCATCCCAACATCGTCGCCGCTCACGACGCCGAGCAGGCGGGCGATGCTCACTTCCTTGTGATGGAGTTCGTCGAGGGTACGGATCTCGCCAGCGTGGTGAAGCAGCGCGGCCCGATGTCCGCCGCTGAAGCGTGCGAGTGCATTCGACAAGCGGCGAGAGGACTGCAACACGCTCACGAGAAGGGGATGGCATCGTGACATTAAGCCGCACAACTTGATGCTTGCGGCGAGCGGGCAAGTACGGATCTTGGATTTCGGCTTGGCGGGATTCGCAGAGGCAGCAGCAGGCTGCATTAGTCCGAACCCGCTAGCGTCGGGTTCGGAGACGAATGCTGCGACCAATGCCGAACCGGACGCTAGCGCGTTCCGGCTCAGTTCGACGGCAGCGCATCTCACGACGATGGGCAGCGTGATGGGGACACCGGATTACATGGCTCCGGTG
>CAYLTY010000227.1:0-13685 GCA_964386705.1 uncultured Planctomycetaceae bacterium
TGCGGCCAAACAGCAGCACTGGCTTATCCAGTTTGATTGCTTTGCCGCCGTCGAGAGGTATCAGCCGTAAGGCCATGACCGTGACTCTGGGGAATGAGAAGGAACGTCGTTAAATCAATCTACAAGACATCCTCCGTGCGAGAAATCACCAATCTCAACAGCACGCAATTTCCTAGATGGCATTTTCGACAAAGCTGCTGCGACGCATCCCAGCTCGCAATCCGGCACGTCCTGTATCTCATACCATTGCGACAATTGGAGAATCCGGCAATCCGCTTGTCGGGCTGCCGGATCAGATTTCGAGGTTTGGCGGCCTTCTGAATCGCGTGGGGCACGTTCTCGACGAGCCGTTGTGGCGGGCTTCCATACTGTGGTCGGCACTCTCCGTGTGCCGACGGACCCAAGAAACCCGCACGCGGAGAGTGCGGGCCACCAAGCAGATACCGCTCCACTTCAAACTGCTCTAAAGATCCCAACTCTGACCGTTCCAGGCGAGCGTGCGCTCCATCAGGTTCACGACATCGTTCGAGAACACTTCGTAGCAGGTCTCACCCTTTTCGGCGGTCGCCAGACGCGGATGTCCGATGTGTCCGGGCACGGTGCGGTCCTTAGTGATCCAAGCCCGATTGCCCGGTGAAGCCCCTGTTCCGAAGCCGACCTCTTCCAGATTGGAGATGTCACCAACCAGGTCCGGACGGATTCGCAGCATCATGGACGTTTCCAGTTCGCAGGCGTGACCGACCTGATGCTGGTGGATGTCCTTGTTGACTTCGTGAGGTTTGCCGCCGAGCAGCCAGTACGTTGCCGAGACCAGCAGCAGGTCGTGGCGAGCCCGGTATTTCTGCCGGATCTCGAACAGGGCTTGCTGAGCGGGCACGATGTTTCCCCCGTGTCCGTTGATCAGCACGATGCGTTTGAAACCGACGAACAGGAAGTTCTCCACCATGTCGCGGAGCAGGTCGAGATACACGCGCGGCGACGCCGACATCGTGCCGGGGAAGTCCAGATGGTGCTCCGAGTTGCCCAGCCACTGCAGCGGCGTCATCAGAATCTTGTCCTTCAGCCGTTCATGAGCGCGGCGGGTGACTTCGCCGCACAGCAGGCTGTCCGTGAAAACCGGCATGTGGTGCCCGTGCTGCTCCAGCGCGGCGATCGGAATCAGAACGGGAGTATCCTTCGACAGCGACGCGACGCGCGGCCACGGCAGTTCGTACAAATGCATGCTCAGCCTTTCGAGTGAAATGAATCGACAGAGCGAAGTTTGCCAACTTCGTGTCATCAGCTTTGAAAGATTCCCAAATGGCCGCAAGTCGGCGGGCGGTGCGTTCCAACCGGGTTTGAGCGGTCACTATCATTCTGCTGCCGCTAACGGCATCACTTCGTGAACTTCATCACATCAGACGAGCACCATGATCTGCGTCAGCATTGGGCGTACGCGCCATCTGAAAGTTATCGACGAACACAAGGCCCTCGCCGAACGCGGAGCCCAACTGGTCGAGTTGCGGCTGGACTGGCTGCAGAGCCTGCCTGAACTGAATCGCCTGATCAAAGATCGGCCGACACCGGTCATCGTGACCTGCCGCCGTAAGGCAGATCGAGGTCACTGGCGCGGCGCTGAAGACCAGCGCATGATGATCCTGCGGCAAGCCATTGTGGCGGGAGTTGAGTACGTCGATCTCGAGATGGACATCGCGCGCAGCGTTCCGCGCTACGGCAAGACCAAACGAATTGTCAGCTATCACAACTTCGATGAGACGCCCGAAGACCTCGCGTCGATTCATCAGCAGATCAGCAAGCTCGACGCGGACATCATCAAGATCGTGACGATGGCCAACTCGCCGGGCGACGTGACTCGCATGCTGCGCCTGGTGGCCGACTCCACCATTCCCACGGCTGGCTTCTGCATGGGTGAACTCGGCCTGCCGAGCCGCATTCTCTGTGGCAAGTATGGCTCACCGCTGACCTACGCGACCTTCAGCCGCGATCGCGAACTGGCACCCGGCCAGATCGTCTTCGAGGACATGCGGGACATCTATCACTACGACGACATCAACGCTCAAAGTGCGGTGTTCGGTGTTGTCGGCGATCCAATCGGTCATAGCCTCAGCCCGTTGATTCACAACGCTGCGCTGCAAGCTGCTGGTATCAACGCGGTCTACATTCCGTTCCGTATTCCAGCCGAGACGCTGGCCGCATCACTGAGCGACCTGGACTGGCTCGGCGTGAAAGGTTTCAGCGTCACCATTCCGCACAAGGAAGCTGCGGCCGCGTTCGCTCAACATTCCAATGACGCTGTGCAGGCCATCGGTGCCGCGAACACTCTGTACCGCAACAAGGCGGGCGATTGGGAAGCATCCAACACTGATTACGACGCGGCGCTCGAAGCCATTCTGCAGGGGATTGATCCGAGCGAACCTGAGCCCGCGAAGTTGATGGGTCGCAAAGCACTGGTGCTCGGCGCCGGCGGCGCCGCGCGCGCCATCGCACTGGCACTCGTGCGTAACGGCTCGATCGTCACAATCTGCAGCCGCACGCATAAGCGAGCGACCGTGCTGGCCGACGAACTCGGCTGCACGCACTGCTCGTGGGAGAACCGCGGCGCTGTCGATCCCAGTATTCTCGTGAACTGTACTCCGGTCGGCATGCATCCCAATGTGGACGCGTCACCATTCGCCGAGAACTGGCTGACACCGGGCATGCTGGTCTTCGATACGGTTTACAATCCGGAGACCACGCTGCTGATCAAGCACGCCCGGCAGCGCGAGTGCAAAGTCGTGACCGGCATCGAAATGTTCGTGCGGCAAGCTGCGCGCCAGTTCGAACGCTTCACCGGCAAACCGGCCTCGCTCGACAAGATGCGATCAACTCTCCGCGCTGCGATCTCGCCCGTGAAGATCAACTACGTCCCCGAAGAGACCTGATCCTCTCCGACGGGGTTCGATTGCTGATCTTCACGAGGGTATTTGCGCCGGGAGGGCGAGGCTCCTGCCGAGCCGCATGCGCGAATCAACCTTGCCACAAGCTCCCGGCTCGGCCTCGCCCTCCCAATCATGCTTCCGCGCAATTACCAATGTACGGCTCAGTGGACTCAGGCGAGCCCCGGTTGCGCGTCCTCGTCGCGCCGATCTCGGCGGACTTCCGCCCGGTGCGCGCCGGGCTGTCGGTCGTTGAGACGCGCCGCTTGAATGTTTTTCTGCGCGGCCGCAGGGATGACCTGCAGGCTCCAGTTTGCCTTCCCTTACGTTCATGGCTTCAGCCGGTTGTGTGGTCTGTGACGCCTGCGTAGGTGACGTTGGAATTTCATCCGTGTGGCAACCTGCAACGAGGCGGGTTGTTTCAAGCGACAAACGTCCGATGTCGAACAAGAAGGGGACGAATTTTCGCAACCGGCGGATGGCTCTGGCGGTTGTGCGTTCGTCCGAGGGAATTTCCTCTGAGTATGCCAGTTCTCAGAGATCCCTCATCGATACCCGTTTCGCATCAGGTGGATCGCGAGGAGTCTTCCCATGAAATCGGCAACCTGGATTGCTGTTCTGATAGCAGCGCTCGCCGTCAGCTTCGGTCAGACCGCGCAGGCTGGATACTGCGGTGCGTCGAGCTACTCCTGCTGCCCGACTCCTTCGTGCGCCGCGGCGGGCGACTACTGCGGGGCTCGATCCTGCTGCACTCAATATCAAACGGTGCAGGAGATCGTGTACGACAAGCAGTGCGTCACCAAGTACCGCACCGTCTGCGATCAGGTGTGCGAGCAAGTACCCGTCAACTGCACGAAGAACGTCTACCAGACGTGCTATCGCGACGAGTGCTACGAGACCTGCAAGCCGGTCTACAACACCTGCTACCGCGACCAGTGTTACACGGTCTGCAGGCCAGTGACGAAGACCGCGTACCGCTGCGAGGCCTACACGGTGACTATTCCTGTCACCAAGACCTGCTACCGCGACGAGACCTATACCGTCTGCGTCCCGACCTATCAGACGTGCTACCGCGAAGTCCCGTACGAAGTCTGCAAGCCGGTCACTCAGACCTGCTATCGCGACGAGTGCTACACCACCTACAAGCCCTACACCGAAACGTGCTACAAAGACGTGTGCTACACCGTCTGCAAGCCCGTGGTGGAGTGCCGTGTTGTGGATGTTTGCGGCGGCGAATGGCAGACGATCGTGCAACAGTGCCCACCGACCTGCACCACGCGCTGCGTGGAGACACCCGGCTCGTGGCAGTGGGATTGCAATCGCTGCACTCAGGTCTATCGCCCTGGCTGCCCGAAGCAAGAACAAGTCTGCTGCCCAGGTCCCACGACCTGCAAGAAGGTCTGGGTGCCACGCATGGAGCAGAAGACGATCTCGACAACTCGCATGGAGTATGAAACCAAGACCTGCCGCGTCCCCTACAGTGTCTGCAAGATGCAGCCCTGCACTCAAACTCGTCGTGTGCCTTACACGACCTGCCACGTGGTGAAAGAGTGCCGCATGCAGAAGGTGCCGTACACGGTGTGCTCGACTCGTCAGGAATGCCGTACTCGCCGCGTGCCTTACACCGTCTGCTCCAGCCGCTGCGAAACCCGTACCCGTCAGATCCCTTACACGGTCTGCTCGACGGTGCAGGAAACCCGCACTCAGAAGGTGCCTTACACGACCTGCACGATGCAGAAGGAAGTCCACACCCGCAAGGTGCCTTATCAAGTCTGCCGTCAGGTTTGCGAGACTCGCTACGTCACTCAGACCCGCACCGTGCAACGTCAGGTGCCCTACACCGAAACGATCTGCGTGCCACGTTGCGTGACTCGCTGCGTGCCGGTTCAGACCTGCTGCCCGAAACCCGCCTGCGGTTCGTAAGCAGTAACTTGAATAGTTGATGAATGAACAAGAGGGTCAGCAGTTGCTGGCCCTCTTGGCTTTTTGTCCTATCACTTCGCCGCTTTGGCCTTCGCTTGTGCAGCCGCTTTCTCAGCCGCGGCCTGGTCGGCTTTCTCCCTTTCAAGCATCCACTGGCTCTTGGGGAACTTGCCGGGAGCGAGTTGCTCCAGCCCGCCGAAGTTCCAGAACGCTCCTCCCAGAACAGCCAACGTCGCGGCCCACAGCAGGAGCGTGAGGACCCAGTTCCACACCGACTTCTTCGGCGCGTAAGGATCGAAGATGTCGCGCCGGGCTCCCAGCGGCAGCGTCGCGACCGCTGTCAGCACTCCGCCGAACGGAATAGAGATCAACGCTCGCGAGTTCACCGCCCAGCCGTTCGCATCCAGAATCGGACCGAGGTTGCGCTGCCGGAGCTTCAGCCAGGCCACCAGCATCGAGGGCCCCGAGATCAGGAAGATTGCAGCCACAAAGCCGATCGGCATCCACGGGCCAAGTCCGAAGAAGGCCTGCAGGATGGCTCCAAAGGCGGCTGTGACACCGCCAATCGCGACACCCAGAGCGGCAACGACACCGACATCAAACTTGGGCTTCGCCGGCGGTACGACAGTCGGACCCGGAGTCGCTGGCGGAGGAGTGGTCGTCGCGGCAGTTCCGACGGTCGTTGCGGTTGTGGTGAGTTTGTTGGTGGCGGCGGCATCAGCGGCAACAGCGTGCTTGGTGATCTGCTCCTCAATCCAGCGCATCGCACGCTTGTACGGAGCCCAGAACGCCTGACCGACGCTGATCGGGTTATCAACGATTCTGGTGATGGTTGCGTCCCAATCCCGCCCCTTGCGGTCGTAGAAGACACCGTTGCGACCGACCATTAGATAATCAGAATCGCCAGCCGTGAAGGCGGCGACGATAGTCATCTTCTCAATATCGCCCGAACGTCGCGAGCACTCGCAGTAAGCCAGATACGCCCGACTCAAGACGGCCAAAGTGGCATGCTTGGCGACGTCTTCAATGCGCACGCACAACTCGCAACCCCGCTGATCGAGATACAGGGTGCCCACCTGGAAGATGGCTTTCTCCTGACGCGAGTAGAAGTCGCGGAAGTTCACGAAGTTGCACAGCAGCCGGTACAGATCGCGATTGAGTCGCACCAGTTTATCAACGGCTTCGATCTGCTGGCTGTACTCTGAGAGCCTGATGTCCTCGGCCAGCAGGCCGTCAATTTCCGGCTTGGCATTGAGCTGTTCAATCTCGCGCACACGTTGTGGCCCCAGCTTGTCGAGCGACGTCATGGGACGGGCCGCCAGCCACTTGTCATAGGGCACCAGTTTGGCGGTAACTATGGCGAAGTCGGCCTCGGTCAATTCTTCGCGCGGGCCGAGAATCGGTTGCACGGTCTCTGTCACAAAAGCCGCGATACGAGCTTCCCACGCGGGATTGAGACCGCGAGTCAGCGGCAGCGGACGATTGGCATCAATCCGTGACAAAGGGAAGTGGGCCACCTCATCCGCAGTCAACGAAAAGTCTTTGGAAGCGAGTCGCAGATACTCCTCTTCCGTCAGGTTCATCGCCGCCACTGATCGGGCATCGAACGCCGCCAGCTTGCAGCGGGCGAAGTAGTCCTCAGCTTTTGATCGAACAGCATTGAGCGCATCCGAGGCAGCTTTCGTCTGATCGCCCAGCGGCAGAATGGACGGGTCGGTTTCGACCTGTTGATTCCAGGCGGTGTACGTGGCGATCTCGCCGAAGAACTGATCGACCTTGGCCTGATTCACTCCCGGTTTGCCGCTGCGATCGTTCTCAGCACCCATGCAATCCATAATGTTCTGCAGCACGGCCTGAGTGACGGGATTCGTGGTCGAATCAATGGGCACAATTCCGTCGCCATTGAAGATCGTCGCCGAAAAGATCTTCGTCGTGTCGGACGTGTCATCCACACTGATCGCGATGGCAGTGCCTTTGCCGAGATCATTCAGAATCTGCTTAGCCGACTGCAGCAGACGTTTGCCTTCGGGAGTGCTGTCGCTGATTGCCGACAGTGGCAGCGACACGGAACTCTTCAGCAGTTCGCCCGGGTTCTTCAACAGGCTGCAGGCGAAACGCGTCGCTGCCAGAATCTCGACGTACCGAATGCGGCCGTCCTTATCGAGGTCGATCAGGTCCAGCGTCTTCTCGTCGAACTCAATGCCGCGCGTGGGGCAACTCAGCGCGACCCAGAGTTTCTGATCGAGGTATTCCAGATTGGCGAGGTCGGCTCCGGTATCGAGCCTCACCTGATCGAATCCACCAGCTCGGAAGAAACGCCAGGTATGTTGACTAGCGGCTGCCATGCGGCCCCTTTCTGCGTGCGTTCGAGTCATCCCAGACGCGAACCTTAGCCCACAACGTTCTCGGGCCTGAATGGCAATTCGCAGCACGGAGTCCTCAGCCGGCTTATAGTCCCTTTTCGCTCGGCGAAAGGACGTTCTGGGAGCAATCAGCAACTATCCTGCGGCCGCCCCTACGAAGCAGGTTCTGCCGGTTGACTGCTCGGCAGCGATGCGACTTCGCGATAGACGGCGGCGTGTTCGTTGATCATGCGGGCAACGCTGAACTCGGTGCGCATCTTGTCAGCGGCGGCGCGGCCGAAGCGTTCTGCGTGCTCGGGGTTGGAGAGCAACCGCCACGTGGCATGCGTGTAGGCCGGGCGATCGCCCATCGGCACGACCAGGCCCGTCACCTCGTGATTTACCAGTTCGCGATTGGCGGCGATGTCGCTGACCACAACCGGCAGGCCGACTGACATCGCTTCCATCAGACTGTTGGATTGGCCTTCGAACTCGCTGGCCAGCCAGAACACATCGGTGGCATTCAGGATGTCACTGATGTCCGAACGATGTCCGACAAACCGCACGTAGTCGTGATAGCCCACGCGCTGCGAGAACTGCTCATCAGCCGCCCGTTCGGGACCGCTGCCGACGATCAGGAAGTAGACTTCGTGATCGGCACAGTTCCTCAGCAGCGCGAACGCCCACAGCAAATCCTGCAGGCGTTTCTGTTGAGCGATGCGACCGATGTAGGTCACCACGCGAGCTGTCGGCGGAATATTGAACTCGGCCAGCATCGATTCGCGTGAGCGCGTGGGCGCGGGCAACGGCTCGATGCCGTTGCGAATCACGGCCGTGCGATCAGCGGGAACACCCAACTCTTTATAGAAGTCGATCACAGCCTGCGAGTTGCCAATCAGCTTCGCGGTGCGGTCGATCAAGCGGCGATCGAACCACAGTTGCCAGTCCTTCTTCCACGAGTCCACGCAGCGTTCGGAGACGATGACTTTCGGACGATCCGCATGACCGACCAGCAGGCGCCCATAGGCATTCGCCGCGAAGAGCCACGTATGCAGAATGTCCGGCTGTTTTTCCGCGACGAACTCTTTGAGCCGTCGATAAGCAAACGGGTCGAACTTCCACTTCTTGCCGATAACGGTGACCGGAATCCCGTGCTCGGTGAGCGTGTCTGCATAGGGACCGCCGCGCGTCAGTGCCACGACCTCGACCTGAAACTCATCGCGCGGCAATCCCGAAGCCAGCAGCGTGAGCTGCTTCTCAGCCCCACTGCGATCCAGCGTCGGGATTAACAACAGAACGCGAATCATTCAGCTTCTCGATGGTCGGTGCGTCACTGGTGATGCTGAGAAACTATTCATCCATCGCTCCCCTCTTTCCCGGATTGCCGGGGCGAGGGAAGTTTGGGACGGGCTAGTGCCGATGATGGTCATGATCGTGGGGATGATCATGGTCATGACTGTGATCGTGCGAATGATCGTGGCTGTGGTCATGTGAGTGATCATGAGCGGCGCCGTCGTCGTGCCAGTGGTCATGATCGTGTTCGTGACCGCAATCGTCGCCGCACTCGCCATGATCGTGGTCATGGTCGTGACCGTGTTCGGCCTCCGATTCAAACCACGCTTCCAAGGCTCGATAGACGTCGCGCAGCGGAATCTGATGCTCGCGCGCGATCTTGGCACAGGCGTCGTATTCAGGCTTGAACGCCACGGCCTCGCCCTCGCGGTAGCCCAGCTTGCCCTTCACCGTCCCCCATTCTTCCGAGTCCAGCGACAGCTCCTCGCGGCGGCGAATCGAACGCTCCAGCCGCTGCCGACGAATGCCGAACGTGCCGGTTTCCTGGAAGATGATGGATTCAAACTCAGCCACGCGGGCTGGTTCACACAGCACGCTGAGCAACACCGCCGGGCGGCCCTTCTTCATTTGAATTGACGTGGTGAAGACATCGAGCGCCCCTTCAGCCAACAGGCGGTGTGTCGCATAGCCAATGACTTCTCCGCTCACGTCATCTAAGTTCGTTTCCAGCAGGGCCACGTAGTCGGTCTCTTCGGGAATCTGTCCCTCGCCGACCAGCAACCGCAGCACGTTGGCTCGACCCGGAAAGTCGCGCGTGCCCGCTCCGTAACCAATCGCGTCGATGGTCATTGGCGGGATCGGTTCAAAGTCCTCGACCATCACCTTCAGAATGGCCGCACCGGTCGGCGTCGTCAGCTCGGCTTCGATCGGTACGTCAATCAGCGGGATACCCTTGAGCAACTCAGCTGTACCGGGCGTTGGGACGGGGCACGCGCCATGAGCGATCTGCACGGTTCCGCGGCCTGTCGGAACGCGTCCGGCGAGAATGCGGTCAACCTTCAGCAGATCAAAGCCGATCGCCACGCCGACGATGTCCACGATCGAGTCGATGGCACCGACTTCGTGGAAGTGAATCTCGTCAATCGTCGAGCCGTGCACTTTGGCTTCGGCTTCTGCCACGGCTTCGAAGATGCTCCTGGCGATCAGCCGCTGCGAATCGGTCAGCTCCGAGGCCCCATCAATCAACTCGACAATGTCGCTCAGATGCCGATGTGCGTGCTGCTCGGGATGTTCGATCTTCACGTGCGTCGCGCGAAAACCGCAGCGCATCACGGACTCAACCTTCACCTTCACGCCTTTGAGACCGAGCGAATCAATGCCCCGGCGAATGGCCTGCGGATCAACTCCAGCATCAATCAGAGCGGCCAATGTCATGTCACCGGCGATGCCAGTGGCGCAGTCCAGATAAGCAATCCGCAAGATGTCGTCCTTTCAAGTGCCCTGAGTTGATTCAGCCTGCCGACACGCAGCATAAGGACCGCAGGCAGAATTCGCGTCTGTGTGGACGAGAATCAGGGCGAGCGGCCGGTTCCCGCACTCCGCCGGTATGAAACCTCGCCGCTCGATAGCCGCTGAGTCGCGGGGCTTCTATGGTGCGTGCCGCGGATTTTGCGGACAGGGCAGGTTCTGTGCTTTGACGAGTGATGAAGGAGCGATGTTCATGAAACGCGCACTGTTGGTTGCAGTCACCGTGTGCCTGATGGGCAAAGGAGTCGTGATGGCGGCTGAGCCTCGGATTGAGTACTCAAAGACCAAGACCGTCAGTCACGTCGACGAGTATCACGGCGTCAAAGTCGAGGACCCCTACCGCTGGCTTGAAGACGACGTCCGCAAGTCCAAAGACGTTGCCGACTGGGTCGAAGCCAAGAACAAGGAAACCTTCGGCTTCCTGGAAAAGATTCCGCAACGCGAAGCGATCAAGAAGCGCCTGACGGAACTCTGGGACTTTGAACGTTTTGGCGCGCCGTCCAAGCACGGCGGCCGTTACTACTACTCCTACAACTCGGGCCTGCAGAACCAGGACGTCTTGTACGTGCAGGACTCGTTGAACGCTCCCGCTCGCGTGTTGATGGACCCGAACACGTTCTCTAAGGACGGCACTGTCGCGCTGGCGGGTACGTCCTTCAGTGATGATGGCAAGTACGTCGCTTATGGCGTGGCCGAAGCCGGCTCCGACTGGGCCAAGTGGAAGATCATGGAGATCGCCACTGGCAAAACGCTCGATGATGAATTGAAGTGGATCAAGTTCAACTCGCCGAGCTGGACTCAAGACGGCAAAGGCTTCTTCTATGCCCGCTATCCGGAACCGACTGCCGAGTTTCAGGGGCTCAACCTGAACCAGAAGGTGTACTTCCACCGCGTGGGCACACCGCAGGCTGAGGATGAACTGATCTACGAACGCCCGGATGAACCCAAATGGGGCTTCGGCTCCGAGGTCACCGAGGACGGCAACTATCTGATAGTCACGATCTGGAAGGGCACCGACGACAAGTATCGCGTGATCTACAAGGACCTGACCAAGCCGGATTCGAAGCCCGTCGATCTGGTCTCCACGTTCGACAACGAAATGACGTTCATCGGCAACGAAGGTCCGGTGTTCTTCTTTCAGACAGACTTGAACGCGACTCGCCGCCGGGTGATCGCGGTGGATACTCGCAAGCCGGAACCGGCGAACTGGAAAGAGTTGATTCCGCAGACGGCGGAAACACTGAAGAGTGTCAGCCTCGTCGGTCAGTCGTTCGTGGCGAACTATCTCAAGGACGCCAAGACTCAGATTGTGATGCACTCGCTGGACGGCGCACGCATCCGTGAAGTGGAACTGCCCGGCATTGGCACGGCTTCAGGCTTCGGCGGCAAAAAGACGGACGCCGAAACATTCTATTCGTTCACCAGCTTCGCCACGCCGCCCACCGTGTTCCGCTACGACTTCACGACGGGTCGCAGCACGTTGTTCCGCCAAGCGAAGGTGAAGTTCAACCCGGCCGACTTTGAAGTGAAGCAGGTCTTCTACAAGAGCAAAGACGGCACGCGCGTCCCGATGTTTCTCGTCCACAAGCAGGGCCTGAAGCTCGATGGCCAGAACCCAACGCTGCTGTATGGCTACGGCGGTTTCAATATCGCCCTGACTCCGGCGTTCTCCATCAGCCGTTTGGCGTGGGTGGAAATGGGCGGCGTGCTGGCGGTCGCCAACCTGCGTGGCGGCGGCGAGTACGGCGAGGACTGGCATCAGGGTGGCACGAAGCTCAACAAGCAGAATGTCTTTGATGACTTCATCTCGGCGGCGGAGTGGCTCATCTCGAGTAAATACACGTCGACTCCGAAGCTCGCGATTCAAGGCGGCAGCAACGGCGGCCTGCTGGTCGGAGCGTGCATGACTCAACGCCCGGATCTGTTCGGAGCCTGCCTCCCGGCCGTCGGCGTGATGGACATGCTGCGGTTCCACAAGTTCACCGCCGGACGTTTCTGGGTCGACGACTACGGCTCGGCCGACAATGCGGATGAGTTCCAGGCGCTGCTGAAGTATTCGCCCTATCACAACATCAAGCCGGGTACGAAATTCCCGGCAACGATGGTGACCACCGCCGATACAGATGATCGCGTGGTGCCCGGTCACAGCTTCAAGTTCGCCGCGCGACTGCAGGCGTTGCAGTCCGGCGACGCCCCAACGCTGATCCGCATTGAAACGCGAGCCGGTCACGGCGCAGGCAAGCCGACCGCCAAGATCATCGAAGAGGTTGCCGATCTGTGGGGCTTCCTCGTCAAAGTGCTCGACATGAAATGAGTCTGATGAAGAGGATCGCGACTCGAACCTGAAAGCTCCGCTGCTTGTCGTCCTCGTTCCCCCGGCACTTCGGGGGAAGATTGCCCGCAGAGGTACCCATGCCTTTGCGATTCGGCGATGATAGGCTGTCAGGAAGCGGCGAGGTGTGGGCTGACGCTCGCGTGAGTCGCGTGTTCGTAGCAGTATGGAATTTGGAATGTCGACGGCGTCAGTAGCATCAACAACGGTTGAGTCATCTGTGGTACGAGAAGGCCGATTCACGCCTGCCGAAGTGAGTTTTTTCGAGCAGCATGGCTATGTGGTCGCGCGTGGCTTCGCGGACGGTGAGTGGCTGGACCGCATGCGCATGGTGACTCTGGAGCATCTGCAGCGCGAATTGCCGCCCGTCGAATTTGAAGCAGATGTCCGCTACCCCGGTGCTCCCGACACGCTGGATTCTGTCGGTGGTCGCACGGTCCGACGTTTGAAACAGGCTCATGCCCGCGACATCGTCTTCACGGAATGGATCACTCATCCCACCGTGGTCAGTCTGCTGCAGCAGTTACTCGGTGGCCGCGTGGTCATGCCGCTGGCTCATCACAACTGCATCATGACCAAGCAGCCTGAATTCAGCAGCGAAACCGGCTGGCATCAGGACGTGCGCTACTGGTCCTTCACCCGCCCGGACCTCGTGAGTGCCTGGCTGGCACTCGGTGCCGAACGCCCACAGAACGGCTGCCTGTGGGTCATCCCCGGCTCCCACCGCATGAACCTCGAACGTTTTCGTTTTGACGATGCACTCTTCTTCCGTACGGACCTGGCGGACAATCAGCCGATCCTCGCGACGAAGATCCCTGTCGAACTGAACCCCGGCGACGTGCTGTTCTTCCATGCTCGCACTTTGCACTCCGCTTCCCGCAACGAAACCAGCGCGACGAAATACTCGGTCGTCTTCACGTTCCGCCGAGAAGACAACCTCCCCCTGAAAGGCTCCCGCTCCGCCGCCGCAGGCGAACTGATCCTGCCCGAAGCCTGATCTCACTCAGCGTCCCGCCAGAAGGGAGTACGCGATGTCGGCCGACGCGCTGAATCCCGAGCCCGCCAAACACTCACTGTTGCAGCGCATCGCTGCGTGGTGGATGCGGCCCAGGATCGTGCTCGCGTGTGTGACATTGCTGGTCGTCATCGCCGCGCCAGTCGGGTATCGCGGCTATTGCATCAGCCTCGTCCCACTGATTGACGAACCCTTTGATGTTCAGGGTTTGTTGGGACGCGAAGTTCCCGACGAAGACAACGCTCGCGATGACTATCGAGCGGCCAATAAGGCAATCGTCTCATGTCCTCCAGGAGCCGAAGGCGACATCGAGTCCGGGATTCAAGCGGTCCAGCGCC